>DASYSM010000021.1:0-80811 GCA_036003325.1 Candidatus Limnocylindrales bacterium
GTCGGCCTGCGCGACCGGCGGCCACGCCATCGGCGAATCGAGCGAGATCATCCGACGCGGCGACGCCGACGTGATGGTCGCCGGCGGCACGGAGGCCGGCGTGTACGAGGCGATCGTCGGGGGGTTCGCCGCGATGCGCGCCCTGTCGACGCGGAACGACGATCCCGAGGCGGCCTCCCGCCCGTTCGACACGGGGCGCGACGGATTCGTGATGGGCGAGGGCGCGGGTGTCGTCATCCTCGAGTCGCTCGAGCACGCCGAGTCGCGCGGCGCCACCATCCTGGCCGAGCTGCTGGGCTACGGCGCGACCGCCGACGCGTCGCATATCACTCTGCCCGCGCCGGGCGGCATCGGGGCCGTGCGTGCGGCGAACCGGGCGCTCGAGAAGGCGGGGCTCAGTGCAACCGACATCGACCACGTCAACGCCCACGCGACCTCGACGCCCGAGGGTGACAAGGCGGAGCTCCAGGCGATCAAGACGATCCTCGGCGAGCGGGCCGGCACGGTGTCCATCACGGCCAACAAGTCGATGCTCGGGCACACTCTCGGCGCGGCAGGAGCGATCGAGGCGATCGTCAGCATCCTGACCATCCGCGAGGGCTGCGTCCCGCCCACGATCAACCTCGTCGACCCGGACCCGGAGGCGGCCGGCCTGGACCTGACCCCGAACGTCGCCGCCAGGCGACAGATCGGGACGGTGCTGAGCAACTCGTTCGGGTTCGGCGGGCAGAACACCGCACTGATCATTGGCGGCCCGCCGCGATGACCGACGACGCGGCCACCACCGCGCCCGAGCCTCGTGACGGTGGCGACGTCGAGCTGCTGGCACTGATCGACCGGCTGGCCGGGCTGCTCGAGCGGTCGGACCTGGCCGAGCTGGAGGTCGAGTCGGGCGGCACCGGGCTGATCCTGCGCAAGCCGGTCGCCCCGGTCGCCGCGGCCCAGGCGACGGTGCCGGCCGTTGCCGCGTCGTCGACCCAGCCCGCCGGCCCGGCCGCCGGGGAGCCGTCGACGGCCGGGCGCGACCCTGCGGTCAGCGCTCCGCCATCGATCAAGGCGCCGCTGACCGGCATCTTCTACGCGTCCCCGGCACCCGGGACGGCGCCCTACGTCCAGGTCGGCGGCGAGGTCGCGGTCGGCCAGGTGATCGGCCTGATCGAGGCGATGAAGCTGTTCAACGAGATCAAGTCGGACCTGGCGGGGAGGGTCACACGCGTCGTCCCCGACAGCGGGGCTCTGGTCAAGGCCAAGCAGCCGCTCATCGAGGTGGAGCCACTGTGAGCATGCCCGTTCGCCACGCCCATGTGACCGGCTGGGGCCGCTACGCGCCGAGCCAGGTGCTGACCAACCACGACCTCGAGAGGATGGTCGATACCTCCGACGACTGGATCGTCACCCGGACGGGGATCCGCGAGCGGCGGGTCGCCGCCGCGCACGAGACGACCGCCTCGATGGCGGCCGTCGCCGGGATGCGCGCCATCCGGACCGCCGGCATCGACCCCGACGAGATCGATCTGATCCTGCTGGCGACGCTCACACCCGACTACTGGATGCCCTCGACCGCGGCGCTGGTCAAGGAGGCCATCGGCAACACGCGAGCGGCGGCGATGGACGTGGCGGCCGCCTGTTCCGGGTTCGTCTACGCCTACGCGACGGCGCATGCCTACATCACCAGCGGGATGGCCAAGCACGTGCTGGTCATCGGCGCGGAGCTGCTCACCCGCTTCCTCGACTACACCGACCGCAACACCTGCATCCTGTTCGGCGACGGCGCGGGCGCGGTCGTCCTGTCGGCGTCGGACGAGCCCGGCGGCGGTCTCGGCATCGAGCTGACCACGGAGCCACAGGGCGCCTACATGATCTGGCTGCCGGCCGGCGGGGCGAAGAGCCCGCCGTCGGCCGAGACGGTCGCCCGCGGCGAGCACTACGTCCGGATGGAGGGCAAGGAGACGTACCGGTTCGCGACGCGGACGCTGGCCACGACTGCCCTGGCAGCGGTCCGGCAGGCGGGCCTCGAGCCGGCCGACATCGACCTGTTCATCCCACACCAGGCGAACGTCCGGATCATCGAGGCTGTCGCCAAGGGGCTGGACCTGCCGATGGACCGGATGTTCGTGAACCTCGACAAGTACGGCAACACCTCGGCCGCGTCCGTGCCGATCGCGCTGGCCGAGGCCGTCAACGAGGGCCGGGTCAAGGTCGGCGACAACATCGTCATCGTCGCCTTCGGGGCGGGCTTCACCTCGGGAGCCGTCGCGATCGAGTGGACCGCGGACCCGGCGCGCGGGATCGCCGGCGATGCCGCGGTGGATCCCGCCGACATCAGCGTCCGGCTCCCGGTCGACTGGGATTCGGTCGACCCGATCCCCGACGCGCTGGCCGAGCTGATGCGCAGCCCGGGGCCGGTCGACGTGCCGCTCGACGACGTCGTCCCCGACGAGCCGGCCCCCGCCCCCCAGGAGGTCAACGCGTGATCGATCTGTCCGGAAAGACGGCCCTCGTGACCGGTGGGTCGCGCGGCATCGGGCGGGCCATCGTCACCCGTCTCGCGACCCAGGGCGCCGACGTGGCGTTCACCTACAAGGGCAACGCCACCGCCGCCGCCGAGGTCGTGGCTGCCGTCGAGGGCCTCGGCCGGACGGGGCTCGCGGTCCAGGGCGACGCCTCCCAGCCGGATACCGCCGACGCGGTGGTCAAGCAGGTGCTGGAGGCGTTCACGAAGATCGACATCCTCGTCAACAACGCCGGGGTCACCCGCGACGACCTGATCATGCGGATGTCGATCGACAACTGGCGTGAGGTCCTCGAGACGAACTTGTTCGGCGCGTTCTACATGACCAAGGCCGTGACCCGCCCGATGCTCAAGGCAAAGGGCGGTCGGATCATCAACATCACCTCGGTGTCCGGCCAGGCCGGCCAGATGGGCCAGGCGAACTACTCGTCGGCCAAGGCCGGGCTGATCGGGCTGACCAAGGCGACCGCCCGCGAGCTCGCCAGCCGGGGGATCACCGCGAACGCCGTCGCGCCGGGCTTCGTCGACACCGAGCTGACGCGCGACCTGCCGGAGGCGCTCAAGGAGCAGCTCCGTGCCGCCACGCCGCTCGGGCGGTTCGGCGAGACGACCGAGATCGCCGACGCCGTCGCCTTTCTCGCCAGTGACGAGGCCGCGTTCATCACCGGCCAGGTCCTCGCCGTCGACGGCGGGCTGGTGATGATGTAGGTCGGTCCCACCGTCCATCGCGCCGGGCGGAGCGGTGGGGTCCTGTGGGGACCGGTACATTCGGTCACTAGGAACGCCCTGACCCTCGGGTGAGTCTTGCGTCGATCACCGCCGCGGATGAGGGATGGAGCGTTGATGACGTCGCGGACGCCTGCTCGAGGGATCGCCACCGCCTGTCTGGCCGTCGTGGTCCTTGCCGGCTGCGGGTCGACGACCACCCCGGAGCCGTCACGTGTCATCGGCGACGCAGCGTCGTCACCGAGCCCCGATGTCTCGGTCAGCCCGAGTCCCGCACTCTCGCCCAGCCAGAGCCCCGACGCCTCGCCGTCGCCCAGCGCCGGACCCCCGACCGATCCGCGGATCGCCGACCTGACCGGGCTCGCCACCGATCCACTCCGAGCCCACCGGCTGCCGATCGCGGTGCTCATCGACGACAGCATCGCGGCTCGGCCCCAATCAGGGTTCAACGCGGCGTCGGTCGTCTACCAGGCGCCGGCCGACGGTGGCGAGGACCGCTACATGATGGTCTTCCAGGATGGCGACACGTCGTCGATCGGGCCGGTCCGCAGTGCGCGGCTGTACTTCGTCCAGTGGGCCAGCGAGCTCCGGGCCGGGATCGCCCACTACGGGGGCGACCTCCGGGCGCGCATGGCCCTCGCCCGGGACGATACGGTCCGGTTCACGAACATCGATGCACTCGGCGCCGGGGGCAAGGCCTATCACCGCATCTCGAGCCGGAGCGCGCCCCACAACGGCTACACCTCGACGACCGCTCTCCGTGCGATGCTCGCGAAGCTCGGTGGCCCGGCGTCGGTCGGGCCCGACCTGTGGTGGCACCCGTTCGTCCCGCCGGTCGCCGCGGCGACACTGCCGGGCCCAGAGCACATCTCGATCCCGTACCGGACGGGCCGGATCGACTACCGGTTCGACCCGCGGCTGGATCTCTATCGCCGGTCCGTCGGCGGAGCCGCACAGGTCGATCCGGCCGACGGGAAGGCGGTCACCACCCGCAACGTCGTCGTGCTGTTCATGTCGTACAAGACCGACACCAAGATCGAACCTCATCATTCGCGACCGGTCATCGGCAACATCGGCACCGGCCGGGCGCTCGTGTTCCGCGAGGGGCGGCTGACCCAGGGGACGTGGTCCAAGGCGGACGAGACCGCCCCGACCCACCTGCTCGACGCCGCGGGGCGCGAGATCCCGCTGGTGACCGGCCGGACCTTCTTCCAGATCGTCCCGCTGGGAACGAAGGTCGGCTTCTGAACCCTGGGCGTCGCCGAGCCCGTGGTACACTCCGGCCGCTTTGAACCCCGCAGGCACCGTCGGGTCGGCGCCCGAGCGGCGCTCCCCATCGATCGCCGCCTTCCTGTCGTTCCTCTGGCCGGGCCTCGGACATTGGTACACACGACGCGACCGGGCGGCCATCTTGTTCGCCGTCCCGTTCCTCGGTGTCGTGCTCGTGGTCGCCATGCAGGCCACCGAGGGGCTGTCGGGTCTGGCCGCGGTCCTGATCTCGCCCTCGTCGGCCTTGACCGCGAGCATCCTCATCGTCCTGCTCGGGGTCTGGCGCGAGATCGCGGTCATCGATTCGGCGATGGCGATCCGGCCCCGGGGCGCGTGGCGACGCGGCCGCTCGCTCATCGTCCTGAGCCTGGTCAGCGTCATCATCCTGGCGACCCATGTCTGGGCAGGGTCCGTCGCCTGGGCCTTCTATGACGCGGGGTCCCGGATCTTCGTCGGCGCTGAAGGCCCCGACGCGATCGCGGCGGCACCGGCGACGACCCTGGCGCCCGGTCGGTCCGCTGACCCGAACGATGTCTATGTCGTGCCGCCGTTCGCGACGCCGGCGAGTCCGACGGCGCGGATCAACATCCTCCTGACCGGCGTGGATTCGGCCGAGCAGCGGTCGACCGCCGTGACCGACACGCTCATCGTGGCCAGCATCGACCCGACCACCCGCAAGGTGGCGTTGATCAGCTTTCCCCGGGACATCGCGGACTTCCCGCTGGTCGATGGCGGGACCTATCACGCCGGGATCAACACGTTCATGACCGACGTCGCGAACCACCCGACCAGGTACAAGGACAAGCCCCTCGTCGAGCTGGCGCGAGAGCTCGGGTTCCTGGTGGGCGCCCCGATCGAGTACTACGCGGCAGTCGACCTCGCGGGGTTTCGCACCCTCATCGACGCCGTCGGTGGCGTGACCATCACCAACGCCCAGCCGGTCGACGACCCGACCTACCTCTGGCGCGACGGGCGGCACGGCTTCAAGCTCGCGGCCGGGACGCACGCGCTCGACGGCGAGGATGCGCTCGCCTACGTTCGTGCCCGATCAACGCCCGAGGACAACGACGTCGATCGCTCGCGGCGCCAGCAGGAAGTGCTGTTGGGGCTCCTCCAGAAGCTCACCGCACCGTCGATGCTGACGAAAGTCCAGCAACTCGTGGGACTGGCCGGCGACACGCTCCGGACCAACTTCCCCTCCGACCAGATCAGTCAGATGTTGTCCCTTGCCGACGGGATCGACACGTCATCGGTCACGCAGATCGTCCTCGGGCCGCCGTACTCGGTGCGCTCGTCGGGGAGTCAGGCGGGCGGGACCGGTGCGCTCCACCTCGACCTCGATCGGCTGGCGGCCATGTCGATCGACCTGTTCGGGAGCGACAGCACCTACCACCGGGACTGACGCCGGCTCAGCGTCCCTGGAACATCGCCGGGATGGTCCGAGCCATGATCTTGACGTCGAGCCAGATCGACCAGCGGTCGATGTAGGCGAGGTCGAGCTCGACCCAGCGGTCGAAGTTCTCCTCGCGACGCCCCTGGATCTGCCACAGACCGGTGATCCCGGGCTTCATCGACAGACGGCGCCGATGCCACAGGTCGTACTCGTCGACTTCACGCGGGAGTGGCGGCCGCGGGCCGACCAGGCTCATCTCGCCCAGGAGCACGTTCCAGATCTGCGGCAGCTCGTCGAGACTGGTCGCGCGGAGAAGGCGGCCGGTGCGGGTCATCCGCGGGTCGTTGGTGACCTTGAATGCGGGACCGCGGATCTCGTTCTGTGCCTGGAGATCCTCGAGCCGAACCTCCGCGTCGGGGATCATCGTCCGGAACTTCGTCACGCGGAACGGCCGGCCATTGAGACCGACCCGCGTCTGGCGAAAGATGACGGGTCCGCCATCGATGGCGCGCACCACCAGGGCCACGACGGCCATGACGGGGGCGAGCACGACCAGGGCCAGTCCGCCGAGGCCGATGTCCAGCAGGCGTTTGCCGACCAGGGCCAGCGCCCGGTCGGGGCCGTACACCAACGAGAGGACGAGGCCGCCGTCGAAGTCCTCGACCCGACCGCCCGGCAGCGACAGGCCGAGCTCGCCGAGCGGGATGCGGACGATGCGGCCCTCTTCCTCACAGAGGCGGGTGATCGGCTCGACGAGCCCGGCATGCTCGGCGGTGAGGCAGATCGCGACCTCATCGACGATCCGGGTATGGAGGATCTCCTCGATGTCGTCGACCGTGCCGAGCACCGGTCGCGAGCCGACCATCGCCACCGCACCATCCTCGCCCGAGGCACCGGCCACGCCGAGGTGGCCGATGACCATGAGCCCGAGCTCGCGTCGGCGCTCGACGCGCTCGGCGAACCGCCGCGCACCGTCCCCGGTGCCGACGATGAGCATGAAGCGACGGTTGTAGCCACGGTTGCGGAGTGCCCCGAGGCCCAGTCGCAGCGAGATCCTCGAGGCCATCGTGACGACGATCTGGAGGATGAACAGGGTGATCAGGAAGCGCCGACTGACATCGGGGAGCTTGAACAGGAACAGGGCAGAGAAGGTCGCCACCGCGATGAGCAGGTCCGCCCTGAGGACGTCCCGGAATTCGCTTCGGATGGACCAGCGCGCGCGCAGCCGATACAGGTCGTGGATCCACAGAGCGGCGACCCAGACGGCCGAGTAGACGAAGGCGATGGCGAACGGATCGAAGCCGGCCGACCGCCAGGCCGCGGCCCAGCTGGACCCGAACTGGATCATCGAGATGACGATGAACAGGGCGAACGCACTGAGTGCATCCACCGCCAGCAATGCGAGACGGAGCGCGGTGTTGTGTCGTCGGATCATGTGACGCGTTCCATTGCTGCTCGGTCCCCGGCCGGATCTCCATCATAGCCGCGTGATGTTCCCGGTCGGGCCACGCTCCACCAGCGCTGGCGATGGCGACGTGGGCTGCTACGCTTCACCCTCATGGATATCATCCCGCGCGCAATCGGGGTCGTCGCGGCCCGTCACGTCGGGCGGGCGACCGGAGCAGGGCCGGCGGCAGGCCCGTCCACATGACGACTCACGAGGTCGGGCAGATGGAGCGTACGGTCGCCGTCTCACCACCCAGACTCCATCCCCTGGATCAGAGGCTCGTCGGGATACCCGACGGTCTCCTCCGCGCGTACCGCGATGCGTTCGCCGGGCGTCGCCTTGCGTGGGCGTCGCCGGCGATCTTCACCGTCGGCGCCTATCTCGGGTTCTACGGCCTCGGTCTGGTCCTCGCACGCCCGACCCCGAATCTCTCGACGATCGCCGTCGCGGTCGGGCTCGGACTCGTCGGGCTCCTGGCCGGGATCGGTCTCGGATGGGGTACGGCGTCTCGCCCGACGCGGATCCGTCCCGTGGATCGACGACTCATGACGCGCTACGGGTTGCTGCTGTTCGGCGTCGGGTCCGCCGCGCTCATCGCCTATTTCGCTGCGATCGGGTATGTACCTCTGTTCCAGGCCAGCCTGGAACAGAGTCGGGTGGATGCGGCGACCGAAGGTGGCGCCACGCTTCGGGTCATCTCCCTGCTGGCATTGCCCGGTGCGTGGATCCTCATCGCGCAGGCGGTGGCCGGACGCGATCGTCGGGGGCTCGTCCTGGCGGCCGGCGGCGTCGTGATCCTGGCTCTGGGTTTCGCCCTCACCGGCAATCGCTCACCGGCTTTTCTGGTGGTCGAGGTCGCGATCATCAGCGGGCTGCTCGCCGCGGGCAAGGACCGCCTCGGCGGCAGGAGTCTCGCATTGCTGGCCCTGGTCGGGGTGCTGTTCGTCGTCGGTGCCGGCGCCTTCGGGGCGTTCCGGCTGGGCTCCCAGAGCTCGTTCTACGGCCCGCTCGTTCCGGGCGAGCGGATCCCTCCACCGAACTACCCGGCTCTGACTGCGATCTCGATCAAGGGCTATGTCGTCGTTCCGATCCAGAACCTTGACTACACGCTGGACGCGGTGCCGGATCGCATCGGCTGGCAGCTCGGAGGCACCTATCTCCAGCCGCTCCTGACGGTCCTGCCGGGCAGGCAGACGACATTCGACGCGGACCTGAAAGCCGCCCTCGACCAGCACTACGCCGGCGGCGGCACGGTGCCCGGCTTGTTGGGCGAGGCGTACGCCAACTTCGGACCAGTGGGTTGGCTGGTGATCCCGTTCCTCGCAGGTGCGGCGCTCACGGTGATCTACCGGGTCAGCCAGGGCGGTGGACCCGAGCTCATCGTCCTCTACGCTTACGCGCTCATCCACGTCTCCATCGGCGGAGTCCTCAGTGGGCTGTCGATGGCCAGTGTCTTCCCGTTCGAGGCGTACGCGGTCCTCGGCTTCGCCATCCTCGCCCTGCCGGTGGTCGTTTCCCTGCTGCACCGGCGACCGCCGGAGGCGAGTGCATGAGCGTCGAGAGGCTGACAGCGCGCCTGCCTGGACCGCGCCGAGCTGCGTTCCTTCCGTTCGGGCAGCCGGACATCCGGGACGAGGACATCGCGGAAGTCGTCGACACACTCCACAGCGGGTGGCTGGGGACGGGCCCGAAGACCAAGCGTTTCGAGGCGGCGTTCGCCGAATACGTCGGTGCGGCGCACGCCGTCGGGCTCAATTCCTGTACGGCGGCGCTCCATCTGGCCCTCCTCGGCCTCGGGGTCGGACCCGGCGACGAGGTGATCACCTCGGCGATGACGTTCGCCGCGACTGTCAACGTCATCCTTCACGTCGGCGCGAAACCGGTCATCGTCGATATCGACCCGCTGTCGCAGAACGTCGACCCGGGCGTCATCGAGCGGGCGATCGGGCCCGCGACCCGTGCGATCCTGCCGGTCCACATGGCCGGCAGGCCCTGCGACATGGTCGCGCTGGCACGGCTCGCCGAGGACCACGACCTGTTCCTGATCGACGACGCGGCCCACGCTGCGGAGGCCCGCTGGGGCGAGCACCGGATCGGGTCGATCGGACGGGCCTCGGCGTTCTCGTTCTATGTGACCAAGAACATCGTGACCGGCGAAGGCGGGATGCTGACGACCAGCGACGATGCGCTGGCCGACGATGCCAGGATCCGCTCGCTCCACGGGATGAGCCGGGATGCCTGGAAGCGCTACTCGAGCGCCGGCTTCCAGCCGTACGACGTCGTCCTCCCCGGCTGGAAGTACAACATGACCGACATGCAGGCAGCACTGGGTCTCCACCAGCTGGCCCGCGTCGAGTCGAACCTCCATCGCCGCGAGGAGGTCTGGGGACGATACGACGAAGCATTCGTGGGACACCCGCTGCTCAGCGTGCCGGCGCCGTTCGAGGACGGTCGGCATGCCCGCCACCTGTACACGCTCCAACTCGACATCGACCGTGCGCCGTGCGACCGCGACGAGCTCGTCGATCGTCTGCGGCAACTCAACATCGGGTCCGGCGTCCACTTCGTCGGCGTGCAGCGACACACGTATTTCCGTGAGCATCTCGGTCTCCGACCGGCCGACTACCCGAATGCCGAGCGGGTGTCCGAGCGGACGATCTCGCTGCCGCTGTCGAGCCGGTTGACCGATGCCGACGTCGAGGACGTGATCTGGGCGGTCCAGACGAGCCTCGAGGCGTGACGGGGCACGTCACGCGGCGGCTCCTCGCCATCCCGGGAGACCTTCTGGCGGGCGCAGTCGCAGCAGTCCCGGGCTCGACCGGCCGGATCCTTCGGCGCTGGTATTGGGGTCGACGCCTCGGTCACCTCGGCGCACGCGTCGCGATCGACGAAGGTGTCCGGATCGATGGACCCGCCTGGGTGTCGATCGGCGACGATTGCTGGATCGACCGTGGCGTCATCCTCATCGCCGGCCCTGCCCGTCCCGGTCGAGAGACACGCCACCGTCCTGGCAGCGAGGCCGTCGAGGCGGGACGCCTGACCATCGGCGAGCGGTGCCATATCGGCCCGTACTCGGTGTTGTCGGGCCTCGGCGGGCTGTCGATCGGGGACGAGGTGACGGTCTCCGCCGGCGGCCGGCTCTACTCGCTGTCTCACCATTACCGCAGCTTCGAGCGGCCATGGGACCGGACGGTCGCATTCGGGTCGATGGTCCCGGACTCTCGGCAGAGCATGGTGTCAGGACCGATCGCCATCGGCTCGAATGTCGGCTTCGGGGCCGACTGCATGGTGCTGCCGGGGGTCACGGTCGGGGGCGACAGCTTCGTCCTGCCACGCGCGATCCTGCGCGACGACATCGCGCCCGGCAGCCTCGTCGGTGGCGACCCGGCGCGCGTGATCGGGCCGCGCTTCTCGGACGACCCGACCCGGGAGGCGACGGCCTGACCGATGGTCAGCGTCCACGTCCACCAGGAGTCGGCGACGCTCAGCGTCGCTGAAGCGACTCGATCGCTGGCACTCGCTGCCGGACTCCGGTCGAGGCGCGGTCGAAGCGACCTGGAGAACGCGATGGCTGCGCTCGTCGGCGGCGCGGCGATCGCCGTGGCGTCGGGTCGAGGGGCGATCGCGCTCGCGCTTCGGCTGTCCGGGCTGGCAGCCCCGGCAGACGAGGTGATCGTGACCGGATACACCTGTGTCGCGGTTCCAGCCGGCGTCCTCGCCGGGGGCGGCAGACCGCGCTATGCAGACGTCGACCCCGGCACGGGCAACATGAGCCCCGCGACCGTGGCGATGCAGATGACCGAGCGGACGGGCGCGGTCGTCGTCCAGCATCTCCTCGGAAATCCTGCACCGACGCGCGCCATCCGCGACGCGTCCCGGCCCGGGATCTGGATCGTCGAGGACGCCGCACACGCGCTCGGCTCGCGGGTCGGGGACGACCTGGTCGGACAGCACGGCGACTGGGCGATCTACAGCACCGAGCAGTCGAAGTCGCTGAGCACAGGCCAGGGCGGCATCCTCGTGGCGGTCAGCGATCGGGCCAGGGAACGCCTGGAAACGTTCGCCGGATCCGGCCGCACGTGGAGCCGATCGCGCACCCGCCGTTGGCTGATCCGCATCGGAGCGGAGCGTCTGGCCTTCGGTTTCGTCCCGGCTGGGCGACCGCAGCCAGGCCAGATCCTCGTCCGTCTCCTCCATCGGAGCGGTCTCGCGTCTGTGAGCAGCCGTGACGAGGCCGAACTGGCCGGTGGCATGCCGGCCTGGCGTCTCGCGATGCTGCCCGATCAGCTGGCCGAGATCGGCGTTCGCCAGCTCGCCCGCCTCGACGCGATCCTCGACCACAGGCGGAGCGTCGCCGCGCGGTACGAACAGACACTCGACGGGATCGGCCAGCGGCTCGCGGTCGAACCCGACGCACGGCCCGTCTGGCTGCGGTACCCGGTCCTGGTCGACGACGCCGACAGCGTCGGACCGGCGATGCGTGAGCGCGGCTGGTCGCTCGGAGGCCGCTGGTTCGGTACACCGATCTATCCGTCTGATGCAGACCCACTGCGCGTCGGCTACGTTCCCGGGTCGTGCCCGCAGGCCGAACGTCTCGCCGGGCGGATGCTCAATCTGCCGACGCATCCCCTCGTGTCGGAACGGCTGGCCGACCGGCTCGCGGCAGATCTCCGCAGGGTCCTCGGGGCGTGATCGGAGGAGGGACCCTCCCAGCCTCCTCGCGACCGTTCTTCGCTGCCCGCATCGTCGCCCTCGTGGCGGGTCTGGTCGGGGCGGTCGTCACCGCGCGCCTGCTGGGTCCCGACGGCCGCGGAGCGTTGAGCCTGTTCTCGTTCGCCGTGCTGTTCTTCGCGGCCCTGCTGGGACTGGGGATCCCGATCGGCTCGTACGATGTCGTGGCTCGGGGCGTCGCCCGCCCAGCGGCGGTCGTGCAGGTCACGATGGGCCTCGCCGTTGCCGCCGGCGTGGTCGCGGCGGCGATCGGTGCGGCCCTGGTCGCGATCTCCAGTGGGTCGTCCGGCGGCGTCACACCGTCCGTCATCGTGGTCGGGCTCGGGATCGGCGTGATGGGCATGATCGCCAGCCAGGCGAGCGGGTACATCCTTCTCGCCATCGGCGCCTACAGGCGCGCCGCGATCGTCCAGTCCGCCCAACCGATCCTCGCCGCGATCGCGTTCGTCATCGCCCTCATCCCGCTCGACGGCGGCATCGACGGTGCCATCGCCGCCGCCGCGGGGGCATCGCTGGTGGCCGGCGTGGGTGGACTCGGACTCGCCTGGAGGATGACCGATCACGCGGTCGCCGCGACCGTGACCGAAGCGAGCGTGCTGGTCTATCGCGGTATCCGGACCCTCGGATCCGAGCTCGCGAATGTGCTCAGCTATCGGATCGACACGGTCCTTGTCGCCGCGATCGCCGGGGTGGCAGCGCTGGGCCGCTACGGCGTCGCCGTCCAACTTCTCGAACCTCTCTGGGTGGTCGCATCGTCGCTCGCGATGGGTCTGCTCGGGCTGGCCGCGGCCGATGCAGCCTCGGCGGCGGTCTCGAACACGACCGGGGCGGCCGTGCGCGCATCGATCCTGGTGTGCATCGTCGGCGGCCTGCTGGGAACCGGCATCGTCGCGATCGCAGGACCGGCATTGCTCGGTCCGGGGTTCGGGTCGGTGCCGCTCGTGATGCTCTGTCTCGTTCCCGGCATCGCCGCCCTCGGGGCGAGCAAGGTCCTCGCCGCTGCGGTGATCGGGCGTGGCGGGCTCGCGATCGGGAGCGTCATCGCGACGATCGTGGTGGTCACCAACGTGGTGATCAATCTTGTCCTCATCCCCCGGTTCGACGATGTGGGGGCAGCCCTCGCCTCGTCTGGTTCGTATGGGCTGTCGGCGATCCTGTGGATCGTGGCCTGGCGCCGGCACGGCGGTCGTCTGAGCGGTCGTGACGTCATCCCTGGACCGGCCGATGCGATCGCCCTGCTCCGCCTGCTCCACGTCCGCGGACCGGCAGGGGAGCCGGCCGGGTGACCATCCGAGTGGTCCACACGGCGTACGCCTGGGGACGAGTGACGGAGGGCTGGATGCGCGCCCAGGTGGCGCCCATGGACGGGGTCGATCTCATGGTCGTCGCGGCACGCCGCGAGGATGGGACCGCCGCCGTGCGACGGCCTCCGGCCGACCGTGACGGGGGTATCCCGATCCGGTTCGTGGACGACGGCCCGGCGGGCGCGATCTACCGCGAGATGGACCGGATCTGGGCCAGATCGACCGGCCGTCGTTCGACTCACGCGTACGCGCGGCTGGTCCCCGGCCGGACGGCGGATATCGTCCACGCGCATTTCGGCGATTGGGGGTATGCGATCGCCCCGCTCGCAACGCGCATCGGCGCGCGCCTGATCGTCAGCTTCTACGGGTACGACGCCGGGAGCTTGCCACGCCGACGCGGGTGGGCGCGGCGGCTTCAAGACCTCTTTTCGACCGCGGCCTGCCTGGTCGTCGAGGGACCGGCCATGGCATCACGACTGGAGGCCATCGGCGGCCGTCGCGATCGCATCTCGATCGTCCCCCTCGGCATCGACGTCGCGACGTTCGAAGGGTCCCGGCCCGCTATCGCCCGGGAGGCAGCTGTGTTCCGCGTCCTCGTCGCGGCCTCGCTGCGCGAGAAGAAGGGCGTGGACGATGCGCTGCGGTCCGTGGCCCGAGCCGGCGACCGGTTGCCGACGGGTTGGCGAGTCGACGTCGTGGGAGACGGGCCCCTCGCGATATCCCTGCGAACGCTCGCGACCGAGCTTCGGCTGGCCGATCGGGTGCAGTGGCACGGCTACCTCCCCGAGCCCGAGCTGGCTGACTTGCTGGCGACGTCCGACGTGCTCCTTCAGCCGAGTCGGACCGCCGCCGATGGCGACACCGAAGGCGGCGCTCCCGTCGTCCTGATGCTGGCCGCCGCGGCAGGCGTGCCCGTCGTCGCGACCCGCCACGCCGACATCCCGTTCATCGTCGAAGACGGCCGGACCGGACTCCTCGCCGCCGAGCGCGACATCGAAGGCCTTGCCGACGCGCTCGTGGCGATCGCCGACCCGGGCTATCGGCAACGGCTGTCGGCGGAGGCACGGGCAGCGGCCGAGGAGCGGTTCACCGTGGAGCGCATGCGCGGCCGGCTTGCGGCCCTGTACGCCTCGGTCGCCTCTGGTGAGCCCGCTGTGTCCGAGCGATGACCGCGCCGACCCTGGTCGTGATCTCGCCCCACTCCGCGGCGACACCCGGTCTTCCGAACCGCCCGGCGAGTCTCATCTCGGCGTTCGTCGAGTCGCGAGCGTTCGCAGACGTGGTGGTCGTCAACCGTCAACGGCCGGCATCGTTCGTCCGATCGGCCCGCGGCGGACGGGCCATCGTCGCGGGCGGGCTGGTCGCCACGTTCCGGCGAACGCCATCGCGCATCCGCCTGGTCGAGCACCCGTGGCCATTCGGCGTGCTCGAGCGACGCTTCCTTCGCGGTTTCCTCGGCGCGGAGGCTGCGCGGGCAGGCGGCGGGGTCGTCGTCTGGGTCGCAGATCCGAAGTCGATCACCGCCGTCGCGCCCGCGCCGACTGGACGACCGTCGTGGCGGGTGGTCGTAGACGTGTACGACGCCTGGGACCGATCGCCCCTGGTCCGCGGCGACCGCCGCCGCCGCGCCGTGACGGACGGGTATCGAGCGGCGGCGACCGGAGCTGACCTGGTCTTCAGCAACACCCGGGCGATGCGCGAGCGACTCGTCGAGCTTGGCGCCCGGGATGTCAGGCTGCTTCCAAATGCCTGCCCATCGATCGATCGTCCGCTCACGGCTCCGTCGGACCCGACCGGGCTGGTCTACGTCGGCCGGATCCACGAGCGGTTCGATGCGGCGCTCGCCATGGCCGTGGCGCGGGCGCTTCCCGATTCGATCATCACGATCGCCGGGCCGGTCGAGCGCGAGCCGGCCGGTTGGTCGGCCCTGACGGCTTGCCCGAATATCCGCCTCCTCGGCCGTCTCGACCCACCGTTGGCGTGGCAGCTCATCTCCGGCGCCGCGGCACTGCTCGTGCCGCACGTGGTCGACGACTACACGCGGTCGCAGGACGCGATGAAGGCATGGGATGCGATCGCGTTCGGGACCGCGGTCATCTCGACGGCGATCCCGCCCGCGGACGGCTGGCCGCCCGGCATCGCCGAGGTCTGTCGGGATCGGGACACGTTCGTCGCCGCGGCACGGCGGGCAGCGGCCGGCGGGCTCCAGGATGGTCGCGCGGACCGGCTCGCCTTCGCTGCGGAGAACGGCTGGGGCGACCGGGCGGCGACCGCGATCCGTGCCATCGATGGGTTCGGGGACGTGGACCCCGATGCGGGACGGATCGCCCGATGAGCGTCCGGGTGACGGTCGGTATCGTGCTCCACGACAGCGCGGCCGATATCGTCGCGTGTCTCGCCGCGCTGTCGGCCCAGACGAGGCCCGCCGATGCGGTCGTGGTGCTCGACAACGCATCGTCGGACGACGGGCTCGGGCGCGCGCGCCAGGCGATGCCCGAGGCGCGCCTCGAGCGGTCCGGGGCGAACATCGGCTTTGCCGCCGGCCACAACCGGGCGATGGCGCTCGAACCGGCCGACATCCACGTCGTGCTGAACCCGGACTGTCGACTGGCGCCGCGATTCCTCGAACATGCGATCGAGGCCATCGAGGCCGACCCGACGATCGGGGCGGTGTCGGGTCGGTTGCTCCGCTTCCGCGACGATGCCAGCGACGGGGGATCCCTCATCGAACAACCGGGCGACATCCTCGATTCGACGGGGATGGTCGCCTTGCGCAACCGTCGCGTCCTCGATCGCTCCAGCGACCTGCCGGCGGCTGGTCGCGATCTCGCTCCGGCTGACGTCTTCGGAGCGTCGGGCGCTGCGGCCGTCTACAGAAGGACGATGCTCGAGGACGTCGCGTTCGAAGGCGAGTGGCTCGACGAGTCGTTCTTCGCCTATCGTGAGGACGTGGACCTCGCCTGGCGGGCGCAGCTCCTCGGCTGGCGGTGCAGATACCTGCCGACGGCGCTCGCTCGCCATCGCCGCCGAGTCGCGCCGGGTCGGCGAGGAGCCCTGCCCGCCCGCATCAATCGACTGTCGGTGGCCAATCGGTGGCGGATGATCGCCAAGAACGAGCTGGCTGCCGGTTGGCGGCGAGACTGGCGGTCGATCGTCGGCCGGGACGTCCAGATCCTCGGGTACTGCGCCCTGCGGGAGCAGCCGTCGCTCCTCGCCGTGGCCGACGTCGCCGGCGATGCGGTCCGCCTGCGGGCGTGGCGCCGCGATCTGATGCGCCGCCGTCGAGCGGCCGATGAGGACATCCTCGGATGGTTCGGTGGCCGCGCGGAACGTGCGGCGCCCTGAGATGGAGCCCATCCGGATCGCGATCATGGGCACCCGCGGCGTCCCAGCCGCCTATGGTGGCTTCGAGACCTTCGCCGAAGAGCTCGGTGCCAGGCTCGTCGCGCGCGGCCACGCCGTGACGGTCTATGGGCGAGCGCACGTGATCCCGGCCGGCCTGCGCGAGCATCGGGGCATGCGGCTTCGCGTCCTGCCGACCATCCGGCACAAGTATCTCGACACGGTCGTTCACACCGGCCTGTCGGTCCTCGACGGACTCGTCCGCGGCTACGACATCGTGCTGATCTGCAACAACGCGAACGCTCCGTTCGCGCTCGTGCCCAGGCTCGGGGGCGCGAAGGTCGCACTCAACGTCGATGGGCTCGAGTGGCAGCGCGGCAAATGGAACCGGCTCGGTCGCTGGTATTACCAGGCCTGCGCGTGGCTGTCGCCGCGACTGCCGATCGTGCTCATCTCCGACGCCCACGTGATCGCCCGGTGGTACCGCGAACATCATGGCCGCCGCACCCTGTACATCCCGTACGGATCGGATGCTCGTCGTGTCGAGCCGGGTCAGACGCTGGAGCGGCTCGATCTCGACGTCGGGCGCTACCTCCTCTATGTCAGCCGGCTCGAACCCGAGAACAACGCCCATCTCGTGATCGAGAGCTATCGGCGCGCGGGAGGCCTCGATGGCCTCGGCGGCATCCCGCTGGTCATCGTCGGTGACGCGCCGTACGCGACCGCGTACAAGGGCGAGCTGGAATCCGCGGCTGCGGCGACGCCGGGCGTCCACCTGACCGGCTACGTCTTCGGCGAGGGCTACGCAGAGCTCCAGTCGAGCGCCCTCGCCTATATCCAGGCGACCGAGGTGGGTGGAACCCATCCCGCGCTCGTGGAGGCCATGGGACGCGGCGCCTGCATCGTGGCCAACGACGTCCCTGAGCACCGTGAGGTCCTCGGCGATGCGGGACGCTACTACGCTCGCAACGACGCCGACGCCCTCGGCGACGCGTTGGTCGCCCTCGTGGGCGACCCGGCGGAACGATCGAGGCTCGGCACGGCGGCGCGCGCACGGGCGCTCGCCGAGTACTCCTGGGATCACGTCACCGACGAATACGAATCCGTGTTTCGCCGGATGCGCGGCACCGACGGCAGCGCCGGGACCAACGCGACGAGGTGATCTCCGACTATCGACCGGACAGATGAAGCGCCGGCGCGATGCGCCGGCGCTTCATCGATGCTCGGCCGCCTGTGCAGCCGCCGCTCAGTGTGGGCTGACGAAGATCCCGATCCTGCCTGTCCCGTCGTTCAGGGCTCCGAGGGCGTAGCCCACGGACGCGCCGGGGATCGCGAAGCTCTTCCCGTTGACGGAGACCTTGGTCGACTTGACCAGCTTGCCGGCCGTCGTGCCTGCCATCAACTCGTCGCCGGCCTTGATGGCGCCCCCGCTGGCATCAGCCGACCCGTAGGCGTAGGCGCCGAGGGTCACCACGAGGAGGTACTTTCCGGCGGCGACGGACGTGCCGCTCGCCGTGAACCCCTTGACCTGCTGGTCGAGGGTCCGTGCCGACGTCTTGACCGTCTTCTTCGACCCGTCCGGCTGGACGACGGTCGAGGATGAGCCGGGGACCGAGAACGTCGCCGCGCTGGGTGTCATCTCGCGGTCAACGACTCCGATGACCGTATCGCCTGACTTGGCTGGTCCGACGACGAGGAGCGGGATGTTGCCGACGACGGCCGGCTTGACGCCGATGAGCGTGACCGCGTCCCCCTGGTGCAGGGTGACCTTGCTGCCGTTGACCGCATAGTCCGCGACGTACCCTGACTTGGCGCCGGTCACCGTGAGGTCGCCCTCGATGATCGCTGCCCCATCCGAGAGGAAACCGAACCCGTCCGGCTGGGTCGAGATGCCGATGACGCCGACGCCGTTGCTGGTGTCGGACTGGCCGATCACGCCGTTATCGCCTGCGAATGCGCCGCCGGAGCAGTACAGGCTGCCGCCGTTGCACGAATCGATGCTTCCGGCGTTCGGCCCGGCCCCGTAGACGCCAAAGCCGGCGCTGTCGGTGCCGTAGACGCCGTACGAACCAGTTCCGCCCGAGCTGCCATAGGCGCCCGCGAAGGTTCCGGTCCCATTGACGCCGCTGAAGCCGGAGCCGGCGACGCCGGCGCCGAGGCCGTACCCGGTGCCCGAGATCCCGGTCGCGCCGAGGCAGATGAAGCCTGAACAACCGGTCGCATTCCCGACGATCGCGTTATTGGTCCCTGTGGCGACGATGCCCACGTTGTTCTCGCCAGCCGCGCGCAGAGCGGCTCCCGACCCGTTCGAGGAAGCGTCCTGGCCGGCATAGACCGCGTACTTGTCCGGGTTGGCGGTGACCCCGCTGATGCCCGGGCCGTTTGCGCTCGTGTAGAAGCCCGCGATCGCGTTCAGCCCGTTCGCGTTCGCCCGTGCAGCGGTCCCGGTGCCATTCTGCGTCACATAGAAGGCCGTCCCGGTGGACGTCGTCGTGAGGCTCGTGTTGGTGGTCCCGGCGCTGTTGGCGGAACCCATGATGATGGCGCCCCCGGCGGCTCCCGCAACGACACCGCTCGCGAGAACCGCCAGCGCAGCCCCTGCCACGCCAGCCAGTCGTGCCCGTTGCCAGATCGCTCCCATTCCGGACCCTCCCCTGATGGCGTCGGCCGCGACCCAGCGTGCTTCGGGCCGTACAGCTCGCGTCCCGCGCCAAGTATGGCGCCGGTGTCGACCCGGATTCGCTCGGGTGAGCATCGAGCCGTGCCGACCCGAACTGATTTGACCCGGGATGCTCGCGCTGCCTAGGCTTCGCGGGAGTATCCGCTCGCAGGAGGACCTGTGCCCGATTCCGTGACCGTCGCTCTGCCCTCGGCGTGGGGCGTCGTCAGGATCCTCGCGGCCCTCGTGGGGCTGCTCGCCCTGTTGTTGATCGGCATCGCGATCGGCACCCGCCTCCTTGCTCCGGACCCGGTCAGCGCGTTAGCGACGCCGGGCGCGATCCAGCAGGTCGGGATCGGGAACGGCGTGGTGTACGTGGGGCGGATCGTCAGTTCGAGTGGTGAGTATCTGCAGATCGCCGAACCGGCCACGATCCGCCAGGGTTCGGCGACGCCCGGCGCCTCGGCAGCGCCGCAGCTCGTCGTCGAGGGGCTGACCGTGGAACCCTATGATGCCAGCGGCGACCTGGTGATCCCGATCGCTGCGGTGCAATGGGTCATCACGGTCCGCTCCGGATCCGGTCTGGACGCCGCCTACCATCAGGCGATAGCCCCGCCGGGCGCGTCACCTGCGCCGACCTCTCCGTAGCGACTTTCAGGGCGTCGCGCTCGGCGCGGTGCTCGGGGTGGCGGAGGGAGCCTGGTAATACCGGCTGTCCGTCCCGAACAGCTTGACGGACAGGTTCGCCATCTTCGTCATGTTGAGCTTCAGCGTGTAGAAGCCGCCGGTCGACGAGTTGGGCGGGTGGGTCGAATAGGGGGGCCCAAGGACGTACCGCTGGATCGACGTGTCGTCGATGCTGCGGACGAGAGCGATCATGTCGGCTGCCTGGCTCGCGGGGAAGTCCGTCCGAACGGTCTGTGCCGCCGCCTTGAGGAGGGCCGGGATCTTCGGCAGCATCGACGGTTTGGTCAGCTCCTTGCGCAATGCGATCAGCAGGATCTGCTGGCGCGCCGCCCGGGCGAAGTCGCTGTCCGCCTTTCGTGAGCGAACGAATGCAAGTGCGTGGCGGCCATCGAGATGGTGGGTCCCGGCGTGGAAGACGTAGCCGTTCGGGGCGCCATCCTCCCAGATATAGGTCGGGTCGATGATGTCCTGGTCGTAGGTGACGGTCACGCCACCGACCAGATCGACCATCTGCTTGAAGCCATCGAGGTTGATGGCCGCGTAGTAGTAGATCGGCACACCGAGGAGATAGCCGAGCTCCTTGGTCAGCGTGCCGACTGCACCATCGGGGAATTCCTTCGGGTGGAGACGCGCGTAGGTCATCAGCGAGTTCAGCTTGCCGGTGAAGGTCCGGCCGTCCCACAGCTTGAAGTACGAGATGTCGCGCGGAAAGCTGACCATGACGACCTTCTTCGTGCTCGGGTCGATGCTGGCGATCAGCATCGTGTCGGTGAGGGCGTGGTCGCGGCCATTCCCCGAGTCGATGCCGGTGAACAGGATGTTGATCCGCGACGAGGCCGTCGGGGGAGTCACCTCCGGCGTCCCCTGGAAGTCGACGCTGTTGTCGCTGGGGCTCGGGGTGGGGGAGACGTCCGGACCCGGCGACACGCCGTCGGCCGGCGGCGAGGGTGTCGGCGTCACGCTCCCGACGAAGATGGCATTCCCAGCGTCGTAGAAGCTGTAGGCGTAGTACGCCGCGGCGCCGTGGGTCAGCAGGACCACCGCCGACAGTGCCACGAGCACGAGGACCGTCGGGCGTCGCCGCCACGCGCGCGGAGTGCCCGATCTCGTCGCCGCCTCGAACATCGAGATCAGCCGCCACGCGCCCAGCAGCAGGACCGTGATCAGGACGGTGAGCGCGAACGTCGGGGTGATCAGCTCGATGGCGAGGACATCGAGGCCGCGCGCGGCCTGTGCCAGGAGCAGGCCGGCAGCGATCAGCGCGGGGACGGCGAAGATGAGCGCGGCACGCCGCCGGCGTTCGTACGCTTGCCCGATGCCGGGCCAGAGGAACGACAGGAAGGCAGCCAGTGACGGAGACCGCGTCGGCCGCGGGTCCGGTGAGGGTTCAGTGGCCAAGGTGTCGGCACTCTAGCACGGTCCGCCGGAAGGGCCTGTCGAACGCGCCCTGACGCGTCTGTGGCGAGATGACACCGGGCCGGAAGGGCCGCTATCCGCGCCTGCTCGCGACCCCCGGCGTCGGGGATCCCGGCAGGAGTCTCCCGTCACCGAGCTGGACCACGTCATAGCCGGCCGCGCGCACGGCTCCGGCATCGAGCAACCGACGTCCGTCGATGACGAGGCGTCGCGTCGGTCGATCGGCCCAGTCGGCCCACGGCAGGTCCCGGAACTCCGGCCATTCGGTCGCGATCACGATCGCGTCCGCTCCGTCGAAGACGGTCCCCGGATCGTCGACGAGCTGCAGCGCCGGGATGCGCCTCTGGGCGTTGGGCCCGGCGGCCGGATCGTAGGCGCGAACGCGCGCGCCCGCCCCGAGCAGGCGTTCCGCAAGGCGGGTGGCTGGCGAGTCGCGGATGTCATCGGTGCCAGCCTTGAAGGCGAGCCCGAGCAGGCCGATCGTCCGCCCGTCGGGCCCGCCGACCGCGGCCAGGACGCGCTCGGCGAACCGATCCTGGGCGGCCATATTGGCGTCGGATGCGGCGGTCGTGACATGCATCGGCAGGCCGAATGCCCGCCCGGCGACCGCCAGCGTCGTGAGCTCCTTGGGGAGGCAGCTGCCACCGAACCCGAAGCTCGGGTGCATGTAGGTCCGGCCGATCCGCGGGTCGGCGCCGATGCCTGCCAGGACCTCAGCGACGTCGGCGCCCGCCTCCTCGCACAGCGACGCGATCTCGTTGGTGAACGACAGCTTGAGCGCGAGGAATGCGTTCGCACCGTTCTTGATGATCTCGGCGGCCTCGACGTCGACGACGAGCCGCGGCGCCTCGATGCCGTCGTACAGCGCGAGGACTGCCGCGAGCGCGTCCGGATCGGCATCGGGGAAGCGCCCGACGACGATGCGGCTCGGGTGGGCGAAGTCATCGACCGCGGTCCCCTGGCGCAGGAACTCCGGGTTGGTGAACACGCGGGCGGTCGACGACCCGGCGGCCTCGATCGTCGGGCGGGTGCCGCCGACCGGTAGCGTGCTGCGGATCACCAGGATGTCGTCGGACCCGATCCGACCCTGGAGCGCGGCCATCGCGGCGTCCAGCTGGCGCAGGTCGCTCGTCCCGTCGTCGCCGATCGGTGTCCCGACACAGATCAGGATGATGCCCGATCGCGCCGGCATCGCGTCGCCGACGGTCAGACGACCATCGGCGACGGCCGCGTCGAATCCCTCCTGCAGCCCCGCCTCGTGGATCGGGATCCGGCCTGCGCGCAGCATCTCGAGACGGGCGGGTGCCGTTTCGACGAGATGGACGTCATGTCCCAGTCGGGCGAGCCCGACGGCCGTCACCAGACCGACATAGCCGGCGCCCACGACGGTCAGGGAGCGGTGCGGCGACGTCGTCATCGCCGGAGAGCGTACCAGCCGGGCCGCCCTCGGGACGGCCCGGCTGCCGTCGTTCCGGCCCGCCGCCGGCAACGTCGCCGACAGCCCGGCGCGGTGTAGGCTGCCGCCGTGCGCGTGACGCAGTATCGGATCGAGGGGCTCGGCCACCTGTCGACGCTCGTCGTCGACGAGGCGGAGGGGGTCGCCGCGGTCGTCGACCCGCGGCGCGATGTGGACATCTATCTCGCGGCCGCCCGGACCGACGATCTGCGCATCACCCACGTCGTCGAGACCCATCTCCACAACGACTACGTGTCCGGCGGCCGCGAGCTCGCGGCGCTGACCGGCGCCACGCATGTCATCGGAGCCGGCGCGAAGCTCGCCTACGAACACCGACCGCTCGCCGACGGCGAGGCGTTCGACGTCGGGTCGATCCGCTTCCGCGTACTCGCGACGCCCGGGCACACGCCCGAGCATGTGAGCTACGCGGTCGCCGACACGACACGTGCCGACGAGCCGTTCCTGGTGCTGACCGGTGGCTCGATGCTCGTGGGCGCGGTCGGGCGGACCGACCTGCTCGGGGCGGACAACGCGCGGCCGTTCGCCGCGGCGATGTACCACTCGCTCCACGAGGTGCTGCTGCGCCACGAGGACTCGGTGATGGTCTATCCGACCCATGGCGCAGGATCGCTGTGCTCGGCCGGCACCGCCTCGACGTCGTGGTCGACCATCGGCTTCGAGCGACGCCATGATCCGCTGCTGGCACCGATGGAGGTCGAGCTCTTCGCCCGGGCGCTGCTCGCCGGCCAGCCCGCGTTCCCACGCTACTTCGCGCGGATGCGACCCCTCAACCAGGCCGGACCGCGGCTGCTTGGTGGAGCGATCCCCGAGATCCCGGCATTGGCCGACACCGCGCTCGACGCGGCCCTGCGACGCGATGCGCTCATCGTCGACGCGCGACCGCCCGAGGCCTACGCCGTGGCCCACGCGCCCGGCTCGATGTCGATCCCGGCCGGCGGATCGTTCGGGACGTGGCTCGGCTGGCTGGTCGACGTCGACCGGCCCATCGTCCTGATCGTCGAGCACCCGGCCGACCTCGACGACCTCTCGCGCCAGGCGCTCCGGATCGGCTACGAGGCGACGGCGGGGCATGTGGCGGGCGGCTTCGACGCATGGCGGCGGGCCGGCCGGCCGGTGGAGTCCGGACGGTCGCTCGACGTCGATGAGCTGGCGCGATCGCTGTCTGCCGGCGGGCCCGATGCGCCGCTCGTGATCGACGTCCGCCAGCTCGGCGAATTCGAACGTGGTCACGTCCCGGGCGCGCTCAATATCATGGCCGCCGACCTGCCGTCCACGCTCGAGCGTCTGCCGGCCGATCGTCCGATCGCCACGATCTGCGCGAGTGGCTTCCGCTCGAGCGTGGCCGCCTCCCTGCTCCGCTCCGCCGGCTTCGCGCGCGTGGCGGCCGTCTCCGGCGGAATCCCGGACTGGGAGGCTCACGGCTACCCGCTCGACTACGGCGCGGGGACGGACGGGCTCGACTGGCCCGCGCCCGCCGAGGATGCGCAGGTCCACGAG
Source organism: Candidatus Limnocylindrales bacterium (assembly GCA_036003325.1). Lineage (GTDB taxonomy): Bacteria > Chloroflexota > Limnocylindria > Limnocylindrales > CSP1-4 > SPCO01. Next base: position 24,461 of record DASYSM010000021.1, read on the forward strand.
GCGCACGCGCACTAGCCTGCCCCGACTCCATCGTGCCGGCCGGCCGGGTCAGCCGACGTGCACCCCGATCAGCCCGAGCGCCGCGACCCCGAGCAGGACCACGTCGAGCACGATGATCAGCCCGATCGCCGACCAGGCCAGCACGTTCCCGATCCGCCCATTGCGGTGGTCGCCCATCAGCCGCCGGTCGTTGGCGAGCAGGACCATGAACACGAGCACGACCGGGAGGAGCAGGCCCTGGAGGTTCTGCGAGGCGATGATCACGGGCAGCAGGTCGAGCCCGGGGATGAGCACGACCAGCGCGCCGGCGGCCAACACGAACGTGTAGATCGAGAAGAACGCACGGGCGTCCACGAACCGCTTGTCGACGCCCGACTCCCAGCCGAACGCCTCGCAGATGACGAACGCGGTCGACAGCGGCATGATCGTGGCCGCCAGCACGCTCGCCCCGAACAGCCCGACCGCGAACAGCGCCTCGGCCAGCTTGCCGGCCACCGGTTCGAGGGCCTTGGCGGCGTCGGCGGCCGAGGTGATCGTGCCGCCCGCGACGCCGATGGTCGTCGCCGCCGCGACGACGATGAAGATGGCGATGACGTTGGTCCAGACCGACCCGCCGACCGCGTCGGCCTGCTCGAGGCTGAGCTCCTCGACCTCGATGCCTTTCTCCGCGACCGCGCTGGTCAGGTAGAACTGCATGTAGGGGGTGATCGTCGTGCCGACGACGGCGACGAGCAGCAACAGCTCGGTCGGGGTCAGGTCGAGCGACGGTGTCACCAGCGCGCGGCCGACCTGGCCCCAGTCCGGGTCGGCCAGGATGGCCGACGCGATGTAGGCGAAGAACACCACGATGACGGCCAGGAACACGCGCTCGACCGTCCGGTAGCTGGCCTTCAGGACCAGTGCCCAGATGGCGACCCCGACGATCGGGACCACGAGGTAGCGCGAGATCCCGAAGATCTCGAGGGCGGCCGCCGCCCCGGAGAACTCGGCCACCGTGTTGGCCACGTTGGCGATGAGCAGGATGGCCATCGCGAACGCGGTCGGACGCACGCCGAAGCGGTCGCGGATGAGGTCCGACAGGCCCTGCCCGGTGACCACGCCGAGCCGCGCGGCCATCTCCTGGACGATGGCCAGGATGGCGATGGTGATCGGGAAGATCCACAGCAGCGACAGCCCGGTCTGGGCGCCCATCACGCTGTAGGTGGTGATGCCGCCCGCGTCGTTGCCGGCGATCCCGGCGATCAGCCCCGGACCCATCACGGCCAGGAACGCCACGAGCCCGCGCCGCCCGCGGAACCGCCCGCGCAGACGCAGCACGTCGCGCTCGGCGAGGCGCTCGCGCAGGCGCGTGAACGGCAGCCGCATCGGTCGGGTCCTAGCTCCGGGTCACGGCGTGGGTGCCGCGCCGACGGCGCGCCGGGAGGATGGTGTCGATCGCGTCATCGACGGTCACGATCCCGACGAGCCGGCTCTCCGCGTCGACGACGGGCACGGCCAGCAGGTTGTAGCGGGCCACCAGCCCCGCCACATCGTCGCGGTCGGTCAGGACCCCGACGGCGACCGGTTCGTCGATCATGACCTCGCCGATGGGCGTCGGCGGCTGCGCGACGATCAGGTCGCGCAGCGACAGGACGCCGACCAGCCGCCCCACGGCATCGACCACGTAGACGTAGTAGATGGTCTCGGCGTCGGGCTCGAGCTCGCGCAGTCGGTCGATGGTGGCGCCGGCAGTCAGGTCGGCCGGGACCGCGACGAACTCGGTCGTCATCATCCCGCCGGCGGTGTCCTCGGGGTAGGCGAGCAGGCCGCCGAGCTCCTCGGCCTCGTCGCGCTCCATGAGCGCAAGGAGCTCCTCGCGCGTCGCGTCGGCCAGGTCGGCCACCAGGTCGGCCGCGTCGTCGGGCGACATCTCCTCGAGGATGTCGGCGGCCCGCTCCGGGGAGAGGCCCTCGAGCACCTCGACCTGGGTCTCGGGCTCCATCTCCTCGATCGCGTCCGCGACCGCCTCGTCATCGAGCGCGGCGAGGACGCCCGCCCGGTCGCGCGGCGCCAGCTGGTCGATGATCGTCGCCAGGTCGGCGGGGTGGAGCTCGGTCAGACCGGCGTGCGGCACGCGCAGGCGGATCGAGGCGATGCTCGTCTCGACCGGGTCGACGTCCTCCCAGTCGATGTAGCGCTCGGGTGTCGGCAGCCGCAGGTTCCGGGCGAGGATCCGGTAGGCGCCCTCGATCCCGAGCCGGCGCAGCAGGCCTGCCGCGCCGACGTCGACGACGACCAGGTGGAGCTTCCCGTCGACGTCGTCGAGCCCGAGGTCGTTGACCCGGACCACCTTCCGGCCGTCGATGTCGACGATCTGCTTGTCGAGCAGGTCGGCTCGCAGGAGGATCTCGTCCGGGCGCTGCTGGAAGCGCGTGATGTCGATGGTCCCGCCGGCCAGCCTGGCGCCCGAGGCGTCGAAGCGGGCGACGTGCGACCAGGGCAGGAAGATGCGCCGGCGGTCGGTCGAGACGACCAGCCCGGTGACCGGCGGGTAGCGATCGCCGACCGACACGATCAGATCGTCCAGCTTGCCGAGCGGCTCGCCGTTGGCGTCGAGCACGGGTCGGCCGATGGCCTGGCTCAGATAGAGCATGGTTGCCACCTCACGAGCGGGTCGGACCCGTCGCAGGTGGTGGGACCCCGTGGGGGGTCAGCCGTCAGCGAGCGGGACGGACCGGGGCCTGGGTGTTGACGCCGCGATCGGCGCCGATGGGACTGGGACCGTCGTCCACGAGGGTGTGCGGACCTCGGAGCGGGCTGGGACGGCCGGGACCCGGAGGGTCGCGACGCCGCCGGAGTGTAGTCCCGGCGTGCGAGGTGGGTCAACGCACCGGGACGATGGTCCTGCCGCCCGATGGTACCGATAGCGTCTCCGCGAGCGGCGTCGGCGATGGGACGATGCCGTCGTGCGCGCGCGCCCGGGGACTGCTGACATCCTGCCCGACCCGACCGGGTCGTCGACGGCCGTCTCGATGACCCACGGAACGGGCGCGGCAGGCGGGCTCGCCGATGGGACGATCCTTCGCCGGATCGTCCCGATGAACCCGACCGCGGAGGTCCGGCCGGCCGGTGACGGCAGCTGGACGACGGTCGACCCACGGCTCGAAGCCGAGCTGGCCGAGCGCCTCGACACGGTCCTCGGGATCGCCGGGCGGCTCGCCGCATCCCATGATCGGCCCGAGCTCTTCCGGATGATCGTCGACGAGACGAAGCGGGCCCTGCGAGCGGACGCGACGACGATCCGGATCCTGCACGACGACCAGCTCGAGGTCGCGGCCTGGGCGGGCATCGCCGACGACGTCGCGCGGCAGCTGCGCGTGTATCGTCGCGACGAGGGCTGGGTCGGCGAGGTCCTGCGCAGCGGCCGGGTCCTGGCCATCCCGGACATGCGCGCCGACGGCGGCGCCCCCGGCGCCGAGCGTGATGAGGAGGCCTTCGACAGCGCGGGGCACCTTGTCGCTCCGCTGATCCACCACGACCGGGTCATCGGGGCGCTGTCGGCGGTGACCAGCGAACCGCGCGCCTGGACGAGCGGCGACGTGGCGTTCATCTCCACGCTCGCCACCCATGCCGCCATCGCGTTGGCCAATGCCGAGCTGTTCGAGCAGACCGTGCAGCGTGCCGCGCAGCTCGAGGTGCTGCAGGCCGCGTCGGCACGGCTGAGCAGCGCGGTCAACGTCGAGCAGGTCGGCCGGACCGTGGTCGAGGAGACGCGCCGGATCATCGACTACCACAACGCGCGGGTCTATCTCATCGAGCCGCCGGACAGCGTCGTGCCGATCGCCTTCGAGGGCCGGGTCGGTGCCTATGAGGGTGTCGACATGGCGCTCCTCACGTGCCGGCTCGGGGAGGGCTTCACCGGCTGGGTCGCCCAGCACGGCGAACCGATCGTGGTCAGCGACGCGAACCGCGACCCGCGCGGTGCGACCATCGCCGGCACCGACGAGATCGACGAATCGATGCTGGTCGTCCCGATGCGTCAGGACGAGCTGACGATCGGGGTCATCACCCTCTCGAAGCTCGGGCTCGACGGGTTCGGGGACGACGACCTGCGGCTGCTGACGATCCTGGCCGATCAGGCCGCCATCGCGGTCGGATCCGCGCGGCTGCTGACCCGGACCCAGGACCTGGCAGGCGAGCTGCGCCGGCTGCTGGACATGAGCGCCGAGCTCTCGGGCAGCCTCGACTCGCGCCAGGTCGCCCAGCTGATGGCCGGCCATATCGCCCGCGCCATGAATGTCGAGGAATGCGTCATCAGCTACTGGGACCGGCCCGCCGGGCGGGTCGAATCGCTCGGCTACTTCCCGGCCCACCGGCTCGGCCAGATCGAGCCGTTCTTCGAGGTCGCCGGCTATCCCGAGACGGTCCGCGTCCTCGAGCGCCAGGACACGGTCATCATCGAGGTCGACGACCCCCACGCCGACCCGGCCGAGGTGGAGCTGATGCGGCGCGACGGCAACCAGGTCCTGGCGATGCTCCCGCTGGTCGCCAAGGGCCAGTCGATCGGCCTGGTCGAGCTGGCCGCCAGCGGCGCCGTGACGTTCACCGACGAGCGGCTCGCGCTGGCGCGGACGATGGCCAACGAGGCGGCCATGGCGCTCGAGAACGCACGGCTCTACGAGGATGCCCGCAAGCTTGCCGACCGCGACCCGCTGACCGGCTTCTACAACCACCGCTTCCTGCACGAGCGGCTGGGCGAGGAGGTCGTGCGCACCCAGCGCGCGCATCGGTCGATGAGCGTGCTGATGCTCGACCTCGACGACTTCAAGCTCGTCAACGACACGTTCGGGCATCTGTTCGGCGATCGCGTCCTGACCTGGACCGCCGAGCTGATCCGCTCGACCCTGCGGGCGTCCGACATCCCGGCCCGCTACGGTGGCGACGAGTTCGCGATCATCCTGCCAGAGACCGACCGGGAGGAGGCCGGCCGTGCCGCCGAACGCATCCTCGATGCGTTCCAGGGTCAGCCGTTCGTGGGCGAGCAGCGCGGGCCGGTCCCGATCGGGGCGTCGATCGGGGTCGCCACCTTCCCCCAGGACGGCCGGACCGCGACCGAGCTGATCGATGCCGCCGACCAGGCGCTCTACCGGGTGAAGCGCGACGGCGGTCACGACGCGGCACCCGCCGGCGAACCCGCGGCCTGACGGCCCCGACGGCCTGGTGGTCGGACTGGTACGAAGGTACCGGTCGGTCGGCGCCATCGGTACCAGGCGGAGGGATGGACGGGACGGGTCCGGACCGCCATCCTCTATCCCTGACGTGAGTGAACCCGCCAGCCGGCCCGCCCGCCCCGCCGAGACACCGGAACGCCGCACGACACGCGCCTGGTGGATCTTCGCCGGATCCTTCTTCATCCTCGGTCTCATCGCGGTCCTCCGTCTCGCCACCGAGACCGCCCGACCGATCGATCTGGCGGTCGTCGGGTTGATCCTCGTCGTCGGGTTCACGGCCATCCGTCACCGCCAGGCCGTCGCGGCACTCGAGGTCGGTCGCCGCGAGGAAGCCGAATCGTTCGCGCGGATCCTGTCGAGCCTGTCGCGGTCCGTGTCCCCCGACGCCATCCTCGGGGCCATCGTGAGCGAGCTCGGCGAGGCGACCGGCGCGGACCACATCGTCGTCGCCCGCCGGCGCCCCGACGCGCGCGTGCTCGAAGCGACGCTGGTGAGCGCCCGGCCGGGCGTGCCCGACTCGACCACCCGACTGCCCATCGCCGATCTCGAGGATCCGGTCATGACCGAGGCCGACAGGACCGAGCGCCTCCCGGTGGCCATCCCGGTCGTGGTCGATGTGAGCGAGCCGGTCGCGGCCGGCGGGTTGCGCGGTCGCCTGGACGACCTCGGAGCGCGGATCGGTGCCACCGCACCACTCGCCCTGGCGATGGCACGACCGACGGCCACGCCCGCCTCGACGGCCGAGCGGATCCCCGGCGAGCAGCAGCTGGTCGCGGAGCGGATCGCCGCCCGGACCCGCGATGTCTATGGATTGACCGACACGCTGGCCGCCCCGCTCACCTCGGGTGGCGAGGTCGTCGGCGCCATCATCCTGTCGCACCGCACCGTCGGCGACTGGTCGCCGACGACCCGTCGGCTGCTGCGCGGGGCCGCCGTCGAGGCGTCGTCGGCCCTGTCCCGCGCCTACTCGCACCTGGCCGCCGAGACGCAGGCCTCGACCGACGCTCTGACCGGGCTCCCGAACCGGCGCTACTTCGACGAGTTCTGCGGTCTGCTCGCGCGCCGACGCCGGTCCGGCGATGCGGTCGGGGTGCTGATGGTCGACATCGACAAGTTCAAGGTCCTCAATGACACGTACGGCCATGCCACCGGCGACGAGGTCCTGCGCGCGGTCGGCGGCGCCATCGTCGCGGCCGTCCGCGAAGACGACGTGCCGGCCCGCTACGGGGGCGAGGAATTCGTCGTCCTGCTGCGCAACCCGAGCCCCGAGATCGCGCTCGAGGTCGGCGAGCGCGTCCGGGCATCGGTGGCGGCGCTCGACCTCGCGCGGCTGCGGGTGTCCGGCGTCAGCGTGTCGGTCGGCGTGGCCGTCGCCCGCCAGGCCGACCAGCCGATCGCCGAGCTCATCGCGGAGGCCGACCGCGCCCTCTATCGAGCCAAGCGCGCGGGGCGGGACCGGGTCGTCGCCGCCTGACGGGCTACCATCCCGGGCGTGACCGACGACCCCATCGATGAGCACGCCGCCGACGCGGCCGCCCTGCCCGGCGGCGACCCCGCGGATGGCGACCTGACCAACGGCGACCTCGCCCGCATCTTCCACGCCATCGGCGACATGCTCGAGTTGCAGGGCGAGCTCGTGTTCAAGACCGTCGCCTACCATCGTGCCGCAGACGCCATCGGCCGCAGCCCGGTCGACCTCGTCTCGGCCTACCGCGCCGGCGACCCGCCGACCATCCCGGGTGTCGGAAAGGCGATCGCCGACAAGATCCGCGAGCTGGCCGTGACCGGCCACATGGCGTACTACGACCGTCTCCGCGCCGAGGTCCCGCCGAGCCTCGTCGAGCTGCTCCGGATCCCCGGGCTCGGCCCCAAGACCGTCCGCCAGCTCCACATGGATCTCGGGATCGAGACGGTCGAGGACCTCCGCTCAGCCGCCGAAGGCGGACGGCTGCGCGGCCTGCGCGGGATGTCGCAACGGACCGAGGCCCTCGTCCTCGAAGGCATCGCCAAGCTCGATGAGCGCTTCGACCGGATGCGGCTCGATCGCGCCGAGGAGCTGCTCAGCGGACTCATGGAGTCGCTGGCCCCGACGCCCGGCGTCCGGTCGATGGAGCCCGCCGGCTCGTTCCGGCGACGCAAGGAATCGATCGGCGACCTCGATCTGCTGGCCGAGACCGACCAGCCGGCCGCGCTGATCGAGGCGTTCACGTCGTTCGGGCTGGTCGATTCGGTCATCAATCGTGGTGGCTACAAGGCAGCCGTCCGGCTGATGCGCGGCCCCCAGGTCGACCTGATGGTCATGCCGCCCGGCGAGGCAGGCACCTACCGGATCCACTTCACCGGGTCCAAGGAGCACAACGTCCGCCTCCGGGCGATGGCCCGCGATCGCGGCTGGAGCCTGTCGGAGAAAGGGTTCCTGCGGATCGGCGAGGATGGTGAGCCGCTGACCGGCGACGCGACCGAGCTGCGGACGTTCGCCACCGAGACCGAGGCGTACGCCTTCCTCGGCCTGCCGTTCATCGAGCCGGAGCTGCGCGAGGACGCCGGCGAGATCGAGGCCGCCCTGGCCGGGCGGCTGCCGGCGCTGGTCGAGCTCGGCGACCTGCGCGGCGACCTGCACAGCCACTCCGACTGGTCCGACGGCCACCAGCCGATCGAGGTCATGGCCGAGGCCGCTCGCGCCCGGGGCTACGCCTACCAGGTCCTGACCGACCACACCCAGTCGCTCGCCATCGCCCGCGGCCTGACGCCCGAGCGCGTCGCCGAGCAGGCGGCCATCATCGCGGCGCTCAACGTCCGCTTCGCCGCCGAGGAAGCGGCCGGGACGGCGCCCGCGGCAACGCCCGCCGAGGGGTTCCGGCTGCTCCATGGCTGTGAGCTCGAGGTCCGAGCCGACGGCGAGCTCGACTACGACGACGAGCTGCTGGCGCGCTACGACGTCGTCGTGGCGTCGGTCCACGTGGCCCGTCGCCAGACCCGCGCCGAGCTGACGCGACGGACGCTCAATGCCATCCGCAGCCCCCACGTCGACGTCATCGCCCACCCGTCCGGGCGCAAGATCGGCATCCGCGACGACCTCGACCTCGACTGGGACGCCGTCTACAGCGAAGCCGCCCGGACCGGGACGGCGCTCGAGATGAACGGCTCGCCGCCCCGTCTCGACCTGGCCGTCGAGCGTGCCCGGCGCGCGATCGGGATGGGCTGCCTGGTGTCGATCGATTCGGACGGCCACGACATCGGCGAGCTCGACTACGTGCGCTGGGGCGTCAGCCAGGCCCGCCGCGCCTGGGTGACACCGGCAGACGTGCTGAACACCCGGTCGCGAGCCGATCTCCTGGCCTGGACCGCGGCCAAGAGCGGGCGGGTATGAGCGACGCGCGTACCATCGGGTTGATGGACGACCGCTCCGCGCGACGCGACCTGGCCATGGTCGCGGTGACCGTCGTCGGCCTCTCGCGGTTGGTCGACCCGCCGCTCGTCTGGCTTGTCGCGGCGGCCCTGCTCGGGGCGATGCTGCTCGGCACGCTCCAGGTCCTCCACGACGAGGCGGCGCCGGCCACGGTCTGGTTCGGCGTCCCCATCGAGTCGGTCATCCTGCCGTCCGTCGCGGCCGTCGGTTGTCTCGGTGCCATCCGCCTCGTGCCGTTCGGCCTGTGGCTCCTGCCCGCGCTCGCCATCACCTGGCTCATCGTCGGTCGTGCGCTCGCGCTCGAGGACCGCATCAACCGGACGCAGTCCGGGCTGACGGCGGAGGACCGGACCGCGGTGCTGGTCACCATCCTGCTGGTCGCGTTCCTGGGCTTCACCGGCGTCGCGGCGATGGTGCCCGGTGGGCTCGCCCAGACCGGCGGCGAGCTGCCGGGCAACAACCTGGTGGTGCTCGCCGCCGGCGACGCCCTCGTCGCGTTCCTCCTTGGCTACCGGGCAGCGTCGCTGCGGGTCAACACCGCGCGCGATGCCCTGTGGGCGGCTGCGACGTATGCGGCTGCGATCGCCATCGGGGCAGCCGCGCTCCGGGCGATGGAGATCGAACGTCTTGTCGGGCCCGCGCTCCTGACCCTCGCGTTCTATCTCTGGGATGCGTTCATCGGCACCGCGCCGTCGCGGCGACGCGACATCCGCTGGATCGGCCAGATCGCTGTGCTGGCGGCGCTCGGGATCATCGTCGCGATCTGGAATCTGCTGCTGCGCGCCTGACGGCGCGCTGGGCGACGGGCCGGCGACCGGCCGGGTTTGACGCGCCGCCCGGACGGTGCTAGAAAGCATCTCCGCCCAGTGGCTCCGCGCGTCCGCGCGCCCTGATCCGATCCGACCGAACCGAACCCCGCCGCGCCCCCGAAAGGACGACCGCCTCGTGACCTTCCCCGACGTCGAGACCCAGACCCAGAGCCCCGTCAACCTGAACCGCCAGAAGCGGCAGCTGGCCGACCAGGCGATCGCCCAGGCGACGGCCGCGCAGTGGGCCGAGGCCGCCGCGACCAACCGGCGCCTGCTCGAACTCGGACCCGACGCCGAGGCGGAGAACCGCCTCGCCAAGGCGCTGTGGGAGCAGGGTGAGCTGGGCGCGGCGCGCGAGCACTACCAGACGGCGCTCGCCCTGGACCCGACCAACCGCATCGCGGAACGGAACATCGACCGGCTCAAGATGCTGCTCGTCGCGGCCGGCGAGAAGACCGTCCCGGCGCAGGAGGGGAGCAAGGCTCCGGTCAGCATCTTCGTGGAGGAGACGGGCAAGACCGGCTTCGCCTTCCTGACCGACCTCGCCACGCCGCGCGAGCTGGCCCAGGTCAACCCCGGCGACGCCGTCGAGCTGACGCCGGAGGGGAACCGCCTGATCGCGCACTCGAATGGCGTCCGCATCGGCGTCGTCGAGCCCCGTGTGGCCGCCCGGCTGCTCAAGCTGATGGCCGACGGCAACAAGTACGCGGCCGGCGTCACCTCGCTCGGCGACAAGGACGTCCGGATCATCCTGCGCGAGATCTTCCAGGATCCGGCCAACTACGGGAAGGTCAGCTTCCCGACGGCGGCCAAGTCGACCGACCTGCGGCCGTATACCAAGGGCACGCTCGTCCGCGAGGAGATGGACCTCGAGGACGACCTCGAAGACGACGAGGAGGACGACGAGATCGAGGACCTCGATCGCGTCCTGCCGCCCGAGGCCACGACCGACGAGGCCTTCGAGGACGAGCCGGACGAGCTCGACGAGCCGTAGGGCGTTCGGGGGCGCGAGACGCGGGGTCTGCCACCCCGGAGCGAGCGGCCGCGCGGGGGCGGCCACCTCGGGGTGGGGGTCGGCGGCAGTCCGGAGCCGAGGTCCGCGGCCACCTCGGAGTCGCGATCCGCGGCGACGATCGAGCCGAGGTCTGCGGCCACCCGGAGCCGGGATCTGCGGCCACGATCGAGCCGAGGTCTCATTCGCGCCCGCCGCGAGCCGGGACCAAGACGTCACGGCGCCTTGCTCCTGCCAGGCGCCGTCTTCGGATATCTGAGCGTGGACGCGTGTCGATTCGTGCGGTCCCTGTCCGAACTCGGTCCTGACCGCGCTCGGATATCCGGATCCGGCGCCTCAGGGAAGCATCAGGCACGCGGGCCGGTACCGGAGGGCCGCGGCCGGGTCCGACCGTCGGAGCCGGCCGCCGGGACCGCGGCGACCACTCGACACGTCCCGACTCCTGCCAGGCGCGTATCGATTCGTGCGGTCCCTGTCCGAACTCGGTCCTGACCGCGCTCGGATATCCGGATCCGGCGCCTGAGGGAAGCATCAGGCGCGCGGGCCGGTAGCGGAGGGCGGCGGCCGGGTCCGACCGTCGGGGCCGGCTGCCGGGACTGCGGCGACCACTCGACACGTCCCGGCTCCCACCAGGCGCCGTTTTCGCATGTCTGGGCGTGGACGCGTGTCGATTCGCGCGGTTCCTGTCCGAACTCGGTCCTGACCGCGCTCGGATATCCGGATCCGGCGCCTGAGGGAAGCACCAGCCGCGCGGGCCGGTGGCGGGCCGGTACCGGGGCCGCAGTTCGCCGCCGCCGCATCACCCCGCCGCGCCCGGACTCGGTGCCCCCTCCGGCCCCGCGGACCCGTCTCGGCTAGCATCTCCCCGATGACCGGACGCGGACCACTCGATCCCCAGCCCGGCTACTCATTGCCCGTCTTCGACCGGATCGCCCCGGCGCCGCCGCCCGCGGTCGTGGCTGCCCGCATCGATCTCCACACCGGACCGGGTGACGTCGTGGCCGACCTGTTCGGCCGCGGCGGCTGGGTCGCCCGCGCCGCCATCGATCGCCAGCGGCTGGCCGTCTCGCTCGAGTCGAGCCCGCTCACCCGGATGCTCGCCGAGGTCGTGCTCCGCCCGCCCGACGTCCGCCATCTCGATGCCGCCTTCCAGGGACTGGCGGGCTCGCCGCGCCGGGATTCGAGCCTCAAGGTCTCGATCACCGACCAGTTCGCGACCCGCTGCCCGACCTGCGACCGGATGCTGATCGCCGATGAGATCGTCTGGTCGGTGGAGGACGAGGCAGGCATCGCCGGCCGCCGGCGTCCGCTCTCCCGGCACTTCCGCTGCACGGTCTGCCGCGACCAGCGTGGCGGTCCCGAACAGCGCCAGGCGCCGCTCGATGCCGACGACCTGCGCCGTGCCACCGCCGATGTCGGGGCCGAGGCGATGCGGGCGATCCTGCTCGACCGGTTCCCCGAGATCGCCGGCGCCGAGTCGCTGCCCGACGAGCTGCTCGACCTCCACACCGGCCGCCAGCTCGTCGGTCTCGGAGCGATCATCGAGCGGATCGAGGGCGAGCTCCGGGCGGCTCCGGTCCTCGCCACGCTTCGACTTGCCTTCGCCCATGCCATCCTGCCGGCCAGCCGGTTGGCGACCGGTCAGGGCCGGGCGGCCGCCCTGCGGGTCTCGTCGGGGCACGTCCGGCAGCCGAGCGGCACCCAGTTCCGAGAACGCAACCCGTGGCTCGCGTTCGAGGACGCGTTCCGCCTTGTCCGCGGCTTCATCCAGCGGCTCGAGGGCGGTCCGGCCGGCCCGGTCCAGGCCAAGCTCGGCGAGGATCTGCGCAGCCTCGGGGAGGGGACCGCGACCACGGTCATCGCCTTGTCCGGCCCGCGTGGGCTGGCGACCCTCCACGACGATCCCGAGGCATACGGCCGCACGGCCCCGACGCCGCGTGTCCGGCTCGTCCTCGGCCAGCCACCCCAGCGTCCGAACCTGGACCGGCTCGCCGCCGCCTACCACGCGACCGCCTGGGCGCTCGGCCGCGAGGCGACTCTGCTGTTGCCGATCGAGCCGCTCGCCGGCGCCTCGCTGCGGCCACCGCTGGCCTGGCAGGGCGAGGTGCTCGGCGATGCCCTTCGGGCGCTCGAGCCCGCGCTCTCGCGCGACGGCCGCGTCGTCCAGCTCGTCGATGGAGGGGTCGACCCGTCGGTGTCGGTCGTCCTCGGCGCCGCCGCGGCAGGCTACCGGCTGCTCGGCGCGCGGATCGCCGACCCGGACGACCGCGCTGCGTCGGTCATCGACCTGTCGCATCCGCGTGGCCGGCTGCCACCGGGCGCCCGGACGCGCGGCAATGTCGGGCTCGAGCCGCTGCCCGGTGGCGCCGGCGACCCCGACATCGCGCCAGGTCGCGGCCTGTTCTCGCCGCCCGAGCGCCTCGACGGCAGGCCGTTCTCGGCACGCGACGCCGCGCGCACCGTCACCGAGGTCGCGATCGAGACGCTCCAGGCGCGCGGCGAGCCGGCCCGCTTCGAGCGACTCCTCGGCGAGATCCTGGTCGGGCTGGACCGGGCTGGCGACCTGCGCCGGATGACGGCGGCGACGGACCAGGACGCGAGCGTGAACGCGGACGCGGGCGGCGAGGTCGCCTCGTCGCCGACCGGGGCCCCGATCGACGACTTGTCCGCCGCTCCGACCGACGACCCGTCCGCCGCCCCGACCGACGAACCCCCCGCACCGTCCGCCCCGTCCGAACCATCCGACAGCCCGCCGCGGACGCCGTCCCGCCCGCCGCGCGCCGCGGGCCGCGACGGTACGACCGATCGCGTCGAACGGCTGCTCGGGCTGATCCGCGACGAGCTCGGGACCCAGCGACGTCTGGCCGAGATCGATCCGGGGCTGTGGTGGCTGGCCGACCCGGAGGACATCGCCGCCGCCGCCGTGCCCCTGGCCGATCGCGTCGAATGGTCGGTCTTCAGCCTGCTGTCGACGGCCGGCCCGATGGCCGAGAGCGCGTTCTTCGATCGCGTCGCGGCGCTCTTCGGCGGACACGACATCCCCGACGACGGGCTGGTCCGCGCCTGCCTCGACAGCTACCGCAGCCTGGCCAGCACCCCCGAGCGGATCATCACGGGCGACGACCTGCTGCGCCGGAGCCAGGAGCACACCGAGCTGCTCGCGACCATCGCGGAGGCCGGCCATCGACTCGGGATGCGGGTCTGGATCGGCCGGCGCGAACAGAGCCGGCGCCACGGCGCGGGCGTTCTCGGCGACCTGCTCGAGCCATCCGAGCAGCACGCCTATCTCGGCGCCATCGGCCCGGCCGACGACCTGGCCGAGGTCGACGGCATGTGGTACGTCCGCGGAAAGGCGGCATTCCTGTTCGAGGTCGAATGGACGGCCATGCTCGGCGAGCCGCTGCTCCGCCGGCACGCCCGGATCCCGCCCGACGACGCGATCGTCCGGTTCCTGGTCATCGCCCCCGAACGGACGGAGCTCGTTCGCTACAAGCTCGAGCGCGCGCCTCTCCTGCGCGAGGCTCTCGACGCCGGCAACTGGCACATCATCAAATCGACCCACCTGCGCGCCTTCCTCGCGCGCGACCCCCTCGACCTGGCCGACCTCGAACCGTACCTGGGGCTCGACCCCGTGCTCGAACGCACCGCCGTCCAGATGCCGTTGTTCGGTGGCTGATCAGGCACGCGCGTCGACGGCGGGTCGGGCGGTCCGGCGCGGCCTCCGCTAGGCTAGGCGAAACCCCCGAGAGGACCGTCGCGCGACGATGCTCGCGCCACACAGGAGGTCAACCGGTGACCACCCCCGACCCCGAGCTGACGCCCGTCAACGAGCTCGCCGACCGTTTCTGGGAAGCGATCCTCGAGCTCGATCCGACGACCGCGACGATGTACGGCGACGAGCGATACGCGGACCGCCTCGAGGACCCCGGGCCTGCCGGCCGGGCGACGACACGGGCGTTGATGGAGCGGACCGCCGCCGAGGCGACCGCCATCGACACCGTCGGGCTGCCGACCGAGGACCGCATCACCCGGGACATGCTCAAGGTCATCGCGGAGCTCTCCATCGAGCAGGACGACCAGCGTCTCCACCAGCTCCGCGTGGTGGATCAGATGGGCGGGCCGCAGCAGGTCCTGCCCCAGCTGACCCAGTTCCAGCCCGCGGACACGCCCGAGCGGCTCGATGCGTTCCTCGCGCGACTGCATGCATACCCGGCGTACATGGCCGCCAACACGCAGATCCTGCGCGACGGCATGGCCTCGGGGCTGACCGCGCCACGGATCGTCGCCGAGCGCACCATCGCCCAGATCGAGCGGATGCTCGACGTCCCGATCGAGGCGGCCATCGTCCCGGCCATGGTCGATGTCGCCTCGGATGCCGATCGCGAGCGCGTCCGCGAGGTGGTCCGCGACGTCGTCTATCCGGCCGACCTGGCCTTCCTTGACGTCCTGCGCGGCGACTATCGGTCGGCGGCGCGCGAGGATCCCGGCCTCTGGTCCGCACCCGACGGCGAGCAGCTCTATCGGACCGCGATCCGGAGCTGGACGACCCTCGATCTCGACCCCGAAGAAGTCCACCGGATCGGTCTCGACGAGCTCGAGTCGATCGAGGCCGAGCGGCGGGTGATCGCTCGAGAGGCGGGCTTCGGGGACGACACCGAGGCCTACCGGGCCTCGCTCGATGCCGACCCGGCGAACACCCCGGCATCCAAGGACGAGCTCGTCGAGCGGGCGACCGAGGACATCGAGCGGGCGATGGCCATCGCCCCGCGCTACTTCGGCGTCCTGCCGCGCGCGGGCTGCGACGTCCGGCCGGTCGAGGAATACAAGGAGAAGGACGCCCCGTTCGCCTACTACTACCCGCCGGCGACCGACGGCTCGCGACCGGGGATCTACTACGCCAACGGCTACGACCTGCCGAGCCGCAAGTACACCAAGCTGGCCACGACGACCTATCACGAGGCCGCTCCGGGTCATCACTTCCAGATCACGCTGGAGATGGAGAATCCGCACCTCAACACGTTCCGTCGCCTCGGCGCGCGGATGGTCGGGGCCGCCTACGTCGAGGGCTGGGGCCTGTACAGCGAGCGCCTCGCCGACGAGATGGACCTGTTCCGCGACGAGGGCGAGCGGTTCGGGATGCTCGACGCGCAGGCGTGGCGGGCGGCCCGGCTGGTCGTCGACACGGGTCTCCACGCGCTGCGCTGGCCGCGCGAGCGGTCGATCGCGTTCCTGAAGGGCGCCGGTCTGTCCGCCACGGACGCGGAGATCGAGACCGATCGCTATATCTGCTGGCCGGGCCAGGCGCTGAGCTACAAGGTCGGCCAGCGCGAGATCGAGTCGCTGCGGGCCGAGCTGGCCGCCCGGGATGGCTCCGAGTTCGACCTGCGCGCCTTCCACGACGCGGTCCTCGGACACGGGTCTCTGCCGCTGGCGACCCTCCGGCGCGAGCTGCCGAACTGGCTGGCGACACCCGTCTGACGGCGAGCCGCACCTTCGCAACGCCCCCGTAATCTCGCCGGCTCGTGCTTGAGGACCATGCGACCGCCCGTGGCGCAGACTCCATGGCGACCCCCGGGGAAGACGGAGGATTCGCATGGGCCGCGACCAGATGAGCCAGCAGGAGACGTGGCAGGGACAGGGCCAGAGGAGCGGGCACGAGGGCCATTGGGGCCAGAACGAGGAGGCTCGCTGGGGCCAGCCCGACCGACAGATGACCGATCAGGGCCAAGCTGACGTGTCATCGAGTGGCGGCTCGGGCCGCGGGCAGTGGCAGGGCTACGTGGTCCCGTATCGGTACTACGGTCCGGGCTACGCCGGGACGGGCTATTACGCGGTCTACTACCAGGGCCAGCCGGGCCAGGACGACACCGAGATGTCAGGCCGGCGATGGTCCGAAGGGCAGCAGGCCGAGGGCGCCCGACGGGGCGGCTTCGCAGGTCGCGGGCCGCAAGGCTATCGGCGCTCCGACCAGCGGATCGAAGAGGAGATCAACGACCGGCTGACCGACCACGATGAGCTCGATGCGTCCGACCTCCAGGTCAAGGTCAGGGACGGTGTCGCGACCCTGACCGGGACGGTCGACAGCCGAGCCGACAAGCGGCTGGCGGGCGATATCGCCGAGCGCGCGCCGGGCGTCCGCGACGTGATGAACCAGATCACGGTCGTCGATATGGGCAGCTCATCGGGCTCGGACCGATCGAGCCAGGACCGACCGATGGCCGGCACGAGGACGACCGGCCAGCGCCAGGAACCAGTCGCGGCCGGGACAGGGTCCGCCGCCACCGGATCGAGCAGCCAGAAGAACGGCGCCTGATCCCGGCCGCGTCGGCGCCGCGAGCGCGGCCGGCGCGCTCCATCGACACGTACGATTCGAGACGGTCCCGCAGTTCCGGGGCCGTCTCGGCGCGATTCTCGCATCGATAGGGGTCGGATGGCGCGATATTCGCGTTGACTCGTCATGCGGAGCTATGGCAGGATGGCGTGGCTCGCGTTCCGCCACACGCAACGACCGTCCCGTGGACCGAGCGCGTCAACACCGCCGACGAGGACCCGCATGGCCACCGAACCCGCCGCCCGAACGACCCCCACGCTGCGGCGCGATGCCCAGTCCACGATGTACGAGCGGGCGCTGCGCGCGATGCCGGGCGGTACCGACTCGAACTTCCGGGCCTGGGGCGCCGACACGGTGTACGTCGATCGAGGGAAGGGCGGCCTCGTCTGGGACATCGATGGCAACGAGTACGTCGATCTGCGGATGGGCTACGGGCCGGTCATCCTCGGCCACGGCGATGAGCGGGTCGACGACTACGTCAACGAGCGGATGCGCCAGGGCGTCAGCTTCTCCCTGACCTCGGAGGACGAGGTCGTGGCGATGGAGCTCATCAAGGAGCTGACGGGCTGGGTCGACAAGGTCCGGATGACGGTGTCGGGGACCGAGGCGACGATGCACGCGATGCGCGTCGCGCGGGCCTACACCGGCCGCGATCGGATCGTGAAGTTCGAGGGCCAGTACCACGGTGTCCACGACTACGCGCTGATCAGCGTCTCGCCCGACGACATGAGCGACCTCGGCGACCCCGATGCACCGGTGCGGCTCGCCTGGGGCCGCGGCATCCCCGATGCCGTCGCCGACACGATCATCCCGGCGCGCTACAACAACATCGATGCGTTGCGCCGGCTGTTCGAGCAGCGCGGCGAGGAGATCGCCGCGATCATCGTCGAGCCCGTGCTCGGCAACGCCCAGGGCATCCTGCCCAAGCCCGGCTTCCACCAGGCGATGCGGGCGCTGACCGAGGAATTCGGGATCCTGCTCATCTTCGATGAGGTCAAGACCGGCTTCCGCTTCGCGAAGGGCGGCGCCGCCGAGTACTTCGGTGTGACCCCCGACCTCGCCACGTACGCGAAGGCGATGGGCAACGGCTACCCGGCCGCGGCGTTCGGCGGTCGCGAGGCGGTCATGAGCGTCCTGCCCGACAAGGTCAGCCACGGCGGCACGTACGCCGGCAACCGCGTGGCCGCCGCGGCCGCGGTCAAGACCTTGACGCTCCTGCGCGACACCGATGCGCTCGACGTGATCCACGCGACAGGCCGACGCGTCCAGGATGGCCTGCGCGAGGTCCTCAACCCGACGGGTATCCCGTACCACTTCACCGGCCACCCGAGCATGTTCGGGATCATGTTCTCCGAGGTCGAGGCGACCGAGTATCGCGACTGGGCGACGACCGACCACGCGCTGTACGACGCGGTCGCCGTCGGGATGCACGCCAGAGGAGCGATGCCCGAGCCCGATTCGCGCGAGCCCTGGTTCTTCTGCGAGGCCCATGCACAGGGCGACATCGTCGACCGGGTCGTCTCGATCTTCTCGGATTCGCTGGACGCGGCGCTCGAGGCTCGCGCCCACGGCGCCGGCGCCGGCCACCTCGGTTCGGCGGCGCACCCGAGCGCGGATTGAACGGGCCGGGCGGCATGGTCCTCGACGGCAACGCGGTCCGGTCGGTCGACCGGGCGGCGGCCCTCCTGCTCGCGCTCGGGGAGAGCCAGGGCGAGGCCGGGGTGACCGAGCTGGCCCGCCGCCTGGGCCTGCACAAGTCGACCGCATCGCGACTGCTGGCCACGCTCCAGAAGCGGGGCCTCGTCGAGCAGGACGACGAGACCGGCAAGTACCGGCTGGGACTCGTGGTCATCCGCCTCGCCGAGCGGGCCGAGCGCACGCTCGACCTGCGCCGGATCGCCCTGCCCGAGCTCGAGCGACTCGCCCGCCTGACCCATGAGACGACGGGCCTCGGGATCCTTGACGGCGACACGATGCTGGCGGTCGCCCAGGTCGACGGCCCGAACCTGATCGCGGTCGGCGACTGGACCGGGCGCGCCACGCCGCTCCACTGCGTGGCATCCGGGAAGGTGCTGCTGTCATCGCTCGCCGAGCGTGAGGTCCTGCGGGTGGTCCGCCGCGGTCTCGTCAGCTACACCGAACGGACGATCGTCGAGCTCGAGCCGCTGCTCGAGGAGCTGGCCCGGATCCGGCGACGCGGCTACGCGACGGCCATCGGCGAGTACGAGATCGCGCTCAACGCGGTCGCGGCGCCGGTCCACGACGCGCGGGGCAACGTCGTCGCCGCGGTCGACATCTGGGGTCCGGCCTTCCGGCTCACGCCACGGCGCATCCCCGAGCTGGCCGCCCAGGCCCGCGAGGCCGCGGCGGCCATCTCGGTCAGGCTCGGCGGGGCCGCGGCCTGACCGTCCGCCGGGGCCTGTAGGCTAGCCGGCGATGCCCGACTTCGAGACGAGACCCTGGAGCGACATCGCCGCCTTCGTCGCCCGCGAGGTCGTGCCGGTCCTGCTGATCATCGTCGCGGCGATCATCGCGTTGCGCCTGGCCCGCCTGTTCGTCCATGGCGTCGTCAAGGCGCTGCTCGATCGCGAGGCAAGCGAGGGGACGGCCCAGGAGCTCAGCGCGGTCGAGCTCAAGAAGCGGATGGACACCCTCGACGCGCTCGGGGCGAACACGCTCAAGTTCTTCATCGTCGCCATCGCTTTCCTGATGATCCTCGGCCAGATCGGTCTCGACATCGGACCGGCCATCGCCGGCCTCGGGGTCGTCGGCATCGCCGTCGGGTTCGGGGCGCAGAGCCTCGTCCGTGACTACCTCAACGGCGCGCTGATCCTGGTCGAGAACCAGTTCGCCAAGGGCGACGTGATCCGGGTGGCCGGCGTGTCCGGGACCGTGGAGGACTTCACACTGCGCAGGACGACGCTGCGTGACCTCGACGGCATCGTCCACACCGTCCCGAACGGCGAGATCAAGGTCGCCTCGAACCTCACCCGGGTGTGGTCGCGGATCAACCAGGACGTGACCGTCGCATACGGCACCGACATCGACACCGCGATCGCCGTCGTCGATGAGGTCGGCCGGCAGATGGCCGCCGATCCGATCTGGAAGCGGCGCGTTCTCGAGGCGCCCCGCGTCGAGCGCGTCCAGGCCCTGGCCGAGAGCGGGATCACCCTCAAGATCCTCGGCTCGGTCCGGGCGGCGGATCAGTGGAGCGCCGCCGGCGACTTCCGTCGGCGGCTCCTGGCGGCCTTCACGGCGCACGGGATCGAGATGCCCGGCGCCGGACGGCTCGTCCTCACCCGCAACGAGTCCGGCGAGCTCCAGCCGGACCTCGCCGTCGACGGACCCGACCAGGATGCCCTGGCCGAGGGCACCGACTAGGGAGGGTCGGGCCTGCATCGGCTGCCAGCCGGGCCGCGATCTCTGGCCCGGGCCGCGATCTCTGAACGGGGCCCGATCTTCTGACAAACGCACGCCACACGAGCGTTGGTCAGCGGATCCTTGACGATCCGCGCTCCTGGCGAGCATCTGACGGAGACCAGTCCCGTCGAAGCACCCGGTCACGCTCGAGACCGGGTCAGACCTCCTTCGATCGCGTTCACGGAGTGACGAGCGCTCGCGTCGCGTGCATCTGACAGGGACTGGACCTCGGTCTCGTTCACCCCGCCACCGTCCCCGCGTGCGGGCCTTCCGGCCGCCCCTGACGGCTCGGGCCCTGACCCGTCGCGCGCGAGGGTCCTGCGGGGTACGATGCTGGGGCCAGCCGACATGGAGCACGAGGGACCCGTGAGCGTCGAGCAGCCCGTTCCATCGCCCGAGATCGAGAACCTTCTCGCCGAGTCGCGCAGCTTCCCGCCCGACCCGGCGTTCGCGGCCCAGGCCAACGCGACCGCGGCCCTGTACGAGGAGGCCGACGCCGATTTCGAGGCCTTCTGGGCGAAGCGCGCGCGCGAGCGCCTCGATTGGTCGACGCCGTTCAAGACGACCCTCGAGTGGGACCTGCCGTTCGCCAAGTGGTTCACCGGGGGCGAGCTCAACGTCGCCTACAACTGCGTCGACCGGCACGTCGAGCGCGGCCTGGGTGACAAGGTCGCCTACCACTGGATCGGTGAGCCCGGGGACACCCGGACACTCACCTTCGCCGACCTCCAGCGCGAGGTCAGCAAGGCGGCCAACGCGCTCAAGGAGCTCGGCGTCGCGACCGGCGACCGGGTGGCCATCTACATGCCGATGATCCCCGAGCTGCCGATCGCGATGCTCGCCTGCGCCCGGATCGGCGCGCCGCACACCGTCGTCTTCGGCGGCTTCTCTGCCGAAGCCCTGTCGGGCCGGATCAACGACTGCGGCGCCAAGGTCCTGATCACCGCCGACGGCGGCTATCGGCGCGGCAAGGAGGTCGGGCTCAAGCATCACGCCGACGAGGCGCTCGCCGACACGCCGACCATCGAGGCCACGATCGTGGTCAAGCGCCTCGGCCATGACGTCCACATGGTCCCCGGCCGCGATCACTGGTGGCACGACCTGGTCGACCGCCAGTCCGAGGACTGCCCGCCCGTCCCGGTCGAGTCCGAGCACATGCTCTACCTGCTCTACACGTCGGGGACGACGGCCAAGCCGAAGGGCATCCTCCACACCACCGCCGGCTACCTCCTCGGCACGTCGTTCACCCACGAGGCGATCTTCGACGTCAAGCCCGACGACGTGTACTGGTGCGCGGCCGACATCGGCTGGGTGACCGGCCACAGCTACATCGTCTACGGGCCGCTCGCCAATGGCACGACCGGGGTCATGTACGAAGGCGCACCCGACACGCCGGCCTGGGACCGCTGGTGGCAGATCGTCGAGGACTACAAGGTCTCGATCCTGTACTGCGCGCCGACGGCCATCCGGGCGTTCATGAAGCAGGGCGTCGACTGGCCAGCGAAGCACGACCTCTCGACATTGCGCGTGCTGGGATCGGTCGGCGAGCCGATCAATCCCGAGGCCTGGCTGTGGTACCGCGAGCACATCGGCGGTGACCGGACACCGGTCGTCGACACCTGGTGGCAGACCGAGACGGGCCAGATCCTGATCACCCCGCTGCCCGGGGTCACGACCACCAAGCCGGGCTCGGCGACCTTCCCGTTCCCGGGGATCGAGGCCGATGTGGTCGACGCCGACGGCCAGTCGGTGCCCCTCGGCGGCGGTGGCTATCTCGTCCTCAAGCGCCCCTGGCCGGCCATGTTGCGCGGCATCTACGGCGACCCAGAGCGCTACCGCGAGACCTACTGGAGCCGCTTCCCGGGGATGTACTTCGCGGGCGACGGGGCCAAGCGCGACACCGACGGCTATCTCTGGCTGCTGGGGCGGGTCGACGACGTCATGAACGTGGCCGGTCACCGGATCTCGACGACGGAGGTCGAATCCGCGCTGGTCGACCACAAGTCCGTCGCCGAGGCCGCGGTCGTCGGCAAGAAGGACGACATCTCGGGCCAGGCGATCTTCGCGTTCGTCATCCTCAAGGCCGACCAGGAGCCGTCCGACGCGCTGGCGGTCCAGCTCCGCGAGCACGTCGCCTACGTGATCGGGCCGATCGCGCGGCCGAAGTTCCTGATGTTCGTGCCCGACCTGCCCAAGACGCGGTCGGGCAAGATCATGCGCCGCCTGTTGCGCGACATCGCCGAGGGGCGGGTGCTCGGCGACACGACCACGCTGGCCGATGAGACGGTCGTCGAGACCATCCGAGAGAACTCGGGCGCGGCGGAGGAGTGACGTGCCGTTCGACTTCCTGAAGCGGAAGAAGGACCCCAGGGCCGACGCACCGGCGGCGCCTGCCGAGCAAGCGAGCGAGCAGGGCGGCATCCCGTTCGACGGCCTCACCGAGGATTGGCGGCTGGTCGGGCGCATGCTCGTCGAGGGCCGGATGTCCGATGCCCTCAACAAGCGCGATCCGATCCCCATCGCCGACGTCCAGTGGGCGCCGATCGACGGATCCGAGCCGCTGGCACCGGCCCCCGGCCTCAAGACCGTCGATCCCTACGACCTGGTCATCGTGCTCGCCGGCGGGGACTCGCTGCCCGACGCGACCGACGCTGAGCGGACCGCCCACCGGGTCCACAAGGTGTCGTACGAGGTCGCGCTCGAGGTGCCGCCCTATCGGGTCATCGGGACCGTCCTGCTCTATCCGGGATCGGAGCCCGACAGCCTGCTCAGCCGCTCCTCGGAGATGTTCATCCCGGTCGTCGAGGCGACCGCGTCGATCGGGGACCGCCCGATGGGGGATGGCCTGGCCGCGGCCATCCTCGTCAACCGGGCCTACCTGCGCGGGGTCGAGCAGGTCGACGCCCGGACGGGTGAACGCCACGAGAAGCTGCCGGGCACCTCGATGGGCGGGGTCAACTGGAGCGACCGGGCTCGATAGAGAACGACCGTCGCCGGCGAGCCCGTCGACGGCTCAGGCGCGGGCGGGTTCCTTGCCGCGGACCGCGAAGCGGAAGCTGCTGCGCACATTCGCCACCGGCCGCGGGGTGCCGAGCACGCGATCGGCCAGCACGTCGAAGTCGGCCGTGATCTTCTCCTTCGGGAACATCTCGATGACCGTCCGGCCCTCGTTCGCGGCCCGCACGAACAGCAATCCGCCCGACCGGATGAGCGCGAGGGCCGGCATGCCGACCGTCCGCTCCATGTCCTCGACGGTGACGCCGCTGTTGGCCCGGTTGACGACCATCGCCAGGCGTTCGCGGCAGCCCAGCCCGCCCGCCACGTCGCGCAGCTGGACGGCCGCCCGGATGGCCGGGACGTCTGGGGTGACCGGAACGAGGATCCGGTCGGCCTCATCGAAGATGGCCTGGTTGAGGGTGCTGTACGACGGGTGCAGGTCGATGACCACGACGTCGACACCGGACCGCGCGGCGGTGATGGCGGAGATGAGCCGGGCCGGGTCGAGCACGTCGGTGTGCAGCGGCGAATCGGTCAGGGCCACGACGCGCATCCCGGATGTATGCGACGAGGCGATCTCGAGCAGCGTCTCGCTCGGCCCGCCCTCGGCCTCGTCGCGCCAGCTGTCGGCGACCGTCTGGACGGCCTCGATGCCGAGCGACGTCGTGACGTGGCCGGTGACCGTATCGGCGTCGATGAGCAGGACGGACTTGCCCTTGCGGCTCTGGAGTGCGGAGGCGAGGTTGGTGGCGACCGTCGTCTTGCCGACGCCGCCCTTCGGGTTGAAGACGGCGATCGTCGTGGCGCGACCGCTCCACGCTCCAGCCGCCGACCCGGTGCCCTGCAGGATCGGCCCGCTGCCGTCGTCCACGGTCTCGCGCCGGATGCACATGGCCTCGACCCGCCAGCGGATCGAATCGGCCGAATAGGGTCGGGTGAAGTACTCGTCGTCGGTGCCGGTCTCGGCGGTCCCGGCGAGTCGCTCGAATGTCCGCGGCGAGACGACGGTGAGTGCCGGGATCGGCCGGGCCGCGTCCCGCAGGACCAGCTCGAAGACCTGCCAGATGTCGGCCTCGATCTCGCCGTCGAGGACGGCCAGACCGATGTCCTTGCGGACCTCGAGCAGACGCTCGAGCTCGCGCGGCTCCTCGATGGGAAGGACGACGAAACCGGCTTCCTCGAGCTCGGCACAGACGGTCGGCGACTCGTTCGACGGCAGCGCGACGACGACAGCAGGACGGGTCATGGGTTGTCTCCGGGCCGGGGCTGGCGGCTCAGGCGCCGGTGTCGGGGTCGTGTGCGGTGACCTCGATCTCGCCGTCGGTCTGGGCGCTGATCTGTGCCTCGAAGCCGGCGAGGCCGGTGATCGCATCGGGCAGTGAGATGCTCGGGTCGTGGGTCACGGTGAAGATGAACTCACCGTCGGGACCCGACGACACCGCGATCGTCGACACGCCCGCGGCCCGGCCAAGGCTTCGCTTGAACGAGGCGATGCTGGCAACGCTGACCAGCCCGTGGACGGTCACGCGGGTCGTGCCGCGGTCGGCCTGCGTCGCACCCTCGGCAGCGAGCCGGAGGGGCGCGCCCTCGTCGGCGGCGGCGAGCCTGGCGGCGATCCCGTCGTCATCGACGAGGTCTCCGGCGAAGGCCGCAGCCTCGGCCTCGGCGGCGGCGAAGTCGGGTTCGGTCTCGACGGTCTCTTCGGTCTCTTCGGTCTCGACCGGCTCGACCGTCTCGTGGGCCTCGGTCTCCGGCGCCGTCTCGGACGAGGCGTCGCCGGCGGTCTCGGTCGCGGTCTCGGTCTCGGTCTCGGCCTGGGTCGCGTCGTCGGTCACGGCGACGGCGGCCTCGTCGAGCGCGGCCGGCTCGTCCGGCGCTGCCATCTGATCGGCCTCCGGCATCGGCCGGGTGAGCGTGCTCATCGGGAACGGATCGGAGGCTCGGACGTCGGGCTCGGTGATCGAGGCCGCGATGCCCGCGAGGTCGGGCGGCTCGGGCATGGTCTCGGCCATGGTCGCGATGCGGGTCGGGTCCTCTTCGGCGAGCAATCGCTCGAAGAACGCGGCCATCCTGGTCTCGAACGCCTTCACCGTCTCGCCGACTCGTTCGACGCGGGTCTCGATGGTCGCGGCATGGGCCTCGACTTCGCCGTCGAGGGCGGTCTTGCGCAGGGCGATCCGCGCCTCTGTCTCCTCGCGGACGCGGGCGATCTCCGCCTTCGACCATTCGCGGACGGCGGCGACGTCGTCGTCGGCCTGGCGCCGCAGCGCGGCGACCTCGACGGTGGCGCCGTTGTGGATCTCCTCGACGACGGCCTTCGCGTCGGCGGTGAAGCGGGCCATCGTCTCATCGCGCGAGGCTTCGGCCGCGACCTGCATCGCTCGGCTGAAGTCGGCCATGAGCTTCGTCGCGCGACGCGCGGCGGGGGGTGCGGTCTGATCGATCACGTCGGGTTTCTGGGCCTCCTCGGCTCGGGCGGCTTCATCGACGCCGCTGTTCGCCTCGGCGTTCTCCGACGGCGGCTCGTCGGAGTCGTTCCGGTCCGCATTCCACGGGAGGCGGAAGCCAGCTCTGGTATCGGTCTGGGCCATCGGGGACGATCCTCGTTCGGGAAATCCAGGAGGGGGTCAACCTGACTCCGCGTGCTGGGTCGCATCGTGGCAGCGAGGGTCGGTACGGTGCAGTCCGCTGGTGGTACCAGCAGGTTCACGCCGGTGGTACCGCCGGGGTCGTGCGCGGGGGACCCGCCCGTTCCGGGCTACCATGGCCGTGATGGATGGCCCGACGCCCCCGACGCACCTGCCCGGCCCGATCGACGCGCTCGGTCGGCCGGTCCATGACCTGCGCATCTCGGTGACCGATCGGTGCAACTTCCGGTGCACCTACTGCATGCCCAAGGAGATCTTCGGCAAGGACTACGCGTTCCTCCCGCGCGACCAGGTGCTGTCGTTCGAGGAGATCGAGCGGACGGCCCGGATCTTCGTCTCGCTGGGCGTGGCCAAGCTGCGGATCACCGGCGGCGAGCCGCTCGTCCGGCGCGACCTGCCCGACCTGATCGCGATGCTGTCGGCGATCCGCCGACCCGACGGCGGCGAGCTGGACCTGACCCTGACGACCAATGGCTCGGCCCTGCGCGCGCTCGCCCGTCCGCTCGCCGAGGCGGGGTTGCGGCGGGTCACGGTCAGCCTCGATTCGCTCGATGACGCGGTGTTCGGGGCGATGAACGGCATCGAGTTCCCGGTCGCGCGGGTGCTCGACGGCATCGACGCCGCGTTCGAGGCCGGCCTCAGCCCGGTCAAGATCAACATGGTCGTCCGGCGTGGCATCAACGAGACGAGCGTGATCCCGATGGCCCGCTGGGCGCGCGAGCGCGGCGCGATCCTGCGCTTCATCGAGTACATGGACGTCGGCCACTCGAACGGCTGGCGGCTCGATGAGGTCGTTCCGGCCGACGAGCTGATCGCCACCATCGCCGCGGTCTGGCCGGTCGAGCCGGCGGAGCCTGGCTATCGCGGCGAGGTCGCCGGTCGCTGGCGCTATGCCGACGGTGCCGGCGAGTTCGGGGTGATCTCGTCGGTGACCCAGCCGTTCTGCCGCGACTGCACGCGGGCCCGCATCTCGGCCGAGGGCAAGCTCTACACGTGCCTGTTCGCCGTCGACGGGCACGACCTGCGGTCGATGCTGCGCTCGGGCGTCAGCGACACCGAGCTGACCGATGCGATCGCCGCCATCTGGACCCGGCGTGGGGACCGCTACTCCGAGTCGCGCTCGGCGGCGACCTCGACGCTGCCCAGGATCGAGATGTTCGCGATGGGCGGCTGAGTCCGGCTCGATCGACCCGGGGCTTCTCCACAGCCTGTCCACAGGCTCGGACAACTCGTGGATGGCCGGCCGGCACGATCGCGGGACTTCGTGG
Organism: Candidatus Limnocylindrales bacterium; assembly: GCA_036003325.1. Classification (GTDB taxonomy): domain Bacteria; phylum Chloroflexota; class Limnocylindria; order Limnocylindrales; family CSP1-4; genus SPCO01. The sequence goes on from DASYSM010000021.1 coordinate 51,565, forward strand.
ATAACCGCGTTGACCCCGCCGACCGGCGGCCCGTACCGTAGGTCTTGCCCGAAGGGGCCGACAGGATCGAAGGACCCGAGATCGCATCAAGGACCTCCGCTCCGCCGCCGGTCGCTTCGGGCGCTTCTTTGCCAAGCCGGGCCGCTCGTCTCACCATGGGCACCCGACCTGACCCGCCCGACGGGACGTGATCGGCATCCCGGTGTCGATACTTCCGTCGGGCCGGAGAAGCCCCGGCCCCGACCATCGATCCCGATGTGTACCGGAGGCCTCCCGATGTCGTCGACAGGCCCGACACCCTCGTCATCCGCGATGGGCGCCGTCGATCGTGCGCGGCCGATCCCGCCCGCCGATCAGCTGGCGCGACTGGCAGCCCTGCTCGCCGCGGTCCGCGCCCGGACGTCACTCGTCCCGGAGGTCGGGATCGTGCTCGGGTCGGGGCTCGGGGAGCTCGCGTCCGATCTCGAGGACGCGGTCGCGATCCCGTTCGCCGACCTGCCGGGCTGGCCCGCCGCGACCGCCCCCGGCCATGCCGGCCGGCTGCTCCTGGGAGGGCTCGGCGGTCGGACCGTCGTCATGCTCCAGGGTCGCTTCCATCTGTACGAGGGCAATGACGCGGGCCTCGTCATCCAGCCGGTCCTGCTGTTCAAGCAGCTCGGCGCCCGGTTGGTCGTGCTGACCAATGCGGCCGGTGGGCTCGATCCGTCGTTCGGGCCGGGGACGCTCATGCTCATGCGCGATCACATCAACCTGACCGGCCGGAGCCCGCTCATCGGACCGAACGCCGACGAGCTGGGGCCGCGCTTCCCGGATCTCACCGACGCGTGGAGCCCGCGGCTGCGGGAGGCGTTGCAGGCCGCGGCTGCGGCCGAAGATGTCCCGCTCGAGGAGGGCATCTACGTGGGGCTGACCGGACCGACCTACGAGACCCCGGCCGAGGTCCGGATGCTGGCCGCGCTCGGTGGGCACGCGGTCGGGATGTCGACCGTGCTCGAGTGCATCGCGGCGCGCTGGGTCGGCCTCGAGGTGTGCGGCATCTCGCTGGTCACGAACGCCGGTGCCGGCTACTCCGGCGAGCCGCTGTCCCACGAGGAGGTCATGGCCGCGGGGGCGGAGGCTGGACCTCGGCTGGCGCGGGTCATCCGGCGGTTCGTGGCGGACCTGCCCACTGCCTGACGGTCCCCTGGCGGCGGCCGGAGGCGGGCGTGACGCTCGCGGCCGGCGGCGGTTGGGACGCTCGGGGCGTGCGGCCGCCGCACGCTCGGGGCGTCCGGCGGCCGTCGTCCACCGGGCAACGAAACGCCTGTCGCCGCCGACCGTCGTTCTACCGATCGATCTGCGTCGCCTGTCAGGCGACGGTCGGCGCGCCCGAGACCCGATCGGGCGCCAGGCGGTGGGATCGCGCGGCCCGAAGCTGGGATTCGTTGCGTGTCACGCGACGGGGCACGGGGCTGCGCCCCCGCCGCGGGCCTCGACCCGACCGGGCCGCGTCAGGTGACCGGCAGCTCCCGACCCGCTGCCTTGGCCGCGGCGGCCTTCTCGGCCCAGGCCTCGAGAACGCGGTCCTTGTGCGGCCGGATGGGGCAGTGGCCGTCGCGGTTGTTGAACTCGTCGCAGTAGCCGAGCGGGACGCACTTGGGTGCCAGGAATGACCCGAGGAACGGCGAGACCGCGAAGATCTCGTGGCGGATCAGCTGGAACAGCCGACGGATCTCCCACTGGGCCATCGTGCACAGCCGCAGCCCGGACATGTGGATGAGCGCCCGGAGGTTCGTGGTCATCACCAGGTTCGTCCGGGTCGCGTTCGGGAAGACGAACCGCGCGTCCTCGCCCGGCACACCCGCCCCCAGCATCTCGCCATACAGCTCGAGCGCCCCGTCGACCTGCTCCTCGTAGCGTTCCAGCAAGCCCGGGTCGCCCTCGGCGATGGAGTGGGGGAGCATGGTCGCTGCGCCCTTGAACTTGACGTAGCGCTGGCTCTGCTGGTCGAACGCGACGCCGGCGCGATGCCGGACGAGCTGGTGCGACAGGGTCCGCGACACGCCGCTGATGGCGAAGGTGAAGACGATGTGCTCGATGGTCGAGCCGTGGCCCGACTCGATCACGGAGCCGATCAGCTTCTGCATCTTGAGCGCGTCGAACTCGCCGTCGACCGCCCTCTGGAAGATGACATCCGGATCCTGCTCGGAGTAGCACGTCCGGCAGGCTGTGTAGACGATCGGGACGTAGAACTTCTCGACGATGGCGCGGTCGGGGAACAGCAGCGTCGCCCGCATCCCGAGGTCGCGGCGGCCCGGGTTCTTGGGGATCCCGCTCTTTTCGCGGGCGGGTCCGGCCTGGCTCGTCTCGGTCGTCGTCATCGGCGGTCCAAGTCTATCCTGCCTCGGTCCCGACGGACCCGCTCCACCGGTCCCGGATCCGCCGGTCAGTCGCGCTCGGCGAGCAACGCCTCGAGATCGTCGAGATAGCCGACCCAATAGCCTTCGTGGTCGGCCCGGATCGTGGCGTCGGCGCCGGCATCGGCCCAGCCGTCATGGACCAGGGTCACCCGGCCGCTCCCGTCGGGCAGCGGCTCGACCGTCCAGGTGACGAGCGTCGCGGCCGCCGCCTCGGAGTCGACCCAGGCCCACGTGTAGGCGAACCGATGACCACGCTCGACGGCGCGGATGACGCCCTCGACCACGCTCCCGTCGCCGAAGTCGAGCCGATAGGCATCGCCGACGCTCCCGACCGGCGAGGCTGCGGTGAGCCATTCGGCAACGAGGTCCGGATCGGTCAGCGCCGCCCACGCCTCGACCGGCGAGGCCGGCGTCTCGAACTCGACGATGATCGGCGGCAGGGTCTCGACCGTCACCCGGTCATCCTACGACCCGACGTCCTTATGGACGGCCACCTCCGTGCCCTCGAGCGCGTAGGCGACAGCCTGGTCCAGCGTCATCGCCGCCCCCTCGGCGCCGTAGCGGTCCAGGTCCTCCTCGGACATGTGCGACCGGACGCCCGGCCGGACACCCGTCTCGAACGTGTCCTCGACGAATCCGGCGAGCTGCGCACCGGTCTCTGTCGTGAGGTTCCGGGCAGCTCCACGCAGCCGAGCCGCCCGCGGCAGGTCACCATCCACGACCGCGATGGCCGACAGGTCATCGAGCGTCAAGGTCAGCCCCGAGGCGTCGCCGGCGGCGTAGAAGTTGCGGACGGCATGCTCAACGTGACCACGGGCCTCCGCGACGTCACCGTTGCGGAGCAGCGCCGTCCCCAGCATGTGCCGGCTCCAGCCCTCCATGGTGACGTCGCCGACGCTTCGGAACATCTCGAGGGTCTGGCGGAATTCGTCCACGCCGCTCCCGGGCGCCTGGCGGAAATACTTGTGATTGCCGATCCCCCAGATCGCATTTGCCTCACCGCGCACGTCGCCGAGCGCGTGGAACCGATCTCGCGCCTCGATCAGGTATCCGAGCCCGAGGTCGGCCTCATCGGCGACGACCGCCTCCGGGCCGAACGCGTACGTGAACGAGGCGTTGTAGTAGGCGTTCGCCAGCTCTGCCTCGTCGCCGAGCGACTGCCAGATCGCGAGCGCCTCGCGATAGCGCGTGGTCATCTCCGCGATGTCACCCTGCCACCAGCACGTCCCGCCGAGCGCCTCGAGGAGCTTGGCCCGCAGCCGCGGATCGTCGTGTGCCCAGGGTGCGGCATCCATCGCCTCGAGCCGGCGGCGCGCCTCCGCCAGGTGGCCGTGCTTCTGCCAGAAGCGCCACATCCAGAACGCGACGCCGATGGCGATGGACGGATCCGGGGCGGCCACGGCGCGATCGAGGATGGCGCGGATGTCGTCGTGCTCGAGCTCGAGCCGATCGAGCCAGCGCCGCTGGTCGGCACCCCACAGCTGGCCGAAGGCGTGTTCGACCTGGGCGACGAACCAGTCGCGATGGCGGGCCCGGACGGCCTCGACCTCGCCGTCCGCCTCGAGTCGCTCGGCGGCGAAGGCCCGGATCGTGTCGAGCAGGCGAAAGCGCGGCTCGCCATCGCCGACCTCGTCCACCTTCAGCAGGCTCTGATCGACCAGCGCCATCAGGCCGTCCAGGATGTCCTCGCCGATGTCGGACGCCGGCCCGCAGATCGCCTCGACCGCCGCGAGGTCGCAGCTGCTGGCGAAGACCGAGAGGCGATCGAGCAGTCGCCGCCCGCCCTCGTCGAGCAGGTCGTAGCTCCAGGCGATCGCGCCACGCAGCGTCTGCTGGCGGGCCGGCAGGTCGCGCGAGCCTGCGGCCAGGACGTCGAGCTGCTGGTCGAGCCGGACCAGGATCGCCTCGGGCGACAGGATCTTGATCCGGGCGGCGGCGAGCTCGATGGCCAGCGGCATCCCGTGCAGCCGGGCGCTGATGGCGGCGACCGCGGGAGCGTTCTCGTTGGTCACCGCGAACCCCGGCCGGACCGCCACCGCGCGCTCGATGAAGAGCCGGACCGCAGCGTACTGGCCGAGCGCGAGCGGATCGATGATCCGTGTCTCGCCGCCGATGCTCATCCGCTCGAGACCGCTCATCTGGCTCGGGTCGGGCGGAGCCGGCAGCCCGGGGACCGGATACTCCTGCTCGCCCGAGACGTGGAGCACGGCGCGGCTGGTGACCACGGCCTTGATGTCCGGGGCGGTCCGCAACAGCTCGGCGACGATCGGGGCGGCCGACACGACCTGCTCGAAGTTGTCGAGCACCAGCAGCAGCCGCTTGTCGCGCAGCCAGTCGCCCAGCGATTCGGCGATCGGCCGGGCGCTCGTCTCGGTGACCCCGACCGCGCTGGCGATGCGGGGCGCGACCAGCATCGGGTCGCGGATCGGCTCGAGCGGCACGAAGAAGACGCCGTCGGGGAAGTCGTCGGCGGCGCGGGCCGCCAGCTGGAGAGACAGCCGCGTCTTGCCGGTCCCGCCGGGGCCGGTGAGGGTCAGCAGTCGGGTCGTGGCCAGCAGCCCGGCCGCCTCGTCCAGCTCGGCGTCGCGGCCGATGAACGTCGTCAGCTGGGTGGGCAGGTTGTTCGGTCGTGCATCGACGGTGCGCAGCGGCGGGAACTCCGACGGGAGGCCGTCGCCCACCACCTCGACGATCCGGACCGGAGCGCTCAGGTCCTTGAGCCGGTGCTCGCCGAGGTCGACCAGCCGGATGCCGTCGATCGGATGGTCGGCCAGCAGGTCGCGGGTCAGGGCCGACGCGAGCACCTGTCCGCCGTGGGCGACCGCGGCGATCCGCGCCGTCCGATTGATGCTCAGCCCGACCAGGCTGTCCCCGCTCTGCTCGGCGGCGCCGGTATGGATCCCCATCCGGACCCGGATCGGCGCGTCGTCGGGCCAGTGTTCCCCGACGAGCGCGCGTTGGCCGTCGACGGCCGCCGCGACGGCCTCCGAGGCCTCCGGAAAGACCACGAAGAACGAGTCGCCTTCGGTGCCCTGCTCGACCCCGCCGTGCGCCATCCAGGCGTCGCGCAGGAGCGCGCGGTGGCGCTCGCGGAGCTGCGCGTACCGGTCGCGACCGATCCGGCCCTCGAGGCTGGTGGAACCCTCGATATCGGTGAACAGGAAGGTGTACGTGCCGCGCGTCGGGGCTGCGGACTCGGTCATCGCGGGCGCACGCGTCGGCGACTCAGTGCTGGTGCGCTTCGGTCAGGTCGCGCAGCCGTCCGGCCAGGCCCCGCAGGATCGCCAGCGACACGCGCGGCTCGGCCAGCAGGACAGCCTCGAAATCCCACGACGCCAGAGCCAGACAGCTCGTCGGCCCGTCGGCGACGACCTGCGCCACGCGTGGCCGCCCATCGAGCACCGACAGCTCCCCGAAGAAGTCGCCCGGACCGAGCGTCGCGATCGGCTCACCATCGCGGACGACGCGGACGCCACCGTCCACGATGACGAAGAACCCGGTCCCGATCTCACCCTGCCGGGCGATCACGTGATCGTCCGGGAACTCGACCTCGACCGCGACGGCCGCGATGCGGTCCATGCCCTCCGCGTCGACGCCGTCGAACAGGCGCGCAACGGCGAGGAGGGCCGACTTTCGGTCGCGGGTCAGGGTCATGCGGATCCTCCTCTCCCTTCGTCGCCATGCTGCGCTGGACGACCGCGGGCCGTCAACCGGCGAGACCGGCAGCGGGCGGGTACATCTGGCACCATTCGCGACATGGCCGAGCGCGAAGAACTCATCGACGCGATCTCCAGCTTCGCCCTGTTCGCGGACCTGTCGAATCCGCAGCTCGAGAGCATCGTCCACACCTTCGAGGAGGCCGTCTTCGGCGAGGGCGAGAAGGTCCTTCGCCAGGGCCTGACCGGATCGGGCTTCTACGTCATCCTCGATGGCGAGGCGGCGGTCGTCGTCGACGGGACGGAGCGCGCCCGGCTGGGCCGCGGCGAGTTCTTCGGCGAGGTGTCGATCATCCTCGGCGAATCACCGATCGCCGACGTGATCGCGACCCGGCCGCTCCGCTGCCTCGTCCTCGCCGGACCCCGGGTGGAGACATTCCTGATCGCCCACCCGCGGGTCATGTGGCGGATGCTCCAGGCGCAGGCCCGCCGGTTGCGGGCCGCGAACCGATGGCGGAGCTGAGCCGGCCGTTCCCGCCCGGCGAGTACCCGGTCGTCGTCATCGGGAGCGGGCCCGGCGCCCTCCAGACCTCGTCATCACTCCGCGCGCTCGGGCTCGACCATGCCGTCATCTCGGCCGACCCGTCACCGGGCGGGATGTTCCGTCGCTGGCCGCACTTCCAGCGTCTCCTGTCGTGGACCAAGCCGCACGCACCGGTCCCGCGCGGCACGCGGGCCTACGAGCGGTACGACTGGAACAGCCTGTTGAGCGAGGACGCGGCCTGCCGGGCGATCCAGCCCGGGTTGATGGACGGGACTTCGTACTTCCCGTCGCGGCCCGAGATGGAGGCGAACCTCGCCTCGTTCGCCGACAAGGCGGGCGTGGCGGTGCGCTATGGCTGCCGCTGGACGGCGACCCGCCAGGTCAGCGGCCCCGACGGCGATCGGTTCGAGGTCGAGACGACCGACGGTGTGTACCGCTGCCGGACACTGGTCGTGGCGGTCGGTGTCGCCGAGCCGTACACGCCGCCCGGCATCGGCATGGAGTTCACCCACCACTACGCCGACGTCCGGCCGGTCGAGACCTACGCCGATCGGCGGGTGCTGCTGATGGGCAAGCAGAACTCCGGGTTCGAGCTGGCGACCGGCCTGCTGCCGTGGGCCCGCCAGATCGTGCTGATGTCGCCGTCGAAGACGAGGCTGTCGGTCGATACCCGGACGCTGGTCGGTGTCCGGGCGCGCTACGTCCAGCCATTCGAGGACTACGTCCTGGGCGGCGGCGTGAGCGTCCTCGACGCCGCGATCGACCGGATCGACCGCGCCGCCGATGGTCGGCTGACCGCGTACCTGCGGCGGACCGACGGTGGGGCGGACCTCGCGCTCGAGTTCGACGACGTGATCTCCGCGACCGGCTTCGTCTGCCCGCTCGTCGACCTGCCCGATCTCGGGGTGGGCGTGTTCGGAAGCAGCCGGTTGCCGGTCCAGACGCCGTGGTGGGAGAGCACGACCGTGCCCGGGATCTTCTTCGCCGGGACGATCGGCCAGGGCTCCAAGGGGCTCCAGAAGCACGGCGTCCCGGCCAACTCGGGTGCCGTCCACGGCGCCCGCTACAACGCGCGCTGCCTGGCCGGTCGTATCGCCAGCGAGCGGTTCGGCATCGCGCCAGAGCGGCCGCACCTCGCGCCCGACGCGATCGCGGGCTTCGTCGCGACCGAATTGGCCGACTCGCCCGAGCTCTTCCACCAGCGCGGCTATCTGGCCCGCGTGCTGACGGCCGACCCCGCCGGCGGGATGCGCGACGACGGCTACCAGCCGCTGACCCACGTGCTCGACGGGACCGGCGAGGACACGCTCGCCGCGACCCTCGAGGCCGACGGATCGGGTGCGATCTACCCGGTCCTGTACACCCGCATCGATGGCAAGGTCGTCGAGCAGGTCATCGACCCGGATCCGCTGATGCGCTACGACACCGCCGACGCGCGCACGATGATCAAGGACCTTGTCCGACGGGTCGGGGGCGGCTGAGACGCGTCAGGCGCGGACCGCGAGTCGGGACAGACGATCGGTCGCGGCCAGCAGCGTCTCGGTCCGTTTGGGGAACGCGAAGCGGAGCTTCCTGCGCCCCAGCTCGGGCCGCGAGAAGAAGGACGAGCCGGGCACGGCGGCCACGCCCGGATCCTGGATCAGACGGAGCGCGAACGCGACATCGTCCTCGCCGTCGGCGGCCAGGTCGGTGATATCGGTCATCACGTAGTAGGCGCCCGCCGGCTCGTGGATGCGGAACCCGGCGTTGCGCAAGGCCGGCACGAGCAGGTCGCGTCGCGCGCGATAGGCGGCGACGAGCTCGTCGTAATAGGTGTCGGGGAACCCGAGCGCGACCACCGCCGCGGCCTGGAGAGGCGCCGCCGCCCCGACGGTCAGGAAGTCGTGGACCCGCCTGATGCCCACCGACAGCTCGGGCGAGGCGATCGTCCAGCCGATCCGCCAGCCGGTCACCGAATACGACTTGGACATCGAGTGGATCGACACCGTCCGCTCGGCCATCCCGGGCAGCGTCGCCAGCGGGATGTGCTCGCCGTCGAACACGATGTGCTCGTAGATGTCGTCGGTGAAGGCGAGGGCGTCGAACTCCTGGCACAGCCCGGCGATGAGCTCGAGCTCGTCCCGGCGGAAGACCTTGCCCGTCGGATTGTGCGGCGAGTTGACGACGATCCCGCGGGTCTTCGGCCCGAACGCGGCGCGCAGCTCGTCGGGATCGATCGACCAGTCGGGCTCGTGGAGCGTCACGTAGCGCGGGACCGCGCCGGCCAGGATCGCGTCGGGGCCGTAGTTCTCATAGAACGGCTCGAAGACGACGATCTCGTCGCCCGGATCGAGCAGCCCGAGCATCGCGGCGATCATCGCCTCGGTCGCCCCACAGGTCACCGTGACCTGGGTCTCCGGGTCGATCGCGCCCCAGCCAGGGAAGTGGCGGGGCGTCGCACTCGCGATCGCGTCCCGCAACGGCTTGCTGCCCCAGGTGATGGCGTACTGGTTGATGTCCTCGTGCACCGCTGCGGCCGCCGCGGTCTTGAGCTCGGGCGGGCAGGGGAAGTCGGGGAAGCCCTGGGCGAGGCTGACCGCCCCGGCCGCGACCGCGAGGCGGTTCATCTCGCGGATGACCGACTCGGTGAACCGCCCGGCCTTGGCCGAGATGCGGGGACGGGCCATGCGCGGCAGTCTAGCCCCCGCCCTACGCCCGCGGTCCGCCGCGTGCGACGATGCCGGCATGCAGGACGACACGCCGGCCCGCATCGGCCCCTGGACACGACGGTCTCGCCGGGTCGCCTACGAGAACCCGTGGGTCACCATCTGGCACGACGAGGTCAGCCGGCCCGATGGCGAGCCGGGCATCTACGGCGTCGTCCATTTCGCGAACCAGGCGGCGGGCATCCTCGTCCTCGACGAACGGGACAGGGTGCTGCTGGTGGGCCAGCACCGCTACGCCCTCGACCGCTATTCCTGGGAGATCCCCGAGGGCGGCGTGCCCGACGGTGAAAGCTCACTGGACGGTGCCCGTCGCGAGCTGCTCGAGGAGACCGGCGTCAGCGCCGCGGACTGGCGCGAGATCGCCCGGGCGCATCTCTCCAACTCGGTGTCCGACGAGCTCGCGGTCATCTACCTCGCCACCGGGCTGACCGCGGGTCAAGCCAGTCCCGACGGGACCGAGGACCTGGTGCTCCGCTGGCTCGCGTTCGATGACGTGCTCGACATGACGTTGCGTGGCGAGATCACCGACGCCATCACGATCATCGCCATCGAACGCGTGGCGCTCATGCGCCGGCTCGGGCTCGCCGGAGCGGGTCCGATCACTCCGGGACGGCGCGGTCCTCGGATCCCTCCAGGGCCTTGAATGCGCCGAAGCCGATGATCCCGCCGATGACCGGGCCGATGATGTAGATCCAGATCTGGTTCAGGTCCCCGCCGACGACGGCCGCGCCAAGCGAGCGGGCCGGATTGACCGACGAGCCGGTCAGCGTCGCGATCGCGAAATGGATGCCGACCAGGGTCAGCGGGATGACGACCCCGGCGAGGGCCGCGTTCCGCTTCGAGGCGGTCAGGATGACCGCGAGGAAGATCGCGGTGAAGACGATCTCGAGGATCAGGGCGTTGAGGTCGGTGATGCCGGTGCCGGGCTTCGTGATGGCGGCGGCCACCGCGGCCTGGTCGACCGTCACCAGCACGACGGCAGCTGCGCCGATGGCGCCGATCACCTGGGCGATGATGTAGCCGACGGCATCGGCCGGCGTCGTCCGGCGGTCGAGCATCATGGCGACCGTCACAGCCGGGTTGAAATGCCCGCCTGATGCGTGGCCGAAGGCGTAGATGGCGGCCAGCAGACCGAAGCCGAACGCGAACGGGACGACGAGCAGCGAGGGCACCGGCGGTGTCCCCGCCGCGCGAAAGGCCGCCACGGACCCATAGCCGACCATCATGAACAGGAACGTGCCGAGCAATTCGGCGAGATACGCCCGGGTATTCATGGTCCCTCCGTCTCCGATGCGCGTGTGCGCTCATCCACGATACCCATGGCGGCACGTGCCGCGCGCGTCAAAAGCGCATCGCGCCACGTTCGGCAGAGCACCTCGACGAGCTCGAGTCGGTCCACCGCGTGACCGGGATCGCGGCCGACCGCGACCGCACCGTGTCGCTCGAGCAGGACCGCACTGGCCGGTGGCTCCGGCGGTTCCGAGAGGGCGGCGGCGATACGGCCGGCCAACTCCTCGCTGCCCGGCACCCCGAGCGGGACGAACGGCAGCCGCGGAAGCAGCAGCGCCGTCTCCGGGAGCGCGGCCGGGTCCGGGACCTCGCCGGCGAGCGTCAGCCCCATCGAGGCCGGCAGGTGGGCGTGGGCGACGGCACCGATGTCGCGGCGCGCCTGGTGGACCGCGAGGTGGATCGCGAGGTCCGAGCTCGGGCGGTGGCCGCTCCGGCTGACCGCCTCGCGCTCCGGGTGATCGATCCAGACGATGACGAGGTCGTCGGGCGTCAGCTCGTCCTTGCGCAGGCCGGTCGGTGTCGTCAGCAGCCGGTCCGCGTCGAGGCGGACCGACAGGTTGCCCTCGCCGGCCGAGATCAGTCCACGCGCCCCCAGCCGTCGGCCGGCCGCCAGGATCCGGTCGATGGCGTCGGCGAGGGGGTCCACCCCGACATCGTACGGGCGGGACCGCGAGCACGTGGGCACGCCTGCGCGAGCGGCTCCCGTACCATCGGACCATGTCCGACGAGTCGGCCGCCGGCCGCAGACCGATCTCCCGCCGCGGAGCGTCAGGCGGCGCGGGCGATCGGCTCGGTCGCGGGCGGTGGGGCGATCTCGACGCGGATCGCGCAGTCGGCGCATTCGAACGCCTCCACGGCGCCGTCGACGGTCGCCGGCCGGTCGCACCATGGACACTCGACTCGGATCATCTGGTCACTCCCTGGAGCTGCGATGTGTTCGATGCCCGAGACGATGGGGCCCGGTCGTGACAGCTAGCGTGTCAGAGCCGGCGATCGAGCTGCGCGGCGTCGTCAAGACGTTCGGCCGGACCACCGCGCTCGACGGCCTCGACCTGCACGTCGGGCGCGGCGAGCTGGTCGGCCTGCTCGGGCCGAACGGCGCCGGCAAGACGACGGCGATCAAGCTGCTCCTCGGTCTCGCCCGGCCGACCGCCGGGTCGGGAACGGTGCTCGGCGCACCGCTGGGCGACCGGGCAGCCCGAGCCCACATCGGCTACCTGCCCGAGCTGTTCCGCTACCAGCCGTGGCTCCACGCCCGCGAGGTCCTTGCCCTCCACGCCGAGCTGGCCCGGATCGCCGGGCCGGACCGCCGGCGCGCCATCACGGACGCGCTCGACCGCGTCGGGTTGACCGAGCGTGCCGACGACCCGGTCAGCGCCTTCTCGAAGGGCATGCAGCAGCGCCTCGGGCTCGGCGTCGCGCTGCTCGGGGATCCCGAGCTGATCCTGCTCGACGAGCCGACCTCCGCGCTCGACCCGGTCGGCCGGATCGACGTCCGCGCCATCGTCCGAGATGCGCGCGATCGCGGCGCGACGGTCATCCTCAACTCCCATCTGCTGACCGAGGTCGAACGCGTGTGCGACCGGATCGTGATCCTGCACCACGGCCGGGCCATCGCCGCCGGGACGCTCGACGAGGTGGTCGCCGCCGATGGGGTCCGCCTGCGCGTGACCGGTCTCGACGAGCAGGCGACGGCCGCGCTGGCCGCCTTCGGCCCGCTCGCGCTCGAGGGCGACTGGCTGACCGTCCGGCCGCTCGCCGCCGAGCGGATCCCCGACCTCGTCGCGGCCGCGGTGGCCGCCGGCGGCCGGGTGCACGCGGTCGATCCGGGCCGCGGCTCGCTCGAGTCCCGCTTCCTCGAGCTCCTGGCCGAGGACCCGGGAGCCCCGAGGTGATCGTCATCGCCAGGCTCATGGTGCGGGAGCTCGTCCGCCGCCGCGTCGTCTGGGTCCTGGCGATCCTGACCCTCGTGTCCGTCGCGCTCGTCGGGCTCGGGGTCTCGCGGCTGGTGGAGCTGGCCCGCGAGAGGGGCACACTCGAGCTCGAGATCCGGATCGGCGTCTCGCAGGTCCTGATCCTGATCGCCTTCATGTTCAGCTTCGTGCTGGCGATGACCGCCGCGTTCATCGGCGCACCGGCGATCGGTGGCGACCTCGAGAGCGGCGTGGCCTCGGCCATCCTCGCCCGGCCGCTCCGGCGGGCGGAGATCCTGCTCGGGCGCTGGCTCGGCTGCGCCGTGGTGGTCGCGCTCTACGCCATCGCCTCCGGGCTCCTGGCCATCGCAGCCACCGCCCTCGTCTCCGGGTATGGGCCACCGGATCCCGTCCTGGCGGTCTCGTTCCTGGCCGGTCAGGCGCTGGTGCTGCTGACGCTGACTCTGGCGCTCGGGTCGGTCCTGCCGTCGATCGCGGCCGGTGCGATCGCGGTCGTCGGCTTCGGTCTCGGCTGGATGGCGGGCGTCATGGCCGGGGTCGCCACGGCGCTCGGGGTCACCGCCCTGACGCAGGTCGCCGAGATCAGCCGCTGGCTGCTGCCGTCGGACGGATTGTGGCGCGGCGTGATCTACGGTCTCGAGCCACCGCTGGTCGTCCTGATCGCCGCCGGCCGGGCGCCCGACCTCGTCAACGCCAACCCGTTCTACGCCGCGATGCCGCCGCCGCTCGCGTTCGTGCTCTGGTCGATCGCCTGGATGGCGCTGGTGCTGGGCGCCGCGACCTGGTGGTTCGAGCGTCGCGACCTCTGACCGGATCGTGACCGCCCGGTCGGGTCAGCCGCGGTAGCGGAAGCACTCGGGCAGGTGATCGTCGACGAGGCCGATGCTCTGCATCAGGGCGTACACGATGGTCGAGCCTACGAACCGGAAGCCGCGCCCTCGGAGGTCCGCGGACAGGCGGTCGGAGGCCGGCGTCGTGGCCGGGATCTGGCCGGCGACGGCAGAGCGGGGGAGGCGCGCCGGTGGAGGAGGGACGACCCGCGCGAGATAGGCGTCGAACGAGCCGAACTCGGCGGCGGTCGCCAGCAACGCCGCAGCGTTCCCGATCGTGGCGTCGATCTTGGCGCCGTTCCTGACGATCCCGGCATCGGACAGGAGACGCTCCCGATCCGCGGGCCCGAAGGCGGCCACGACGGCCGGATCGAAGCCGGCGAACGCGGCCCGGAAGGCCGGTCGCTTGCGCAGGATCGTCGACCACGACAGGCCGGCCTGGAACGACTCGAGCGCGAGCCGCTCGAACAGCTCGGCGTCGTCGTGGACCGGCGTCCCCCACTCGTCGTCGTGATAGGCGACCATCACCGGGTCGGGGTTCGGACCGTCGGCGCCGGCCCAGGAGCAGCGCGGTCGGGGCTCGATCACCGGGCCACGATAGCGCGCGGTCAGGGGATCGGCGCGGTCGCGAACAGCGTGCTGCGGAGCATCGGGTCGGTGCCGGGCCGGCCGGCGTTGAAGACGGACCGGAACACGTCGCCGGACACCTTCCTCGTCCCGGCGGAGCCGATCAGGGTCACGCTGATGAGACGGCCCGACACACCGCGGTTCCTGAGGTCGAGCGCGGTCAGGGTGCCGACGTCGGTCCGTGCGTCGGCCGCGAACCAGGCCGACAGCTGGGCTCGGCTGTAGGTCGCGGTCGCCCACGTCGCGTAGGGTGACGCCGCGTCATACGCCTTGCCGTTCGCGTCACGGTCCATCGAACCGCGCAGGTACGACACCGCGCCGGCGACCTTGGCGCCCGTCGACGACACGTAGACGTTCTCGTTGTTCTCGGTCGCGCCGCCGCCGGCCGAGTGGTAGAGCGTGTTGGCGATCGACGAGCCGCTCTTGAGCACCTCGCCGGCCGTCGCCCTGACGATGACGTTGGTCGTCGCATGCTCGCCCAGCGCACCGTGGTAGACCTGCGACGACGAGTCGTCGGGCACGTCGTAGTAGGACACGCCGGGGCGGAGTCGCCGGGCCGCGTACGACCGTGATGCGATCGCCTGGGCCTCGAGCGCGGCGGTCGGCCAGGCGGACGACATCTCGACGCCGACGACCCCGCGCAGGTAGGTGTCGAGCGGCAGGTCGTTGACGACCGTCACGGTCGGCTTGGTGGACGACGTCCGGATCCGCAGGATGCCGCGGAACTGGTCGTACTTGCTCGGTTTGGACCAGAGCTGGAGGCGGGTCGTGCTCGCGGCCCCGCGGACGACCAGGCTGCTCGGCTTGGGCCCGCTGTACAGCACCACGCCCGCGGCCGAGGTGACCCGGATGGTCCAGGTCGTGTGCGGCCCGGTGGACGTGGTCACGGTCCGCGGGATGACCCGGAGCACGGCATCGACCGGGAACGGGTGCGAGATGCCATCGATCGTCCAGGTGGCCCGCCGGCCATAGACGGTGAGCGGGACACTCGGCCTGGCCGTCCAGGCGTACAGGATCCGGACCCGGATCCGGGTCGTCGTGGGCACCGTGCCGAGCGTGGTGCCGTGGTAGTAGTGGGCGAGGATGGTCGCCGCGCTCTGGCCCGCCAGGGCCCTGCCCCGGGCGCCGTATTGCGACATGCCGACGCCGTGACCGTAGCCGCGGCCGAAGAATCGGACGGTGTCGCCCAGGATGGTCGGCCCCGAGCTCGGCGTCGGCGTGGGCGTCGGCGTGGGGGTCGGCGTCGGCGTCGAGCTGGCTGTGTCGGTCGGTGTCGGCGTCGGATCGGCGCCCAGGGCCGCCCGCGGGCTGCCGGCCAGCCCCGCGACGACGACCAGCAGCGTGGCGACGATCAGCGCGAACGGCAGGCGCGGCGCGCGGGATGGCGACGCAGGGCGGCGCGGTGTGGTCCGGGGCGGCATGGGTACCTCGTGCAGTCGACCCGACCTTGGCCGCTCCGCCGCCCCTCGACCATGACCCGACCGGGCCATGGAGGTCCTACCCGGCCGCGCGTCGCCGTCTACCCTGACGCGATGGACCTGCGCTGCTATCTCGGTCACGGCGCGAGCGGGACGTCCGCCAGCATGGCTCCCTTCGTCGACGGCCTGCGGACACGCGGCCTGACGGCGACGGCGATCGACCTGCCCCGCCGGAAGGCAGAGGACGCGGTCCCCGCGTTCCACCTGGTCGTGCCCTCGGCGCCGGACGTGGCGGTCGGCGGCCACTCGTACGGCGGGCGGGTCGCGAGCCTGGCCGCTGCCGAACCCGACGCGCCGTATGCCGCGCTCGTGCTGTTCAGCTACCCGCTCCACCCGCCCGGCGCCCCCGAACGAACGGACGCCCGGATCGCCCATTGGCCCTCGATCCGCTGCCCGGTCCTGCTGCTGTCGGGCGAGTCCGACCCGTTCGCGCGGATCGAGCTGCTGCGGGTCGCCGTCGGCATGCTGGCGCGGGCGGAGCTGGTCACCTATCCGCGGCTCGGCCACACGCTCAGACCGGTCCTGCCGGACGTCCTCGATCGGACGGCGGCGTTCCTGCGCGACGTCGCCGACGGCTGATCGCGGCGTCATCGACGGCTGATCGCCCACGCCGCTGGTGTGGATGGAGTGTGGATAAGTCCAGTTGCCGTCGGTGGACAAGGCTCGTATCCTGACCGTCCCCCAAACGCCACGGACGACCTCATGTCGTTCGGTCATGTCCCATCCCGTCGCATCGGGGACGGCGCGGCGTCCTCCACCGGCGCAGCGCCGCCGACCCCATGCGACCCGGCCCACGCTCGACGCGCCCCGACGTGTCGTCCCGGCAGGAAGGAGCTGCATTGCGAGTGCCGTCCGGCCGCCTGAAGGCGGTCCTCGTCGCCAGCGTCGCGACGATCATCCTCGTCGGCGTCGTCGCGCCCGCCCGCACGCGCGCGAGCGACCCGCCCGGCCTGGCGCGCTTCATGGCCGCCGTGGCGCACGTCGAGTCACACGGTGACTACACCGCCCGCAATCCCTCGGGCGCGTACGGCAAGTACCAGATCATGCCGGCGAGCTGGCGCGGCTGGGCCGCGCGCTACCTTGGCAACCCCGCTGCCAAGCCGACGCCGGCCAACCAGGAGATCGTGGCCGCAGCGAAGATGCGGGCGCTGTACGCCTGGCTCGGCAGCTGGCGACGGGTCGCCTACTGGTGGCTCACCGGGTCGAGCCGGACCTCCGGCTGGTCCGCCGTGGCCACCCGTTACGTGACCCGGGTGATGACCGCCTACCGCGACGGCGCCGGGACCGAGGTCAGCGCGGCGGCGCCGCCCGCAGCGCCCGCCGCAGCGGCGACGAGGGTGCCCGCAAGGACCACTCGCCGGTACGGGGAGACGAACGCCGGCATCGCCTATGCGGGCAGCTGGAAGTCCGCGCGCTACTCGCGCTATGCGGGCGGCGCGGCGATGTACGCCACGGCGGCCGGCGCCACCGCCACCTTCAGGTTCAGCGGCAGGGAGATCACCTGGTACGGCCCGACCGGCCCGACCCGCGGCACCGCCAGGGTGCGAGTCGACGGCAGGCTCGTCGCGACCGTCGACCTGCACGCCAGCTCGTTCACCGCGCACAAGGCGGTCTTCCGCAAGACGTGGTCGACCGCGGGATCGCACACCCTCGTGATCGAGGTCGGCGGGACGTCCGGCCACCCGTACGTCGCCATCGACGAGCTGGTGGTCGGCAGCTGACCGTCGGCCCCTCGGCGCCTAACGAGTCGCCAGGACCTCGATCTCGACGGTGAAGTCCTCGGCCAGGGCGGTCACGCCCACCGTCGCCCGGGCCGGGGGCTCGGTCGGGAAGTACTCGCGGTAGACCGCGTTGAAGGCCGCGAAATCGGCGAAGTCGCGCAGGTAGACGGTGCACTTCACGACGTCGTCGAAGCCGAGGCCGACCGCCTCGAGCAGACGGCCGACGTTGTCGAGCATGGCGCGCGTCTCGGGCCCGATGCCGCCGGGGACCGCGCCGTGGCCGCCGGGCGCGTCGCCGACCTGGCCGGCGAGGAAGACGAACCCGTTCGCCTCGACGACCTTGGAGAACGGATAGGCGCCGGGCTCCAGACCCGGGCGGTTCGGGACGGTCTTGGGCATGGATCGCTCCTCGCTTCGCTGTGCCGGTCAGCCTAGGCCACCGTCACAGCCGTCGCGCGGCCGCATCGACCGCGCGGGCGCACCACCAGGCGAGGTCGTCGGCGGCGGCCGTGCCGGAGCCGAGACGCCCGCCCGCCTCCGCGTCGAGCCCCTTCCGCCAGCCACGCAGGAGCAGCCCGACGATCCAGGCGAGGTCGACCTGTGCATCCCAGTCGCCGATCGTGGCGTCGGTGCCGCGAGGCGGCAGGCGATCCGGGTCGCGCTCCATCGCCGGGCCGATCGATGGGCCCATCAGCCACGAGCGGCCCATCGGCAGCGACGCGGTCGCGGCCCGGACGGCGGCAGCGTGATAGGCACCCAGGACGTCCTCGGGCGTCCGGCGCAGGCTCGAGCTGTTCGACACGAGCAGCCAGCCGAGCTCGACTGCGACCGGCGCCATCGACATCATCTGCCAATCGATGATCGCCACCCGCCCGTCGTCGAGCGGCGCGACGTTGGCGAGCTTGAGATCGCCGTGCAGGCCGGTCTTCGGCAGGCGATCCAGCACATCGAGGAGCGGGCCTGGACCCGCCGACAGGCGCTCGATCAGCTCGCGCGCCGAGGCCGACGCGCGACGATCGAAGGCGTCCCAGCCGGCCAGGAACGTGTCGCCGACGGCGAGCCCGGCCGCTCGATAGCCCTCGGCTGAGGGCCGTGAGAGAAGGAGCAGGCGTTCGCGCAGCGGACACCACGGCCAATCCCAGTCGGGCGTCGTCGCGGTGTACTCGGCCCAGGGCATCGCGTGCAGGCGCGCCAGTGCATCGAGGACGAGATCGAGGGTCGCATCCTCGACAGGCTCCTCCCAGGGGATGAGCTCGCGCGACAGATCGGGCATCAGGATGGCGACCGCCTCGCCCGCCGAGCCGATCCCCAGGTAGGGCGCGACCAGCGGCTCGACGAGCCGCACCTCGGCGCCGGCGACGACCGTTTCGCGCAGGGCGACGTCGTTGGTCGCGCGAACGATCCAATCGAGCGCGGGCGAGGTGCGCTTGAGGACGAACCGCTCCTCGCCGCGGGTGATCGTGGTCAGCCGCGAGCCCGACCAGCCGTCGTTCGGGAAGTCGTCCTCGGGCAGTCCCTCGAGCCGATATCGCTCGAGCAGCTGTCGGAGCGAATACGTGGTCCGTGTCTCAGCAGGGCGCCGGGACGTCGTCGGCGCCGTCCGGCCCGCCGTCGAGATAGACCACGTGCGAATCGGGGCAGTTGCGGGTCAGCACCACCACGAGTGGCTCGGTCGCGGACGCGTTGGCCTCGACGTGGATCTCGCCGGCCGGGATGTAGACGAAGTCGCCGGCCGACGCCTCGAACGCGTTCTCCAGACCGGTCGGCCCGTAGGTGTACGAGGCTGCGCCCGACACGATGTAGATCGACGTCTCGCAATCGCCGTGGTGGTGGATCCGGGTCCGGTCGCCGGGCGCGGTCGAGACGATCGACGAATAGAGCCGCTCGGACCCGACCGTCGGGTGCGAGATCGCGATCGAGCGCTCCATGCCGGGATGCTGGCCGACCGTCGTCCGCCGGTCGGCCGGGGTGACGCGGACGGCCATGGGCCGATGATACGAGCGGGTACCATCGCCCGCGTGCCCCGCTGGACGCCGGATCCGGACCGCTTCCCGCGCTTTCCGCTGCTCGACGGGCCATCGCCGGTGGCCGCGCTCCCACGTCTGTCGGCGGCGCTCGGCGACCGGGCCGAGCTGTGGATCAAGCGCGAGGACCTGCTGCCGCTCGCGTTCGGCGGCAACAAGCTCCGCAACCTCGAGTTCCTCGTCGGGGCGGCACTGGCCGACGATGCCGACACGATCGTCACCACCGGTCGGCGCTGGTCGAACCACGCCCGACTGACCGCCGCGGCCGGTGCCCGCGCCGGTCTTGCCGTCCACCTCGTCCTGTCCGGCCCACCGACCGATCCGCCCAATCCGGGAGTGGACCTCGACGAGCTTCTCGGTGCGACGGTCCACCAGGCCGCGACCGACGACCGTGCCGAGCGCACGGCCCTCCTCGAACGCGTCGTCGCGGACCTGCGAGCGGCCGGCCGCCGGCCAGCCGTCATCGCGACGGGCGGCGTCGGCGTCGTCGGCGCGATCGGACAGGTCCTCGCCGGGCTGGAGCTCATCGACGACGCCGCCGCGCGCGGGGTCGCCTTCGACGAGGTCGTGGTGCCCTCGGCGACCGGTGGCACGCAGGCGGGGCTGCTCGTCGGCCTCCGGACCGGCGGCTCCCCGACGATCGTCCGTGGCGTGGCGGTCACTCCGGCCGATGACCTTCACCGGGCCGTGGCGAGCCTCGTCGTCGAGCTGGCAGCGGTGCCCGGCCTCGCCACCGTCATCGACACGGACGTCGTCATCGACGCCACGCAGCTCGGCGACGGCTACGGACGCCCGTCCGAGGCGGCGGCTGAGGCGACCGGGCTCCTGGCGCGGACCGAGGGCATCCTGGTCGACCCGATCTATACGGCCAAGGCGCTGGCAGGTCTCGTCGCCGAGGTCCGGGCGGGCCGGCTCGATGGCCGGCGGGTCGTCTTCTGGCACGCGGGCGGCACGCCCGGGCTGTTCGAGCCGCTCCCGACGTCCCAGGCGGACCGGGCCGCACGGCGCCGGACGTGACGAGGCCCCGACCGTCCCGGCCGGGGCCTCGAAAGCTGCGATCGCTCGCGACTACTCGACGGTGAGCGTGCCCTTCATCTCGGGATGGACCTGGCAGATGAAGGTGTAGGTGCCGGCCGTGAGGGCGGGGACCGCGTAGTCGACCTTCTGGTGGGTGACGATGTCGCCCTTGAACACCGTGGCGCCGGATGCGTCCGAGATCGCGATGTTGTGCGGGGCGCCGTCCTGGTTGTCGAAGGTCAGGGTGAACGGGCTGCCGGCCGTGGCGCTGACGGTCGGCGTGGCGAACTGGATGTCCTTGGCCACGACCATGAGGCCGGTCCCGGCTGGGCTGCCGGCCGGAGCCGGGGTCCCGCTGGCGGGGGCCGCCGCCGCGCCCGAGCAGGCGGCCAGCACGGCGGCCAGGGCGACCAGGCCGAGGGTGAGGGTCAGACGCTTCATGTCGACGGGGCTCCTTCGCATGTCGGGCGGTGGACGGTCGGGGCTAGGCGCCGGCGGCGGCGACGCCGCGGCGCGTGACGAGGCTGGTGAAGGTGGCGAACTCGCGACGGACCACCGTGACCGGGTTGCCGTCGTGGCGGGCGAAGTCGACGGCCAGGGTCACGATCAGGGCGACCTCGATGGCCTTGGCGACATAGGCGGTCGAGAAGTAGGGGCCCATGATCGCCCAGGCGACGATGGCCGTCGCCGCGTAGCCGATCAGGCCGACACGGACGATCCAGCGGAAGCGGACGGCGATGGCGAGCGGGATGACCATCGCGATCGCGGCGACGACATAGCCGACCGCGTTGAGCGTGAACAGCAGACCGCCGAGCGTCGAGTGGATGTAGGCGGTCGACAGGGTCAGGGCGACGATGGCCGCGCGGATCGCGACGTCGGCCGGGCGGAAGGCGGTGCGGGTGGCGAACATCGGACGGGAGACCTCTCTTGGCGTTGTGGGCCGGTCGATCGCCGGCGTCGGGCCGCATCGTCGGCCGCCGGCGGCCCGCGTCGCGCTGGTCAAGCGACTTCGACCTGCGGGGTCGGTCGTCGGGTCCGAGGACCCGTCGGGCGTCGGCGCCGTCATCGGCCGGATGACGTAGCCGCCATCGGCGAACGGCGATGCCGCCGCACGAAGCAGGCGGGTATCCTCGGTCCGTGACCTCCCCGCCCAGGGCGCCGCGCCGGCCTCACGCCGGTCCCGCTGCCGCCCCGACAGCCAGTCCTCCAGCCTCCGGTCCGGCCACCCGGCGCGGCGATGGCGGGCACCTCGGCTGGGACCCCGATGGCGGCCGTGGCGAGATCCACGACCTGCTCGTTGCCGCCGTCGCCGAGGCCGCCCGGCTGCTCGATGCCGACGGGGCGATGATCTACCTCGTCGACCCGGCCACCGGCCATCTCCGGTTCGCCCACGACGCGGGCATCAAGAGCCGGCGCAGCCGCGCCTGGGTGCGCTCGCTCGACCTGCCGATCGGGGTCGGGATCTTCGGCCGGGCCGTGGCCGAACGGGCCGTCGTCCGCACCAGTGACTACCTGGCCGACGCGGCCTTCGACCACGCAGCCGAGACCGACCGGGTGGTCCAGGACCTCGGCATCCGCTCGATGGTCGCCGCGCCGCTCATCGCCGCCGACACGGTCATCGGCGCGCTCGGGACGTTCTCGTCGCGCGAGGACGCGTTCAGCCCGGCGCAGATCGGGCTCGTTCGCGCGCTGGCCGACCATGCCGCCGCGTCGATGCACAACGTCGGGCTCATCGAAGCCCTCGACGCGTCGCGCTCGGAGCTGGCCAAGGTGGCCGACCGCGAGCGCTCGCTGCGCGAGATCGGGGCGCGGATCAGCGCCGCCGTCGACTTCCCGGCCGTCATCCAGCTCGCGGTGGACGAGGCTGCCCGGCTGTTCGACGCGGACGGCTCGCGCATCGAGCTCATCGACGAGGACACCGGCCGCCTGGTCGGCGCCTACGCGTCGGGCGCGCTCGATTCCAGCCTGACGATCGAGATCGAACCCGAGGATGGCGATCCACGGTTCTATGGCGTCGCCGGCCAGGCGGTGCTGACCGGGCGTCCGTACTGGACCGGGGATTACATCCATGATCGGCGCTTCCCGCGCCTGCGCAGCGTCGATCGGCACCTCGCGACGATCGGCATCCAGTCGGTGATGGCCGCGCCACTGACCGGCGACGGCGGACCGTTCGGCGCCATCATCGTGTCGACCGTCAGGCCCGATGCCTGGGACGACTCCGACGCCGGGCTGCTCGAGACCATCGCCGACCAGGCCGCCATCACCATCCGGACCACCCGGCTGATCGAGGAGCTCGACCAGTCGCGCGACGCGCTCGGCCGGCGGGCGCAGGCCGAACAGGCGTTGCGCGAGATCGCCGCGCGCATCACGGTCCTGCGCGACCCGACCGACATCCTGCGCGACGTCGTCACCCAGGCCGGTCGGCTCGTCCGGGCCGACGGGGTCATCCTCGATCTGCTCGATCCGACCACGGGCAACCTTCACTGGGCGATGGACGACGGCCTGGCCGAGGTGTTCAGCGAGCAGGAACGAGCGGCCCTGTGGATCTCGGTCGGCGTGGGTGCGACCGGCATCGCCGTCGCCGAGGGCCGGGTCATCCTGGCCGACGACGACCTTCCGTCCCAGTTCCCGCCGTCATCCGAATCGACCGAGTTCTATCGGCGGACGGGCTTCCACTCGATGATCGCCGCACCGATCTCCGGCGACCGAGGGCCGCTCGGGGTCATCGAGGTCTACGCGAAGCAGGTCGCCGCGTTCTCCGAGACCGACGCCGGCCTGGTGGGCGCCCTCGCCAGCCAGGCCGCCATCGCGATCACCAACGCCCGGCTCATCGAGGAGCTCGACCGCTCGCGCGGGGAGCTGGCCCGGACCGCCGACGCAGAACGGACGCTGCGCGAGATCGCCGGCCGGGTGAGTGCGACGCACGACCAGGACGAGATCCTGCAGGCCGTCATCGACGCCTCCGTCCGCCTCCTGGGCGCGGCCGGCGCGATGATCGACCTGCTCGACGACGCCGGGACAGCCGACGCATGGACGAGCCGGGAGGCCGGGCTGCGGGCGAGTGCCAGCATGCCCCTGCTGAGCGAGATCAACCTGGATCTCGACGCCGGCGTCTCCGGGCGAGCCGTCCGCACGGGTCAGGTCGAATGGACCGGCGCCTATCTCGAGGACGACCGGTTCGAGCACACGCCCGAGCGCGACGCGTTCGTGCGCCAGGCCGGCATCCGCTCGGTCATCTCGGCGCCGCTCGTCCACCACGATGTGCCGGTCGGCGCCATCACCGTCTACGGCGACCGGCCGGACGCGTTCGACGCGGCCGATGCGGCGCTGCTCGGCGCGCTGGCCGACCACGCCGCGATCGCCATCGTCAATGCCCGTCTCGTCGAGGCCCTCGAGAAGTCCCGCGCGGAGATCGCCCGGCAGGCCGATTCGGAACGGACCCTGCGTCAGATCGCCGCGCGGGTGTCGGCCATCCTCGAGCCCGACGAGGTGCTCCAGCAGATCGTCGAGGAGGCGACCCGTCTGCTCGAATCCGACGGTGCGCGGATCGACCTGTACGAGCCGGACATCGACGCGCTGCGCTGGTCGTATGCGGCCGGCGAGGCGATGCAGGTCGTGCCCGACTGGGCACTGACCGTCGGGCTCAAGCCCGGCCAGGCGGTCGCCGGGACGGCCTTCGCCGAACAGCGCCCGGCGCGGACCGACGACTACCTCGCGGACACGCGCTTCCTGCGCGACGACCTCGCCCGCGAGTTCGTGAGCTCGTCGGGGATCCGGTCGGTGGTGGCCGTGCCGCTGGCCGGCGACGGCGAACCGCTCGGCACCCTGTCGGTCGTGTCACGCCAGGTCGCGGCGTTCGACGACGCCGATGCCGAGTTCCTGACCGCGCTCGCCACGCAGGCCTCGATCGCCATCCGCAATGCCCGGCTCATCGAGGAGCTGGCGCGCTCGCGCGCCGTCATCGAGCGGCGGGCCGAGGCCGAGCAGGCGCTGCGCGAGATCGCGACCCGGATCACCGCCATCCGCGAGCCCGGCGACCTGCTCCAGCGGATCGTCGACGAGGCCCGACGGCTGCTGCGGGCCGACGGTGCGGTCATCGACGAGTACGACCGCGACGAGGACCTCCTGACGCCCGCCTATGACGCGGGGCTGACCGACGAGCAGCGATCCTCGGTCCGCTCGTCGCGACTCCGCCTGGGCGAAGGTCTGTCGGGCAAGGCCATGGCCGAGGGCCGGGTCATCGCCGCCGGTGACTATCTCGAGGGCGAGTTCCAGCACCTCGCCGACACCGACGAGTCGGCCCGGGCGAGCGGCATCGGCGACCTCATCGTCGCCCCGATCATCGGCGACGAGGGACCGCTCGGCGCGATCGAGGTCTATCGACGAGATGTCCACGCGTTCGACGACATCGACGCTGCGGTGCTCGGCGGCCTGGCCGATCAGGCGGCCATCGCCATCACCAACGCCCGGCTGATCGAGGAGCTCGAACGCTCGCAGTCGGCGGTCGCCCGGCGTGCCGACACGGAACGTGCCCTGCGCGACATCACCGCCCGGATCGCGGCCCTGCGCGAGCCCGACGTCATCCTCGACCGGGTGGTCGAGGAGGCTCGCCGGCTGCTCGCCACCGACGGGGCGCATCTCACCCGGCTCGGCGAGGACGGGACGTTCCTCGTTCCGGTGGTCGTCGCCGGGGGGACCGACCCCGAGACCCAGCACTGGCTCCTCGGCATGCGTTTCCCGCTCGGTGGAGGGATCAACGGCCTGGCCGCCGAGACGGGCCAGCCGGTCTGGACCGAGGACTACACGGCCGATCCCCGGATCCCGCACGACGGCAACGACGACGAGGTCGCCGCGCGGCTCGGCCTGTGCGGCATGGCCGCCGCACCCCTGCGCGCGCCCGGTGGCGAGGTCATCGGCACCCTGGCCATCTCGACCGCCGAGCCGCGCCGGTTCGCCGCCGAAGAGCTCGACCTGCTCCAGGGTCTGGCCGACCAGGCCGCCATCGCCATCACCAACTCGACCCTGTTGCTCCGCCTGACCGAATCGGAGGATCGCTACCGGTTCCTGGTCGAGAACTCGCCCGACGTCGTGTTCTCGACCGACGCCGAGGGCAACTTCACGTTCATGTCCGACGCGATGGAGCGTGTCTCGGGCTGGAAGCCCGAGGAGGTCACGGGCGGCCACTTCTCGCGGGTGGTGGACCCGGCCAGCGTTCCGGAGGCGGTGGCGCGCTGGTCGGCGCTGGTCGCGGACCCGGACACCGAACAGGTCTCCAATCTCGATCTGCGCAGCCCGGATGGCCGGCTCATCCCGGTCGAGGTGAGCGCGATCGGGATGGTCGATGCGGAGGGCGTGTTCCAGGGCATCCACGGCGCCACCCGCGACGTCAGCGAGCGGGCACGCCTGGAACGGGAGCTGCGCGCCTCGGAGGAGCGCTACCGCTACCTCGTCGACTCGTCGCCCGACCTCGTCTGGGTGACCGACGCCGAGGGCACGCTGACCTTCCTGAGCGATGCGACGCGGACGATGCTGGGCGTCGAGCCTGATCAGCTGATCGGCCGGCCATACGCCCACATCTTCGCCCCCGAGGCGCGCCGCGACGCGTCGGTCCGCTTCCGCTGGCTCGCTCGCCACCCGAGCGCGGTCCATCGCATGCGGCTGCCCTTCCGGCACGCTGACGGCCGCGACGTCATGGTCGAGATCAACGGCACCGGGATGACCAGCGACGGGCGGTTCGACGGGGCCCACGGCGCGGCCCGGGACGTGAGCGAGCGCGATCGGCTCGAGCGCGACCTGCGGCGCCAGGCCGGCGAGCTGGCGGCGGGCGAGGAGCGCGCCCACCTCGCGCGGGAGCTGCACGACTCGGTCACCCAGGCGCTGTTCTCGATGACCCTCGTGTCGCGCTCCGTCGAGCTCCTGCTCGACCGCGATGTCGAGGCCGCCCGCGGCCAGCTCGGCCAGCTGCGCGACCTCCAGCGCGAGGCACTGGCCGAGATGCGGGCGCTCATCTTCGAGCTCCGGCCCGGCAACCTCGAGCAGGACGGGCTGGCGCGCGCGCTGCGCACCCACACGGCGGCGCTCCAGGGCCGGATCGGGCTGCCGATCGTGGTCGAGAGTGCGCTCGACGAGCGGCTCCCGCTGGCGATCGAGGAGGTCCTCTATCGCATCTCGCAGGAGGCGCTCCACAACGTCGTCAAGCACGCCGCGGCCCGCCAGGTCCGGCTCGAGGTCGGGCGGACCGCGAGCGGCGTCCGGCTCGACGTCCACGACGACGGAAAGGGATTCGACCCGGCGCGCGTCCCCGACGGTCATCTCGGTCTGGCGGGGATGCGGGCCAGGGCAGACAAGATCGGGGCGAAGTTCACGGTCTGGAGCGTTCCCGGCGAAGGAACCAGGATCGAGGTCCTCGTCCCCGAGTCGGCGATCGCGGCCGGCGGCGCCGCTCCGAGCTCGGACGGTGCGTCGCCGATCCGCGACGCATGACGTAGCCGATCCTCGACGTTCGGCCGAGTCGAGCCATGGGCGATGGTCCGTTCCGGCCCGACGCAAGGCGCGCCACGATGCATCCATGCAACCCGCGCCCGGCGAACCTGGTCGACTGCGGGTCGTCGTCATCGATGCCGACGACCGGGTCCGGGAGAGCCTCGTCGGGCTGTTGTGCATCGGCGAACGGCTGATGGTCGTCGGCGACGCCGGACAGGCGGCCGCCGGGCTCGACGTGGTGCTGGCCACCGAGCCCGACATCGTGGTCATCGATCCCCGCTTACCCGACCTCGACGGAGGCACGGCATTGATCCATCGCGTGCGGGCGGCCGCCCCGCGGGTCCGCATCCTGGTGATGGGTGCCCCGTCCCTCGAGGGCTCGGACCTGCAGCGCGCCGGAGACGGGTTCGTGCG
Source organism: Candidatus Limnocylindrales bacterium (assembly GCA_036003325.1). GTDB lineage: Bacteria > Chloroflexota > Limnocylindria > Limnocylindrales > CSP1-4 > SPCO01. Next base: position 78,687 of record DASYSM010000021.1, read on the forward strand.
CAAGACCTTCCGGCCGAGCGACCTCGTCGCCGCGGTCGTCGCGGCGGCCGTCCCGCTCGCGAGCTGACGCTCGGGAGCCTCTCGTTTGCTAGACTCGGCCGCGTCCACCAACCCGGGAGCCGCGCGCCGCGATGGCCCATCGCCTGAGGGAGCCGATGTGACCGAGCCGTCAAAGATCCGTGTGCTCATCGTCGACGATCACTCCGTCGTCCGGATGGGGCTGCGGATGTTCTTCGACCACCAGCCCGACATCGAGGTCGTCGGCGAGGCGACCGACGGCTCCGAGGGCGTGGCGATGGCCCGCCGGCTGGAGCCCGACGTGGTGCTGATGGACCTGCTGATGCCGAACATGGACGGGGTGACCGCCATCGGCCGCATCAAGGCGGAGCGCCCGGTCACCGAGATCGTGACCATGACCTCGTTCATCGAGGAGGAGCAGGTCACGGCCGCCCTCGAGGCAGGCGCGTCGGGCTACGTGCTCAAGGACGCCGAGGCCGAAGAGGTCGCAGCCGCCGTGCGGGCCGCCTACGACGGCGAGGTCCACCTCGACCCGGCGGTCGCGCGTCTGCTCGCCCAGCGGATGCGCAACAAGAAGTCGCCCGACGAGGCGCTCGTCGAGCCGCTGACCGATCGCGAGAGGGACGTCCTCAGCCTCCTCGGCCAGGGGATGAGCAACAAGGAGATCGGGACGGCGCTGTTCATCACCGAGCGGACGGCGCGGACGTACGTGTCGAACATCCTGGGCAAGCTCGGGCTGGCGTCACGCACGCAGGCCGCCCTCTATGCCGTCGAGCACAAGCTGGTCGAGCCGCCGAAAGCATGACGCGGCGAGGGACGATGAGCCCCGCCCGCTACGCGATCTCGAGGATCCGGTAGCGCCGTTCGCCGGCGGGGGTGGCCACGATCACCAGGTCCCCGGCGTTCCGGCCCACGAGGGCGCGGCCGACCGGCGACGATGATGAGATCCGGCCGCGTGTCGGGTCGGACTCGTCGGCACCGACGATGGTGTAGGACACCGTCTCGCCGTCGTCGTCCACGGTCACGACCGAGCCCAGGCCCACATGCGACCCGGCGACGGGTGCGTCGACGATGACCGCCGATCGGAGCCGCGCCTCGATCGCCTGGACGCGGCCTTCGAGGAACGACTGCTCCTCGCGCGCGGCGTGGTACTCGGCGTTCTCCTTGAGGTCGCCGTGCTCCTTGGCGGTGCGGATGCGGGCGATGACCTGCGGCCGCTTGATCAGGGTCAGCTCGTCGAGCTCGGCGCGCAGGCGCGCCTCGCCGTCGGCGGTCAGGGCCGTCGCGCCGGCGTTCGCAGCCGATGCGCCCGCGGACGAGGAGGCCGACCCGGGCGACACGAGCGGGGGCGCCTTGGGGACCGTGCGTGCCGCCACCGTCCCCGCCGGCGCAGTGGCGACGCGTCGCCTCGGAGCCGGGGGCTCGCCGCGCGCCCCGTCGGCGTCGCCGTCCGGGACGGTCACGATCCGCGTCGGCGGTGGCGCGGGCTCGACCGGCTCGACGATCAGCGACCCGGTCAGCCCGGTCGCCCGTCGTTCGCCGGTCGGCGAGCGCAGGTTCGCCCACGGCAGCACGACACCGGCGTCGGGCAGTGCGGCCAGGTCGGCTGCCGGGACAGCCGCGGCAAAGGCCGACAGCAGCGCGTCCTCGTATTCCTCGGTCGCGGATGTGGCGGCCCACCACACCTTCAGGCCGTCGAGCGAGCGGAGCGTCTTGAGCCAGTGGCCGCCCGACGCCGGCCGCCGGTCGCCGAGCTCGGTCCGTCCGATGGCCGTGACCCGCCGCCCGATCGCGCTGTCCGTCGTCCCGACATAGACCACGGTCTGCGACGGGAGCCAGAACGACGCGAGCCGCGTCGCCAGCGCCTTCGATGTCGGTCGCTCGCCATCGAGCCGGAGGGTCTCGACCCGTTCGATCCACTTGCCGACCCGGGTCGGCTCGATCGGCGCGGACGCCAGCGGGGCCGGCAGCTCGAACACGAAGACGCCGGGTCCCTGGGCCGGGACGGGTCGTCCCCAGACGGTCGGACCGTCGGCCAGCAGCCCGACCGAGCGGAGCAACGAGGCGGCGCCGGTGTCCTGGGTCATCGGCCGATGGTACAGGTGAG
>DASYSM010000022.1:0-3256 GCA_036003325.1 Candidatus Limnocylindrales bacterium
GCGCTGGTCCTGTCGATCCCCATCGGGATGCTGGTCGCGGCCATCCTCCACGGCAACGAGTGGCGCGACATCCGCGAGGACAGTCGAGCCGGCATCTCGACCATCTCGGCGCGGATCGGACGGCGCTGGGCACACTATGGCTACGTGGGCCTGGTCATCGGCGCGTACATGGTCCTTGCCGTTGCGGTCATCGCCGCCGCCCTGCCGTCGTGGACGCTGCTCGCGGTCCTGTCGCTGCCGTTCCTGGTCGCGGTCATCCGTGCGGCGGAGCTGGGCGCCACGGGCCAGGCGCGCGCGATCGCCATGATCGACCTCGAGACTGCGCGGCTCCACCTCGCGTTCGGGTCGCTGCTCGTGCTCGGACTCGTCCTGTCGCGGGCCGTCGGTGGCTGACCGGCCGGTGGTCCGCGTCCCCCGTCGCGCGGTGGTCCCCGGCGCCCTGGAGTTCGGGCTGGCACTCGCCCAGGGCTGGTTCGCCCTGACGTTCCGTGGCCGGCGGGACCGCTTCTGGCACCGGATGACGATGACCGGCCTCAACCTCGGCGGGCTGGCCCTGCTCACGAGTCGGCCGGCACGCGGGACGCGCATCGGGCCGAAGGAGGTGGCGCTCGGGCTGGCCTCCGCCGCCACGCTCTATGCGACGTTCAGGGTCGGCGATGTCTTCGCCCGCCGGTTCGTGCCCGGCGGAGATGCCCAGATCCGTGACATCTACACGCTCCGGACGATCCGCCCGAAAGAGGAGATCGCCGTCCGGCTGGCGACCGTCATCGGTCCGGCCGAGGAGCTGTTCTGGCGCGGCCTCGTCCAGGAGGCGCTCATGGCGCGGTACGGCCGGTGGACCGGAGCGGCGCTGGCCGCCGCCGCGTATGGCGGTGTCCACATCGTGACCGGCAACTTCACGCTGTTCGGCGCGGCCGGCATCGCCGGCGCCCACTGGTGCGCCCTCTATGCGGCGGGCGTCCCGCTCGGCGCGCTGGTCGTCAGCCACGTGACGTGGGATGTCTGGATCTTCCTCGTCCAGCCGACCGGCGAGATCACGCCGGTCGCACCGATCGCGGTGGCTTCCGCCGCCTGACCGACCGGGCGCGCGGGTTCGTGCCGTCGTCGGCGCTCGCACGCCGTGCCGTCGTGAGCGCGACGACGAGCGGCCTCGTCACCTGCCCGTCGAAGCGGCTGTCGATGAATGCCTCCATGTCGTCCACCAGGCCCATCCGGTCGCCGGCAGCCATCATGTTCGTGTCCGAGAACGAGAGCATGAGCTTCCGGTATTCGGCAGCGGTGTACGTCTGGTCCCAGTCCCATCGATGGACGACGACGTCGGTGAAGCGAGGATCCGAGCCGATGAGTGCCTGCGCGATCGTCGGTTCGACGTCCGTGCGCGCCTCGGTCGGCGGAGCCTCATCGGCTCGCCCGTACCGCGCGTAGATCGGCTGGGCCGCGGCGTAGAACCCGCGGTCCTCGGGCGAGTCGACCTGGAAGAGGCCGACCACCGCCAGAACGCCGCCCGGACGCAGGATCGACGCGGGTCGATCGAGCTGGGCTGCCGGAGAGATCCAGTGGTAGGCACTGGCGGAGAAGACCGCGTCGGCGCTCTCGGCCGCGAGGTCGATCGTCTCGAAGTCCCCGACGCTCACCGTGAGGCGCTCGCTCGGTAGGTTCGAGCGCAGCCTGCGGGCCATCGACGGGCTGATCTCGACAGCATGGACGACAGCGCCGCGGGCAAGCAGGTCCCTCGTCGCCTGGCCGGTACCCGGTCCGACTTCCAGGACGTCCGGCTCGGACGGCAGGAGGGCGAAGAACTCGTCGAACAACGCCGCCGGGTACGTCGGGCGGATCTCGTCATACACGTCGACCACGTTGCCGAAGGTGAGCCGCGGATCGCGTGGTTCGCCAGGTGCGCTCATGGCGAGGATGCTACGCGAGCGGCCCACGACCCCCGAGCGGCCCACGACCCCGATGATCCGGATAGATAAGGACCGGTGAAGGCGCCGACCCCATGCTCACCCGATGGAGGTCATCCGGTTCGGGCTCGGGGTCCGGGCGCTCCGGCGCAGGCGAGGATGGACGCAGGACGACCTGGCCGCGAAGGCGCGTGCCTCACGGAGCGCTGTCTGGCGCATCGAGCGCGGGCACGCCGACAGGGTGACCGTCCAGGTCCTTGTCGGCGTCGCGGCCGCGCTCGGGGCCAGGATCGATGTGCGGCTCCTGTGGCAGGGCGAGGGTCTCGATCGCCTGCTCGATGCCGGTCACGCCGACCTCGTCGAACGGACACTCGCACTCCTTGCCTCCGCGGACTGGCTGGTCGCGACCGAGGTCTCGTTCAACGTGCGAGGCGAACGCGGCTCGATCGACATCCTCGCGTTCCACCCACCGACCGGGTCGTTGCTCGTGATCGAGATCAAGTCGGTCGTTCCCGACATGCAGGCGATGCTCCACGGCATCGACCGGAAAGGACGACTCGCGCGAGACATCGCCCTGGAGCGCGGGTGGCAGGTGAGGAGCGTGTCGCGCCTGCTGGTGCTCCCCGACGATCGAACCGCCCGGCGCCGCGTCGAACGGCACGCCTCGACGTTCAGGACCGCGCTGCCGGCGCGGACCGTGGCGGTTCGACGGTGGATCCGGCGCCCTGTCGACACCGTCGATGGCGTGTTGTTCCTGTCAGATGCTCGCCACACGGGCGCTCGTCACCGCGTCGCGAGACGTCGGCCGGGAGCTCGAGCGTGACGTGGCATCGCGACTTGTCGCGTTCCTGTCAGATGCTCGCCTGGTGAGGTGATCGTCAGGGTCCCGGTGACCAACGCTCGTGTGGCGAGCGTTTGTCACAATCGGCGAGGACCCGGGGCACGAGACGCCCGCGACTCCGCCGAGCACGTGCTCGAGGCCCACGGCCCGCGGCCCACGCCCCCACTCCCCGCGGCCCACGGCCCACGGCCCACGGCACCGAATCGAAACGGCCCGCGGTCGCCCGCGGGCCGTCACTCATCGGCGAGATCCCCTGGGGCCTGGACTGCCTAGACCTCCTTGAACTCGCCCTCGACCGTCTCCTCGTCCGCGGCCCCGGTGCCGTCGCCGGCGCCGCCCTCGGACTGCCCGCCATCGCTGCCGCCCGGACCGGCACCGTCCGACGATCCGTTTCCGGACTCCCCGGCCTCCGATGCCGCTGCCTGGTAGGCCGCGGTCGACACACGCTGGAGCGACTCGGCGAGCGACGACATGCCGCTCTTGATCACGTCCATGTCGGAACCCTTGAGCGACT
>DASYSM010000023.1:0-4853 GCA_036003325.1 Candidatus Limnocylindrales bacterium
CGCGGACGCCACGGCCCGCGCGAACGCCACGGCCCGCGCGAACGCCACGGCCCGCGCGAACGCCACGGCCCGCGCGAACGCCACGGCCCGCGCGAACGCCACGGCCCCCACGGCCCCACGGCCCCCACGGCCCCGCCGCGCACTACATCTCGCCGCCGAACGCCCCTTCGATATCGGCCGAGGAAGCCGCCCCGGACAGCCCACCGAATGTCCCGTCACGGGCGATCTCGGTGGCGGCACGCATGAAGCCGGCCCACGCCGTCCGGGCCAGGGCCCCACCGACACTGATCCGGCGAACCCCGAGACCGGCCAGCTCGGCCACTGTCGTGAAGTCGCCACCGACGAGGACGTTGACCGGCCTGGGTGCCACGGCGCGGACGACGGCGGCGATGTCGGACGTCGACCGAAGGCCCGGCGCGTACAGGCACTCGGCGCCGGCCTCGCCGTAGGCCCGGAGTCGGGCGATCGTGGCGGCGAGATCGGGCCGGCCGACGATGAAGCCCTCCGAACGACCGGTGAGCAGCACTCCGGTCCCGCTCGCGTCGATGGCCCGCCGAGCGGCCCGCACCCGCTCGACCGCCAGCGGGAAGTCGAACAGCGGCGCGTCGGCATCACCGGTCGAATCCTCGATCGAGATCCCGGCGATGCCGGTCGTGACCGCGCTCGCCACGTGCGCGGCCACACCGTCGGGTTCGGTCGCGAACCCACCCTCGAAATCGGCGTTGACGGGCAGGTCGACGGCGGCCGACATGGCCCGGAGGTGGTCGAGCGCCTGGTCGAGCGTCACGCCGTTATCGGGTCGCCCGACGCTCCAGGCGAAACCCGAGCTGGTCGTCGCCAGCGCCGTGAAGCCGAGGCTGGCGAGGTAGCGGGCACTGCCGACGTCCCATGGGTTGGGCATCACGAAGCAGCCGGCCTCGTGAAGGGCCCGGAACGTGACGACACGCCCGTCCGTGGCTGTCATGGCGGCACGATACCGCGCGCGCCCCTCGTCGCAGCACGGGGTCGTGAGTAGACTCCGTTGGACATGCCCGACGCCGCCCGAACCGTCCAACGGACCTACCTGGTCCTGACCCTGTTCACGACCCTCGCCGCGTCGTTCATCTGGGGCATCAACACGCTGTTCCTGCTCAGTGCCGGGCTCGACAACACCCAGGCCTTCACCGTCAATGCGTTCTTCACGGTCGGCTCGGTCCTGTTCGAGATCCCGACAGGGGTCGTCGCCGATACCCGCGGCCGGCAGTTCTCGTTCATGCTCGGGGCCGCGACGCTGCTCGGTGCGACGCTCCTGTACCTGGTGATGTGGCAGGTCCGGGCCGGTCTGCTCGGCTGGGCGTTCGCGTCCATCCTGCTCGGGCTCGGGTTCACGTTCTTCTCCGGTGCGACCGAGGCGTGGCTGGTGGACGCCCTCACCGCGACCGGGTTCCGCGGCAGCCTCGAGTCCATCTTCGCCAGGGCGCAGGTCGTGACCGGGGTCGCGATGCTGACCGGCTCGGTGCTCGGCGGGTTCGTGGCCCAGGCGACGAACATCGGAGTGCCGTACCTGATCCGGTCGGCGCTCCTCGGCGTGACCCTGGTCATCGCCTGGCTGTTCATGCACGACATCGGCTTCACGCCGAAGCGCGGCGAGAGCGTCCGTGCCGAGGTCGGCGATGTCCTCCGTGGCTCGATCGACGGCGGCCTGCGCAACCCGCCCGTCCGCTGGCTGATGCTGGCCGCGCCGTTCACGGCGGGCGTGGGGATCTACGCCTTCTACGCGTTCCAGCCGTATCTGCTCCAGCTGTACGGCGACCCGGCCGCCTATGGGGTCGCCGGTCTGGCCGCCGCCGCGATCGCCGGTGCGCAGATCTTCGGCGGGCTGATCCAGACCCGCGTGCGCCGTCTGTTCCGGCTGCGCACCGAGGCGTTGCTCGTCGGCGGGGTGCTGACGGTCGCCCTGCTCGCCCTCGTCGGACTGACCAACCAGTTCGCGTTCGCGCTGCTGCTCATCCTCATCTGGTCCCTCGTCTACGCCATCGAATCACCGCTCCGCCAGGCCTTCCTCAACGGGGTCATCCCGTCGGCGCAGCGGGCCACGGTCCTGTCGTTCGACAGCCTGATGGGCTCGGCCGGTGGGGTGGTCACGCAGCCGGTCCTCGGCCACGTGGCGGACGTCAACGGATACGGGGCCTCGTACCTGGTGGCTGCCGCGGTCTCGGCGCTGTCACTGCCGCTCGTGCTCCTCGCCCGCCGCGAGAGGGCCGCGTCCGATCCGATCACGAGCGATGACGAATCGATCGGCGGCCAGGGCACCGGCGGCCAGGGCGACGGCGATGGTGAGGGCGACGAGCCGGTGATGCCGCCCATCCCCGTCCGCGCATGACCGCGTCCGGCGTCGCTGCCGGGCGACCCGATCTGCCGACCGGCACCGTCACCTTCCTGTTCAGCGACATCGAGGGCTCGACCCGGTTGCTCCAGGCGCTCGGCGACCGGTACCCGACGCTGCTCGAGCAGCAGGCGGACCTGGTCCGCGCGGCGATCGCCGAGGGCGACGGCGTCGAGGTCGGGACCGAGGGCGATTCGTTCTTCGTCGTCTTTCCGACGCCCGCCGGGGCGGTCCGGACCGCCGTCGCCATCCAGCGTTCGCTGGCCGCGGCGACCTGGCCCGATGGTTCGGACGTGAAGCTCCGGATCGGCATCCATACCGGCGAGGGGCACCGCGGGGGCGACGACTACGTCGGGCTCGACGTCCACAGGGCGGCGCGGATCGCCGCGGTCGCCCACGGCGGACAGGTGCTGCTGTCGGCGGAGACCGAGGCGCTGTCGGGTCGCGCCCTGCCCGACGGGGTCGACCTGCGCGACCTCGGCCATCATCGACTCAAGGACCTCGACCGCGAGGAACGGATCTACCAACTCGTGATCGACGGGCTGCCCGCCGACTTCCCGCCCATCCGCTCGCTCGATGCCGGACGAAGCCACCTGCCCGAGCCTCTGACCAGCCTGGTCGGCCGCGGGCGCCAGGTCGACGAGGTCGTCCGACTCGTCGAGGAGAGCCGGCTCGTGACGCTGACCGGGCCGGGCGGCACGGGGAAGACCCGCCTCGCGATCGGGGCTGCGGAGAGGCTGCGGCCGGCATTCGTCGACGGAGCGTTCTTCGTGGCCCTCGATCTGGTGCGCGAGACCAGCCTGGTCGCTTCGGTCGTGGCGGGCGAGCTGGGTCTCGTCGAGACGCGCGACCGGACCCCGACCGAGGCGCTCACGGAGCACCTGCGCGACCGGTCCGTCTTGCTCGTCCTGGACAACTTCGAGCAGATCCTCGAGGCCGCGCCACTCGTCGATGGGTGGTTGAAGGCCTCTCCGAAGGTGAAGGTCCTGGTCACCAGCCGGCGGCCACTCCGTCTCTATGGCGAGCGGCCATATGCGGTCCCGCCGCTCCACCTACCCGACCTGTCCGGCGCGGCCGCGCCCGACCAGCTCCGCGAGAGCGGAGCGGTCGCCCTGTTCGTGGATCGCGCCCGGATGGCCCGACCTGGCTTCGAGCCGACCGACGACGAGCTGCGCGCGATCGGCGCGATCGTGACCCGCCTCGACGGGCTGCCGCTGGCGATCGAGCTGGCCGCCGCCCGCATCAAGGTGCTCTCGCCCGGCGCGCTGCTGACCCGACTCGAACACCGTCTGGCGGTGCTGTCGTCGGGGACCGCAGGCCTCCCGGATCGGCAGCGGACGTTGCGCGGCGCGATCGAGTGGAGCCACGACAGCCTTCCCGAGCCGGAACGGATCCTGTTCCGACGGCTGTCGGTGTTCGCCGGCGGCTGTCGCATCGAGGCGGTCGAGGCCGTCTGCGATGCGGCCGGCGAGATCGGCGGCGATGCGCTCGACCTCGTGTCGGCACTCATCGACGACAGCCTTCTGACCCGCGACGACACGGCCGATGGCGAGCCCCGATTCCGACTGCTCGAGACCATCCGCGAATACGCCGCCGAGCAGCTGGTGGCGGCCGGCGAGGCGCTCGAGATGGCAGGTCGCCACGCGGCCTATATGGCGGACCTCGCCGAGGCCCTCGAGCCGCGCCTCATGGGCGCCGATCGCGACGCATCACTGGCCCGGCTGACCGCCGAGAACGACAACATCCGGGCGGTCATGCGCTGGTCGTCCACCGACGGTGACACGACGCCCGGCCTGCGCACGGCCGCGGCGATCTGGCGGTTCTGGCAACAGCGATCGCAGATCCGCGAGGGTCGTGCCTGGCTGACATCCCTCCTCGCCAAGCCGGACGCCGCCGCCGAGCCACTGGTCCACGCCCGAGCGGTCACCGCGGCAGGCGGCCTGGCCTACTGGCAGGGCGACATGGCCGACGCGGGCCGGTCGTACGAGGTGGCCCTGGCCATCGACCGAGGGCTCGGCGACCGGGCCCGGATCGGCGACGATCTGCGCAACCTTGGGTTCATCGCCATGGCGACCCGTGACATGCCCGCCGCGGTGCGGCTGTTCGGCGAGGCCGTCGAGCAACTGGAGGCGACCGGCGACCGGTTCGCGCTGGCCGAGGCGCGGGCATCGTACGGCGTGTCGCTGGCACTGTCGGGCGACGCAGAGGCCGCTCGCGGCTACCTCGAGGCATCCTGCGCGGTCATGCTCGAGCTTGGCGTCCTGCCCCGCGCGGCCGACAACTCCAACGCCCTCGGGATCATCTACCGGCGGCTCGGCGACACCACGCTGGCGATCGCGATGTCGCGACAGGCACTCGAGATCGTCCAGGGGCTGGGGGACGCCATCCGCACGCCGTTCATGCTCGATTCGGCCGCGGCCCTGGCCCTCGAGCGAGACCGGACGGTCGATGCCGTCCGCCTCGCGTCGGCAGCAGCGCACCTTCGGAC
>DASYSM010000024.1:0-14907 GCA_036003325.1 Candidatus Limnocylindrales bacterium
CGGATCGTCGCCGGCCCCGAGCGCAAGTCGCGGATCATCTCGGACGCGGAGAAGGCGATCATCGCCTACCACGAGGGTGGCCACGCCGTCGTGCAGCGGATCCTGCCCAAGTGCGATCCGGTCGCCAAGGTGACCATCATCAGCCGCGGCATGGCCCTCGGCTACACCATGGCCCTCCCGCAGGAGGACCGCTATCTTCAGTCCAAGACCGAGTTCGAGGACAAGATCGCCGGGCTCCTCGGCGGCAACGTCTCCGAGCGACTGATCTTCGGCGACACGACGACCGGTGCCAGCAACGACATCGAGAAGGCGACCGACCTGGCCCGCCGGATGGTCACCGAGTTCGGGATGAGCGACAAGCTCGGCCCGCTGTCCTTCGGCAAGCGCGACGAGATGGTCTTCCTGGGCCGCTCGATGGGCGAGCAGCGGGACTACAGCGACGAGGTCGCCCGGACCATCGACGAAGAGGTCCGGGCCATCATCGACAAGGCGTACGAGCGGGCGACCGAGGTGCTGACCACCCATCGCGACAAGCTCATCACCCTGGCCGAGAAGCTCGTCGCCGAGGAGACCGTCGACGCCGATGCGTTCGAGGCCCTGTTCAGCGACATGCCGGCCAAGGAGAATATCCACGGCATGCCGACCATCGTCGGGCCCGGCCAGCCGGTCCCGGAGGCGAACCCGCAGCCAGCCTGACCGGGGCTGGACCAGCGCTATCGACGAGCGGACCGGCGACGGTCCGCTCGTTTCGCGTCCGGGTCGGCGCGCACCCTACAATCCGACCATGCCTGACACGTCCGCCGCCCCGACCACAGACGCGCCCGCCGGCGCTCCAGCCGACGCTCTTGCCGCCCATCTCGAGGCGACGCACGACGCCCGCATCGAGTCGTACAAGGAGTTCCTCCGCATCCCGAGCATCTCGGGCATCCCCGCCCACGCGGCCGATTGCCGGCGTGCTGCCGACTGGCTGGTCGACGCCCTGACGGCGGCCGGCGTCGAGAACGCCGAGGCGTTCGAGACCGGCGGCCATCCCGTGGTCTACGCGGACTGGCTCCACGCGCCCGATGCCCCGACCGTGATCGTCTACGGGCACTACGACGTCCAGCCGACCGACCCGCTCGAGCTGTGGACCTCGCCGCCGTTCGAGCCGGTGGTCGTCGGCGACCGGATGCTCGCCCGCGGCGCGGCCGACGACAAGGGTCAGGTCCACGCTCACGTCATGGCCGCCGCGGCGATCATGGCGACGGCGGGCCGCTTCCCGGTCAACGTCAAGTACCTGTTCGAGGGCGAGGAGGAGTCGAGCTCGGCCAATCTCGATCGCTGGCTGTCCGACAACCGCGACCGTCTCACGGCCGATGCGGCGATCATCAGCGACTCGGGCTTCTTCGAGGGCAACCTCCCGGCCATCACGCTCAGCCTGCGCGGGATCATGTACGCGCAGGTCGACGTCGTCGGGACCGCGGTCGACCTCCACTCGGGCAGCTATGGCGGGGCGGTGCAGAACCCGGCCAATGCCCTGGCGACGATCCTCGCTGCGCTCAAGGGGCCGGATGGCCGGATCCGGATCCCGGGTTTCTACGACGACGTGGTGTCGCTGTCCGAGCCCGACCGGGCCGCCCTCGCCGAGCTGCCGTTCGACGAGGCGGAGTACCAGGACAAGCTCGGGCTTCCCGCGCTCGTCGGCGAGGTCGGCTATACCACGCTCGAGCGCCGCTCGATCCGGCCGACACTCGATGTCAACGGCCTGTGGGGCGGCTTCGCCGGGGATGGCACCAAGACGATCATCCCGGCCCACGCCCATGCCAAGGTCAGCTGCCGGCTGGTGGCCGCCCAGGATCCGGACCGCATCTTCGAGGCCTTCCGGGCGTACGTCGAAGAGGTGGCGCCGCCCGGCGTGACCGTCACCGTGACCGACCTGGGCGGCGGCCATCCGAGCACGACGGCGGTCGACCATCCCTTGACGCAGGCCGCGGCACGGGCGATCGAGGCGACATTCGGCAGGGCGCCGGTCTACATCCGCGAAGGCGGCTCGATCCCGGTCGCCGCCAGCTTCGCGACGATCCTGGGTCTGCCGGTCGTGCTCCTCGGGATCACCCCGCCGGACGAGAATGCTCATGCGCCGAACGAATGGATGGGCCTCGAGAACTACGAGACGGGCATCCGGACCTTCGCGCGGATGTTCGACGAGCTCGTCGATCTCCCGCGTTGACGGCCGTCACCGGGAGCGCTGTGCGGATTTGGTGGGTTCGGATGAGTGATTCAGACCCTTCCGGGTGCTACCCTACGGCGACTGCATCCGTCCGGGGAGGGATCTGACCCGTGGCCACCGACGCACCCGAAACGCCTGCCAACGCCGAGCCGCCGGGTGACGGCGCGGCACCGGCGGCGCCTGCCTGGCGCCTCGATGCCGACACCGGCAGCCTCGTGCCGCGATCGGCCCTCGACGTGCTGGTCGATCTCAACGACAAGGTCACCAGCGGCAACGTGGCCGAGTACCAGCCGGTCCCGCTCGGGTTCACGCCGCTCGACAAGACGATCGGGACAGGGCTGCGGACCGGGGAGCTGCTGCTGATCGGTGGGGCGCAGGGCACCGGCAAGACCACGATGGCGCTCCAGATGGCGCGCAACGTGGCGTCCGGCGGCCAGGCCAACGTCCTGTATATCTGCTTCGAGCACGACGAGCAGTACCTCCTCAACCGCCTGATCGCGATGGAGTCGGCGCTCGCGCACCTGCCGCACAAGACCGGGGCGATCAAGATCCAGGACGTTCGCAAGGAGATCCTCGGGACGTGGATGGCCGAGGGCGAGGCGACCGCCCAGATGGCCAACAATCCGCGTCTCCGCCCGTCGATGGACCGCATCGCGCGCTACGGCCAGAACCTGTTCCTGATGCGCGGCTCGCAGACCGCCAGCACGATCGAGAACATCCGCAAGCTCGTCCAGGAGCACCGTCGCCTGTCAGGCGACCGGCGGCTGGTGGTGTTCGTCGACTATCTCCAGAAGGTGCCGCAGATCCCGGAGCCGGAGAACGAGACCGAGAAGGTCACCTACCTCGTCAACGGGCTCAAGGACATCGCGCTCGCCGAGGACGTGCCGATGGTCTGCATCGTGGCGGCCGACAAGGAAGGCCTCAAGGCGTCGCGGCTGCGCAACTTCCACCTGCGCGGATCGTCGGCCATCAACTACGAGGCTGACATCATCCTGATCCTCAACGAGAAGTACCACATCGTCGCCAAGGTCAATATCGAGTTCAACCCGTACCAGGCGCAGCGCTTCCGCGACTGGGTGGTGATCTCGGTCGAGAAGAACCGCGGCGGCCAGGACAACGTCGACATCGAGTTCGAGAAGCACTTCGAGTTCAGCTGCTTCGATCCGAACGGGCGGACCGTGCAGGAAAAGCTGATCGAGGAACGCCTCTACAACGACTAGGCGGGCGGCGGATCGGGCGCCATCGCCGCGTTGTCGCCTGCGCTCCTCGCTCACGCACCGTCAGGTGCGCTCGCTCCGGTGCTCGGCTCCGCCTTGCGCTGACACCCGCTGCGCCGCCCGCCGGTGCGGAGGGATCGGGCGCCATCGCCGCGCCGGGGCCTCGCGGCTAGACTGGATGGGTGAAGAGCCCCGGCCCGTTCCCCGATGTCATCGAGATCGTGGTCGAGATCCCGCGCGGCAGTCGCAACAAGTACGAGTACGACGAGACGACGCACGTGTTCCGCCTCGACCGCGTCCTGTCGAGTGCCGTGTACTACAACTTCGACTACGGCTACATCGAGGGCACCCGGGCCGGCGACGGCGACCACACGGACGCGCTCCTGATCATCGATGAGCCGACCTTCACCGGCTGCCATGTCTGGGCCCGTCCGATCGGCGGGCTCGAGATGCACGACGAGAAGGGCTTCGACTTCAAGGTGCTGTGCGTGGCCATCGGCGATGCGCACCAGCAGCACATCCTGGGGCTCGACCAGGTCCGGCCCCATCGCCTCGTCGAGATCGAGCAGTTCTTCCAGACCTACAAGGCGCTCGAGGACAAGACCGTCGAGGTCCTCGGCTGGCGTGATCGCGACCGGGCGCTCGAGGTCCTGCGCACCGACCGCGCGGCCTGGAACGACGAGGCCGGCGAGCGGACCGAACCGCGGGCGTGACGTCGGCAGGCCGCCGGCCGCGCTGGCCCGGTGCCGATCTCCCGGGCCGCCGGCTGTTCGTCGCGGTCCCGCTCCCGCCGGAGACCACGGCCAGTGTCGCGGCGCTCGTCGAGTCTGTCCGTCGCGAGGGTGTCCCGGGTGGCGGTCGCGACGTCCGCTGGGTCAGGCTCGACGGGCTCCACCTCACGCTGCGGTTCATCGGGCCGACGCCCGAGGATCGCGTGGACGCGGCTCGTGACGCGGTCCTCGCCGCGGCCGGCGCCGTCGACCCATTCGACGTGTCCATCGGTGGCGCCGGTGCATTCCCGCCGTTCGCGCGGCCGCGCGCCCTGTGGCTCGGCCTGCGCGAGGGCGAGGAGCCGCTCGTGACACTCGCTCGCGAGGTGGACCGCGCGCTCACCGCGGCCGGCTGGACACTCGACGAGAAGACGTTCCGCGCCCATCTCACCCTTGCCCGGTCCGATGGCGTCCCGGCCGGTGCGGCGATCGCCGATCGCCTGGTCGCCGCGGCCGCGGACTTCCATGCCCGGTTCCGTGCTGAGCGTGTCGGGCTGTTCGAGAGCCTGACCGGCGGCGGCCCGGCGCGCTACCAGCCGATCGAGACGGTGGACCTGGGCTGACCGGCCGCGGGCCGGATCGGGCGGCGGTGCTACCATCGGCGCGGGGGCGACTCGTGAGGCTGCCCCGAACGAGGAGGCTCCCGACCGAGTGACCGCAGCGCAGCGCCTCCGTCTCGTCGTCGCGCTCGGCGTCGTCAACCTCGTGCTGGCGGGCGTCGCGCTCGGCTTCGGCATCGTCGGACTGCCAGCCTCGAACCCGATCGGGGCCGTTCCGACACCCCCGACGGCCATCGCGCTGCCCGCGCCGACGCCCGCGCCGACCCGCCCGAGCCCCCGCCCGACACCGACACCGCCGGCCGACGAGCCGCCGGCGAGCACGCCGCCCGGATCCCCGACACCCACACCCACGCCGACGCCACCGCCCCCTGTCCAGCCGACCGCGACGCCACCGACCGTGGCGCCCCAGGCGCCCGAGGCGGCCGGGACCGGTGGCGGCGGCATCGCCGTCGTGGTCGCCCATCCTGCCGGCGGGACGCCGCCGCCCAGCCCGACCCCGGTCGTGCCTTCCGGCCCGCCGGCGTGCGCCGCGGTGCCGGGTCATCGCCCGCCGGGTGATCCTCCGGATCCATCGGCTGCGGTCGGTCTCGCCCGGCTGGCCGAGGCGTGCCCGCCGCCCGGCATCATCAAGCACCCGAAAGCCGTCAAGCCACCCACGACGCACGAGCGGCCGCCCCAGGCGCACGGGCCGAAGGCGGGCCAGGGCCATCACACGCCCGCGACCAGGCCGCACACGGCGAAACGCGGCGGCGCTCATCGCGTCGCGAACCGGTCCGGTCACCACTGAGGCATCGCACCCCGGGATCGCCGGTTGCGCGCCCGGCGCGCAGCGCGCTAGGCTCCCGTTCCGGCCGCCCGCACGGGCGCGCGTTCGTCACGACACCAGGAGGGGCCCCATGGCGCCGTCGGATCCTCGCCAGACGAAGTTCGTTCTCGACGAGTCCCGCATCCCCCGCGCCTGGTACAACATCGCGGCCGATCTCCCGGTCGCCCCGAGTCCGCCGCTCCATCCGGGGACGCATCAGCCGATCGGCCCGGACGACCTGGCGCCGCTCTTCCCGATGGCGCTCATCGGGCAGGTCGTCAGCCGCGACCGCGAGATCGAGATCCCCGAACCGGTCCGTGACGCGTATCGGCTGTACCGGCCGAGCCCGTTGTTCCGGGCGCATCGGCTGGAAGCGGCCCTCCAGACGCCAGCTCACATCTACTACAAGTACGAGGGTGGGAGCCCGTCCGGCAGCCACAAGCCGAACACCGCCCTGGCCCAGGCCTTCTACAACAAGGACGAAGGCGTCACCCGGCTGGCGACCGAGACCGGCGCCGGTCAATGGGGGAGTGCCCTGGCGTTCGCCGGCGCGTACTTCGGGCTCGAGGTCAAGGTCTACATGGTCCGCGCGAGCTACGACCAGAAGCCCTATCGCCGGGCGCTGATGGAGACCTACGGCTCGGAGATCGTGGCCAGTCCGAGTCCCGACACGAGCTACGGTCGCAAGGTCCTCGACGAGACGCCGGGCCATACCGGCTCGCTCGGCCTCGCCATCAGCGAGGCGATCGAGGACACCGTCACCCACCCGGGGACCAAGTACTCGCTGGGCTCGGTGTTCGACTTCGTGCTCCTGCACCAGACCGTCATCGGCCAGGAATCGATCGCCCAGCTCGAGATGGCGGGCGAGGAGCCCGACGTCATCATCGGCTGCGCCGGCGGCGGCTCGAACTTCGCGGGGCTGGCCTTTCCCTGGCTCGGGCGCACGTTCCGCGGCGGCAAGAAGTACCGGGTGATCGCCGCCGAGCCCGAGGCGGCGCCCAGCCTGACCCGCGGCACGTACACCTACGACTTCGGCGACACCGCGCAGATGACGCCGCTCATCAAGATGCACACGCTCGGCCACGACTTCATCCCCGAGCCGATCCATGCCGGCGGCCTGCGCTACCACGGCATGGCGCCGCTGGTCAGCCTGCTCAAGGACAACGACCTGATCGAGGCGCGCAGCGTCCACCAGCGGGCGAGCTTCGCGTCGGGCGTCCAGTTCGCCCGGACCGAGGGGATCCTGCCGGCGCCCGAACCGACCCACGCCATCAAGGTCGCGGTCGACGAGGCGCTCGCGGCCAGAGAGGCGGGCGAGTCGCGGGTCATCCTGTTCAACCTGTGCGGGCACGGCCACTTCGACCTGTCCGCCTACGAGCGCTACCTGGACGGATCGCTGGAGGACTACGAATACCCCCAGGAGAAGGTCGAGGCCGCGCTGGCGTCGCTGCCGCGCGTCTGAGGTCGGGGTGATCGGCGATGCCGCGGCTCGCCTGCCGGACATGTGGCCGACAGGTCTCGACGCTCGAGCCGATCGAGTCGCTGCTCCCCGAGGAACGTCGCTGCCCGCGCTGCGGCGCGCGCCTGGAGCCCGACCGCCGCGAGGCTGACCGGCGCGTCGTCGTGCGGTCCCACGGGCCGGCCGACGAGCGACGGGTCACTGAGCGACGCGAGACGTCGCGGCCGGGGGAGGGACCGGACCCGGCGAGCTGAATCGCGGTCGGCCGGCACACCTTGATCGCGTCCGGCTGCGATACTCGCGGTATGGATCTCGGGTTCGTCGGATTCGGGCTGATCGGCGGTTCGATCGCTCGCGCCGTGCGGGCGAACCCGAAGACCGCGCGCTGGCGGATGACCGCCTGGTCGCCATCGGGGAGCGGGCCCGCCAAGGCGCTCAAGGACCGGGTCATCGACGTCGCCGCGACCGGCCCGGAGGCCGCCGTGACCGAGGCCGACCTGGTCATCCTGGCCGCTCCCGCGACCGCCTGTCTCCCGCTCATCGACCAGCTGGTCGGGCCGTGGCGCAACGCCCTCCGCCCCGACGCGGTGGTGACCGATGTGGCCAGCACCAAGGCGCGGATCGTCGAGCGCGCCGACTCGGCCGGCCTGTGGTTCGTCGGCGGCCACCCGATGGCCGGTCTCGAGACCGCCGGATATGGGGCATCGAAGGCGGACCTGTTCGCCGACCGACCGTGGATCGTGATCCCCGGCGCGCTCGCCGGCCCGAGCGACGTCGCCCGCGTCACCGACCTCGCGAAGGCGTGCCGGGCGCGGGTGGTCGAGATGGATGCCAAGGCGCACGACCGGGCGGTGTCGGCCATCAGCCACCTGCCGCTGGTCGTGGCGGCCGCTCTTGCGGAGGCGGTCGCCGGGACGCCCGGCGCGGTCCGCGACGACTGGCCGGCGGCCCAGGCGCTGGCCGCGGGCGGCTGGCGCGACACGACACGTGTCGCGCGCGGCGATCCGGCGATGGGGGCCGCCATCGCTGTCACGAACGCCCCGGTCCTCGCACAGCGGGTCCGCGACCTGCGGTCCGTGCTGGACGAGTGGCTGTCCGAGCTGGAGCGGAAGGGCGGACCGCGCGAGGCCGTCCTGGCCGAGCGACTGGCGGCAGCGCGGGCCGTCCTCGACGACCAGGCGTGACCGACGAGCAGGTGTTCGTCGTGCCGCGGTCCGCGGTCCTCGGCGACGCCGGCTGGTACGGGCTGCGCACCGACGATCTCGACGCGTTCGTGGCCACGCTCGAGCGCGAGGGTCGCTACGAACCGCGTGTCGAGATGGAGCGAGACCCGGCCTACAAGCAGGTCATCCCATACCTCGTGCTGCGCGATAAGGAGCGGTTCTTCCTGATGCGCCGGACGACGGCCGGTGGCGACCCGCGGCTCCATGGCCGCTACTCGATCGGTGTCGGCGGTCACCTCAACCCGGGCGACGGCGGCGTCCTCGGCGGACTCCGGCGCGAATGGGCCGAGGAGCTCGTCGCCGATGTCATCCCCGAGTTCCGGCTCATCGGCGTCCTCAACGACGACACGACCGAGGTCGGTGCCGTCCATCTCGGAGCGGTCTATGTCGCGGATGCGGCCGGTCGGCCGGTCGCCATCCGCGAGACCGACAAGCTGACCGGGTCGTTCGTCGGCGCCGACGAGGTCGCCGCGGTGGCGGACCGGCTCGAGACGTGGAGTCGGCTGGTGTTCGAGTTCCTGGTCGGTGACGCTGTGGCCAGTCCCGTGGGGACGCCCCTATAATCCGGGCGCCGGGGCAGCATTCGTGCTGAAGTGCCCGACCCGGCTGACATGTCCCGACCCGGTGAACCCCGTGGAGGATTGATGGCGGCCAAGATCCTCGTCGTCGATGACGACCCGAACGTCCAACGGCTCCTGCAATACACACTCAAGCAGGAGGGCTACGACGTCGTCGTCGCGTCCGACGGCAGCGAGGGGTTCCGGCTGTGGGGCGCCGAGGCGCCCGACCTCATCCTGCTCGACGTCCAGCTGCCCAAGCTCGACGGCTATCAGGTCGCGACCAAGATCCGGACCGAGGAGGGCACGTCCAGCCACGTCCCGATCATCATGCTGACGGCCGAGCGCGAGGTCGAGCAGAAGGTCCGTGGCCTGCGCGCCGGGGCCGACGACTACCTGATCAAGCCGTTCCACCCGGCGGAGCTGCTGGCGCGGATCAAGAGCCTGCTGGCGCGCTTCGCGCCCAAGGAATCGCTCCTTGCCCGCCCCCCGCTCGGCCGGATCCTCGCCTTCTACGGCGCCAAGGGTGGCGTCGGCACGACGACCATCGCGATCAACCTGGCCATCGCCCTCCATCGCGAGCTCGGGCGCAAGGTCGCGCTGGTGGACGGCAACCTCCAGTTCGGCGACCACCGCGTATTCCTCGATCTCGGGCTCGATCGCAAGAGCATCGTCGACGTCGTGACCGCGCCGTCGATCGACGCGGACCTGATCAAGCAGGTCATGGTCAAGCACGACTCGGGGATCGACCTGCTCCTCGCGCCGCCCTCGCCCGAGACCGCCGAGCTGGTCCGGCCCGAGCACCTGCCGTTCATCGCCGAGCAGCTGGCGCAGCTCTACGACTACACGCTGATCGACATCGACAAGCGGCTCGACGACGTCAATCTCGGCGTGTTCGAGGCCGCCGATGCGGTGTTCGTGGTGATGACCGCCGACCTGTCGTGCCTCAAGAACGTCCGGCTCATCCTCGAGACCATGGAGCACCTCGGCTACCCGGCCGAGAAGGTGCAGCTCGTCCTCAACCGCTCGAACGCGTTCACCGGCATCAACGTCAAGAATGCCGAGGGCGCGCTCAAGCGGACGATCGAGCACCAGGTCGTGAACGAGTATCGCGGCGCGATCAGCGCCCTCAACTCGGGCGCGCCGTTCATGTTCACCAAGGCCGATTCGGCGCTCGGCGGATCCGTCCTCCAGTTCGCCCGGTCGGTGGACAAGCCAGCGGTCGCCGCGCCCGCGACGGCCAGGGCAGGTTCGGCGGCTCGCTAGGCAGGACGGGCGCCCGCACAGGGCGGGTACGCCGGAGATAAGCCGCGGTTGACCGAGCGGTGAGCGTCGGCCGCTAGCCTGCGCTGGTGCTGGCAATCGTCCCGTCCGCCACCCTCAACGGCCTCGACGGCCGGTTGATCCGCGTCGAGGTCGATGTCGCGCCGGGGCTGCCGGGGTTCACGATCGTCGGGCTGGCCGACGCGGCGCTCCAGGAGGCACGCGAACGGGTGCGCGGTGCGATCCGCAATGCCGGGTTCGTCCACCCGCCGCGTCGCATCACGGTCAATCTCGCGCCGGCGGACCTGCGGAAGGCGGGCGCCTCCCTGGACCTGGCGATGGCGGTCGGGATCCTGCTCGGCTCCGAGCAGGTACGTGCCGGTGGGGGACGCGTCGCCCTGATCGGCGAACTGTCGCTCGGCGGCGAGGTCCGATCGGTGCCGGGCGTCCTGCCGATGGTCTCCGCGCTCGCCCGCCGCGGGCTGCGACGGGTGGTCGTGGCCGACGCCGCGGTCGACGAGGCTCGGCTCGTCGCCGGCGTCGAGGTGTGCGGTGTCGCGACCCTGGAGGCCGCTGTCGATGTCGTGCGAGCGCGCCGTCGGGCACGGACCGGCGTCGTGCCGCCGCGGATCGAGCTCGTCGAAGGCTCCGCGCGGGGAGGGGAGGACGGCCTCCCGCCGCCGGTCGAGGCAGCGGGCCGGGTCGTGCCCGACCTCGAGGAGGTGCGCGGGCAGGCACCGGCGCGTCGCGGGCTGGAGGTTGCCCTGTCCGGCGGTCATGGTCTCCTGCTGATCGGCCCGCCGGGATCGGGCAAGACGCTGCTCGCCCGGACCATCCCGGGGCTGCTGCCGCCACTGGATGACGCCGCCGCGCTGGCGGCGACCGTGGTCGCGTCGGCGGCGGGCGAGGGGCCGGTCCACGCACTTCGGCGGCAGCCGCCATTCCGCTCGCCGCACCACACCGTGTCCTATGCCGGGATGGTCGGCGGCGGACCGCACCTGTCGCCCGGGGAGGTGACCCTGGCAGATCAAGGAGTGCTCTTCCTCGATGAGCTGCCGGAGTTCGGACGGGATGTCCTCGAGGCCCTCCGCCAGCCGTTGGAGGACGGCCGCGTGGCGATCGCCCGCGTCGGGCGGGCTGCCATCTTCCCGGCGCGCTTCCAGCTGGTCGCCGCGATGAACCCCTGCCCGTGCGGGTTCGCCGGCTCGACGGATCGGCCGTGCGGCTGTCCCGCTCTCGTCCCGGGACGCTATCAGCGGCGGGTGTCGGGGCCGCTCCGTGACCGGATCGACCTGTGGATCGCCATGCCGCGGGTGGCTCCGTCGGCACTCGTCGGCGGGCCGGATCCCGAAGGCTCCGCCGCGGTCCGGGGGCGGATCGCCGCCGCCCGCTCGGTCGCGTCGGCCAGGCCGCACGGCCTGCTCAATGGCCGGCTGACCGGTCGCCTGTTGCGCGAGGCGTGCGCACTCGATGCGTCCGGTCGTCGCGCCCTGATCGGTCTCGCCGAACTGGAGCGAGCGACCGGTCGCGGCACGGAACGGATCCTGCGTGTCGCCCGGACGATCGCGGACCTGGCGGGCTCCGAGACCGTCCGCGCGGATCATCTCGAGGAGGCGGCCTGGTATCGACCGGCCGACCTGCGGCTGGCCGCGGCCGAGGCGTCCTGACATGCTCGGTGTCGGACTGGCTGGCCCGGTGGGCGGTGATGGCATCGAGGAGGCGTCGGATCTCGGGCCGGTCGGTCCCGCGACGTCGCCGCCCGCAACGCGCCCGTGGGTGCAGACCGGCGAGGAACGGGACGCCTGGGCGGTCCTCGCCGGCGTCCACGGCATCGGCCCGGTCGCCTTCGCGGCCCTGCTCGCCCGCTACGGCGACGTGGTGTCGATCCTGCGCGAGGCGTCATCGCCCGGCGGTGTCGCACGGCTGGCGAACCCGCCCGACGACGTGCTGCCGGACGCCGCGGCCCGGGCGCTCGGGCCCGAGGTGGCGCAGGCGATCGCCGAGGCAGCCGGACGCGCGAGCGCGACCCTGGCCCGGATCCGCGAGCTCGGGCTCCGTGTCCTCACCGTCGAGGATCCGCTCTATCCGATGCGTCTCGCGAGGATCGAGATGCCACCGCACGTCCTGTACCTGCTCGGGGATCCGGCGGCCCTCAGCGCGGACGCGGCCGTCGCCATCGTCGGCACGCGTCGGGCGACCGACGGGGGTCGAGCATTCGCGGCACGTCTGGCGACCAATCTTGTCGCGGTCGGCGCCTCGGTCGTGTCGGGGCTCGCGGTCGGCATCGATGGAGCCGCCCATGCCGCCGCCGTCCATGCGCACGGCACGACGGTGGCCGTCATCGGATCCGGGCACGCCGTCCTGCACCCGCACGCGCACAGCCGGTTGGCGGCATCGATCGTCGCCGCCGGGGGTGCGGTCGTCTCGGAGCTCGGCCCGGACATCGCCCCGAGCAAGGGCACGTTCCCGCGTCGAAACCGGATCGTCAGCGGGCTCGCCGATGCGACCGTCGTGGTCGAGGCGCCGGCGCGCAGCGGCGCCCTGATCACGGCGTCATGGGCGCTCGAACAGGGCCGCGAGTGCTTCTTCGTCCCGGGCGCGGTCGATGCCCCCGCGTCGGCCGGCTGCCTGTCGTACCTGCGCGAGTTCCCGGATCGCGCCCGGATCGTGGCGGGGATCCCGCAACTGATCGAGGATCTCGGCCTGGCCGATCGCCTCGTCGAACCCGACGTGCCGACCGACGTGGCCGCCACGCTGTCGGGGATCGGCGAGGCGGCCAAGCGGCTTGCCCACGAGCTGGTCCGCGGGCGTGCCACGGTGGACGAGCTCGTGGCCGCCACCGGCTGGCCCGTCGCGAGCGTCCTCGCCGGTCTGACGCTGCTCGAGCGGCGCGGCCTCGCCGTCGGGATCCACGGGCGCTTCCGCCCGGCCGGCACGCTCGCCGGCACCGACCCGGGGCGACGGCGCCAGCGGCCCCGACCGGCGCGGCTGGCAACGAGCGGAGGACCGCGGGCGTGAAACGGGAACCGAGCGCGGCGTCCCGCGGCCCTCCGTATTATCCTTCCTCGACCGTCTCACAGAACAGCTTGAGGGTGGATCCATGGCCCGCGATGACGAACGATTCTCGCGCTCCCAGGAGGACCCGATCGTCGGCAGCCTGCCTGATGTTCCCGGCATCCTGGCGGCGATCAGGCTGACGCCCGGCCTCGGTCTCCACCTTCGGGGCCTGGCCGACGAGCTCCTGGTCAACGACTATCCCGGCGCCACGCTCGTCCGGGCGGAGCGCGAGATGCTCGCGACCGCGGTGTCGGCCGCCAACGATTGCTTCTACTGCATGGACTCGCACGGAGCATTCGCCAGTGCCCTGCTCGAGAAGACCGGTGACCACGATCGACTGGCGCTGATCGACGCGATCAAGATCGGATCGTCAGAGGGCTTCGACCCGAAGATGCAGGCGCTGCTGCATATCGCGCGGACCGTCAGGCGAGAGCCACGGGATCTCACCGGCACCGACGTGGACGCCGCGCTTGCCGCGGGTGGCACGGACGCCGACGTCCAGCTCGCCGTCCTCATCGCCGCGGCATTCTCGATGTACAACCGGATGGTCGACGGCTTCCGGGCCAGGACCGCACCGTCGGCCGATGCCTATCGCCCGCGCGCGGCCGAGATCGCCGACTTCGGCTACAGCTCCCCCGCGGTCACCTCCGTCCCGCGTTGACCGCCGCGACGGGCCGGGCGCTGACGCTCGGCGCGCGGCGGTATCCGGTCGTCCTGCCCAGCATCCGCGACCCGCGGCTCCACGTCGCGGCCTGCATCATCTCGATCCACATCCTCGGCCAGCTGGGGCTCCAGTTCCGGGTCACGATCCCGCAGATCCTGGCCGCCATCATCACCTGCGCGGTCATCGAGGTCGGCCTGACCCTGCGCAAGAGCGGAGCGTTCGTGTGGCCCGCCAGCGCGATGCTGACCGGCAGCGGCGTGGCGCTCATCCTGCGGACGACGGACACGACGGCCGGTGATCCGTGGGGCACAAACGACTGGTACGTCTTCGCGCTGGTGGCCGGCTTGGCGCTGCTCAGCAAGTACGTCATCCAGTACCGCGGTTCGCACGTCTTCAACCCGTCGAACGTGGGCCTGGTGGCCGCCTTCCTGCTCCTCGGCGTCGAACGGGTGCAGCCACTCGACTTCTGGTGGGGACCGCTCGATGGCTGGCTGGTCCTGGCCTACGCGATCATCATCATCGGCGGGACCCTCATCACCCGCCGGCTTCACCTGCTGGCCATGGCCGCGACCTACTGGCTGACCCTCGCGATCGGGATCGGCGGGCTGGCCGCATCCGGTCACTGCATGACGACGGACTGGGCGTTCGGGCCGGTCTGCGGGTTCGACTTCTGGCGGACGATCCTGACCTCGCCCGAGGTGCTGATCTTCCTGTTCTTCATGCTGACCGATCCCAAGACGATCCCGTCCGGAGGCGTCGCCAGGATCGCGTTCGCTGCGTCCGTCGGGATCACCAGCACGCTGTTCATCGCGCCGCAGACGACCGAGTTCGGGGCCAAGGTCGGCCTCCTCGCGAGCCTGGTGGCGATGTGCGCCCTCCGACCCGTGTTCGATCGGTACCTGCCGGCGCCTCGCTCCGAGCTCGACCGGCTGGGGCCGTACCTTCGCCACGTGGCGGGGATCGGCGCGACCCGAGCGAACCCACGCCGGGCGGTGGCATCGGGCAGCGTGGCGGTCGTGCTGCTGGTCGCGGTCGTCGCCGGGATCGTGCTGGCCGGTGCGCCGGCGCGGACCCTCGCCGGCGAGTCGGACAGCGTGGTCTACCTCGATCCGTCGCTGCGCGT
>DASYSM010000025.1:0-72693 GCA_036003325.1 Candidatus Limnocylindrales bacterium
GCGGCGGTCCGTCTGTTCGAGGCCGCCGGCGTCGGGATCCTCATCGGTGGCGGGATCGTCAGCGTCATCGCGTATGGCAGTGACCTGGCGCATGGCGTGCGGCGGCAGGTCGCCTACACGGGCCTGCGCCACAACCTCGGACGGACGATCCTGCTCGGGCTCGAGGTCCTCATCGTCGCCGACATCATCCTGACCGTGGCCATCGATCAGACGCTCGAGAGTGCCGCGACGCTCGGGCTCATCGTCCTGGTCCGAACGTTCCTGAGCTTCTCACTCGACATCGAGATGGACGGTGTCGTGCCGTGGCGACGGCGCGCCTCGGAGGGGCCGCCGGCCGTGTGACACCCGCCCCGGACGCGCGAGGACCGCCGGCGATCGCGCCGACGGTCCTCGATCGGGTGCGCTGACGTGTCGGCCGGTCAGTTGCCGCTGGGCGTGACGGCCTCCGCCTCGGTCGCGGCTTCCTTGATCGCGCCGGCCGTGGCCTCGTCGACGGGGACCGTCTTGATCTCCTGGGCGTCGGGCATCTTGGCCTCGACGGCCGGTGCATCCGTGGCGGTGACGAGGGCGAGGATCCCGGACGTCCCCGGCGTGATGACGCCCTTGAGCTCCTCCTCGACATCGAGGCGATGCGACAGGTTGCGCGCCTTGCCGGCCGCGGCTCCCGCCGCCCCGAGCGCGACTGCGCCGGCCACCAGCGTCGCGGGCAGGAAGACTGCCGCGACCACGCCGCCGACGATCCCCCACTTGAGCCCGGTCCGGGTGCTGTGATCGGTCATCTTCTCGACGTGGATGCGGCCGTCGTCGTCGGCCTTGACGACGAGCACGCCATCGATGTGGACCGCTCCGTCGATCTCGGCCATCAGCAGGTCTTCGTAGATCGCCCGCGCCGCCGTGGTGTCGGCGAACCGGGCCACGACCAGGGCATGGTCTCCCTGGACCGCGACAGCACCCTCGGCGAGGACGCCGTACTCATCGGCGACGGCGCCGCTGACCACGACGACGTCGTCGGACGCGGTCGCGGACGTGGGCTTGGTCTCGTCGGACATGTGGTCCTCCTTTCCTGCTCCCCGAGCAGGTCCCCGTGTTCGCGCGTCATCGATCGGTCGGGCGTTGGTGCCCGTGTCGGCGATCGAGCGGCAGCGGAACGGTCATCCTAGCGCCCGGCCGGGCGGCTCGCACGTTTTCGTCTGTTTCGGATGAGTGCGCCAGCCTATCCTTGGCGGACAGTCAGGGCTGGACCGGCGAGGTACGAGGGAGGCAACCGACCATGAGCCGATTGATCGGCTTCTACGGCACCCAGCTCCGGGTGCTCTGGGAATGGCGTGGCGGGCCGCTCGCGCTCGTGCGTCGGCTGATCCTGACCCTCGTCGTGGCCACGGTCTCGTTCCTCGCGACCGCCTGGCTGATGCCGCGCCTGACCGTCGACGGCTTCTCGAGCGCCGCCCTCGCGGTGATCCTGATCTCGCTCTTCAACGCCATCGTCCGGCCGGTGGTGCTCGCCCTCGCGGCACCGGTCTCGCTGGTGCTGGTCGGTGTGCTGGTCCTCGTCCTCCAGGTCGTTGCGTTCGTCATCATCGCCCAGGTGTCGCCGGGGGTCCACGTGGACGGGTTCGGGACCGCCCTCGTCGCCTCGTTCGTGTACGCCATCATCAATACGATCCTGACCGCGGTCCTGGGCGTCGACCGCGGCGGCTCGTATTACAGCCTCCTGATCCAGCGGCTGCTCGTGAAGCGCTCGCAGGGCCACACCGACAAGCCGGGGCTGGTCATCGTCCAGATCGACGGCCTGGCCCATCCGATCCTGGCCGGCCGGATGCGCGCGGGATCGGTCAACACCATGGCCGGGATGGTCCGCGACGGCAGCCACAAGCTGTCGAAGTGGGAGGCGATCCTGCCGTCGATGACGTCGGGCAGCCAGGCGGGCATCCTGCACGGCAACAACGACGGGATCCCGGCCTTCCGATGGTACGAGCGCGACCGCCAGCACCTGATGGCCTCGAGCAACCCGACCGACGCCGAGCTGATCGTGTCGCGCATCTCGAACGGCGAGGGCCTGCTCTCGAACAACGGTGCGAGCATCTGCAACCTGCTCACCGGCGACGCGACGCGGTCCTACCTGACGACGGCGGCGATCAAGGCCGAGGGTGGCGGGATCGGCGACAGCAACGCGTTCATGTCGTTCTTCTTCAGCCCGACCGGCTACCTGCGCTCGTTCACGCTGTTCCTGGGCGAGGTCATCAAGGAGGAGTACCAGGCCAGTCGGACGCGACGGGCGGGCGTCCGCCCGCAGATGCACCGCGGCCTCAAGTACGCGGGGATGCGCGCCGCCAGCAACGTCATCCTGCGCGACGTCAACGTGGCCCTGATCATCGAGGAGATGTATCGCGGCACCAACGTCATCTACGCCGACTTCACCGATTACGACGAGCTCGCCCACCACTGCGGTCCCGAGCGGGTCGAGTCGTTCGAGGCGCTCGACGGGGTCGACAAGGCGATCGCCTCGCTGCTCAAGGCGACGGACGAGGCGCCCCGGCCGTACAAGTTCATCGTCCTGTCCGACCACGGCCAGAGTCTCGGGGAGACGTTCCTGCAGCGCTACGGGGTGAGCCTCGGGGAGTTCGTGCGCAGCCTGATGAGCGGTCGCGCCACGCTCATCCAGACCAAGACCAAGGCCGAGGGCTCGGTCTTCGTCAACTCGTTCCTGTCCGAGATCACCAGGAGCAAGGGCGTCGGGCCGACGGTCGCGCGGGCCGCCTTCGCCAGCAAGACGACCGACGGCGTGGTGGACCTCGATGCGGACGACGACCCGGCGCCGATCGCCGATGCCAGCTCGATCGCGGTGGTCGGGTCGGGCAACCTCGGGCTGGTCTACTTCACCGGCAACGACCATCGGCTCACCGTCGAGGAGCTCGAGGCGCTCCACCCGGGTCTCGTGGCGGCGGTGGCGGCCCATCCCGGCGTCGGGATGCTGATGGTCCGCTCGCAGGAGTTCGGTGCCGTCGTCTTCGGTCCGCGCGGGACGCGATTCCTCGACACCGACAAGGTCGAGGGCGAGGACCCGACCGCCCTGTTCGGGCCACACACGGTCATGAGCCTCAAGCGCGAGGACGCGATGACCCACGCTCCGGACCTGCTGCTGCTCAGCCAGTACGACCCCGAGCTCGGGGAGGTCGCCGCGTTCGAGGAGCTGATCGGCTCGCACGGCGGACTCGGCGGCCCGCAGACCGAGCCGTTCATCCTCCACCCCGTCGAGTGGCAGCTCGACGAAGACGTGCCGCTCGGCGCGCCGGCCATCTATCGCAACATCCGACGCTGGCTCGACTCGATCGGGATCCCTCTCGGCAAGCAGTCGACCACCGGCGCGGCGACGATGCCCGCGGAGCCGGCGGTCCCGGAGCCGGTCGCGACCGGCTGATCGTCCGGGACGGCCGGGATCAGCTGCCCGGCGACACCGATGCGCTGACCGCTCCCGACGGCCGGACGATGCAGCGGAAGCCGATGTGGCCGGTCGACGTCTCGACGGACTGGGCCTGGCGCGCGGCCGGCCGGTAGCGCAGGCAGTAGTTCGGCGCGCACAGGTGCGAGCCGCCCTTGACGACCATCCGCGGGAAGCGCTCACCGGGCTGACCGACGTCGAATGACGCCTCGGGCGAGGTGACGCGCGGGTTGACCCGCGGTCCGGATGGGCCACAGCAGGCGTGGATGGCCTGCTCGGGGTGGGCCGGAGCGTAGTAGTCGGTCGTCCACTCCCAGACATTGCCGGCCATGTCGAACAGGCCGAAGCCGTTCGGCGGGAACGCCTTGACCGGCGATGTCCCTTCGTACCGATCGGTCCGCAGGTTCTGCCAGGGGAACTCGCCCTGCCAGGTGTTGGCCATCATCCGGCCCTTCGGCGCGAACTCGTCGCCCCAGGTGTAGACCGCGCCATCGAGACCACCGCGGGCTGCGAACTCCCACTCGGCCTCGGTCGGCAATGCCTTGCCGGCCCACGCCGCGTAGGCCGTCGCGTCCACATACGCGACGTGGGTCACCGGATGCCGGTCGCGACCGGTCAGATCGCTGCCCGGGCCCTCGGGGTGTCGCCATTGCGCGCCGGGCACCCAGTGCCACCAGTTCCGGTAGTCGTCGAGGTCGACCGGCCCGCGCGTCGGGTGGAACACGAGCGAGCCCGGGACGAGGAGCGCCGGGTCCGCGTCCGGGTAGTCCGCCCGGTCGAGCGGGCGTTCGGCGAGGGTGACATGGCCGGTCGCCTTGACGAAGCGGCGGAACTCGCTGACGGTCACCTGGTGGTCGTCCATCCAGAAACCGTCGACGGTCACGGCATGGACGGGCCGCTCCTCGGGATAGTGGACGTCCGAGCCCATCCGGAAGGTGCCGCCCGGGATCGCGACCATGTCCGGGTCTGGCGGCATGCCCTGGATCGTGCCGTGCTCCGACATGGCGCACAGCCTACGGCGTGGCTCCGAGCCGTGGGGCACGCGGCGGCGCATCATGGAGCGGTATCCGCAGGAGGCAGCCGATGGCGAAGATCCACTACGAGGCCGACGGGACGATCCCGGCCGCGCGGTTCATCGCCGCGCTGACCGACTTCGGCCCCCGACGGCCGGAGCTCTGGCCTGGCCTGGACGCCAGGTTCTACACGGTGCACGAGGTGGGCGACACGTGGGCCGACGTGACCGAGGGGACCGACATCCTCGGCGGCGTCTGGGCGCGCGAGCACTACGACTGGTCGGAGCCCGGCCTCGTCCGGCTCCGGATGGTGGACTCCAACGACTTCCGGTCAGGCACGGTCATCGACTACCACGTGACAGACCGGCCCGAGGGTGGCTGCCACGTCGCGGTCGACTTCCAGCGCGTCGCCACCAGCGCCCGCGGCAAGTTCATCGGGCTCGCGGTGCAGCTGTTCGGCGCACGGCGGTTCGCCGGCGAGCTGCGCCAGGCGCTCGATCGGTTGGCGCAGATGCCGTCAGACCCGCCGACCGCGGGCTGACCGGCGAGGGTCAGCCCGAGGGCGGTCACGCGCCGGTTGCGTGGGGCATCACGATCGCCCCGGTCAGTCGCCGGCGTGGGCCTCTTCGAGGGTCTTGCTGCCGTCCTGGTCGACGCCCAGTCCGGCGGGATAGCCGGTGGCATCGATCGGCGTCGCGTCGGCGAACGGCGAGGTCTCGATCGTCGCGGTCTCGGCCGCGTCGAACGCCACCGCTTCGTCCGGCCCGACGTCGAGCGTCTGATCGGTCTCCGGCCGCATCGCGCTCACGCGCTCACGGACGGCGGCCGCACCGGCCGACAGGCGGGCCCGAACAGCCTGATTGGTGAGGACCGCGACGGCGACCCCGGCGACGATCAGCCCGCCGACGGCCAGCGGCCAGCGTGGGCGTCGCGCGCGCGGGATCAGGTGGAGGGCGACCGCCGCGGCCGTCGCCATCCGACCGAGCGACTTCGTCGCCTGGTCGACATCGGGCCGCTCGATCCGGCTGAGGTCGACGTCCGGCATCCGGACCTCGGGCATCCGGATGTCGGAGAGCGCGCGGACGATCTCCTCGCGCTTGATCTCGGGGAGGTGGAGCTCCGACGGGCGGACCTCCTTGACGGGGAGCTCAGGCATCTGACTCCTCCTTCGGGCGGGGTCTGCGTGGACCCCAAGGATACGCCCGGTGTCCCACGCCGAGGTCCGGGCAGCGCGTTACAGTATCGACTCACGACCTTGCGAACGCGGGTGGTCCACCACCCGACGTGGTGGCTGCGGAGGGGGGCGATCGATGGACCAGGCGACGTCCCGCGGGACGGACCGAGGATGAGCCGACGACGGACGCTGGCCATGGGGGCCGGGCTCGCAGCCGCGACAGCGGCGATGCGCCGACGCAAGACGCGCGTGCCGACCGACCCGTTCGACCCGAACGCGGTCCGCGCCGAGACGGCCGCCGTCCGGACCGCGGAGCTCGTCGCGCGCCCGCACGTCCGCCGGGCGGATCTCGCGCTCACGTTCGCACCGGCCATCGCGACGACGGTCGATCCCCTGCTCCACGGCAACCGCTACTTCCCACGCATCCTCGAGGACATCGCGGGCGCCACGGACCACGTCCATCTGCTGATCTATGGCTACAAGCCAGGCGACATCGGGACGACGTTCCTCGAGGCACTGTCGAAGAAGGTCGCCGAGGGTGTCGAGGTGCGCCTCGCGGTCGATGCCATCGGCAGCGAGGTCGACCTCGGCAGCAAGGCCCTGTTCCGCCAGCTGCGCGAGGCCGGGATCGAGGTCGTCGCCCACGACGGGATCGTGGTCCTCCGAAAGGGCGAGCTCGGGGCCCAGCAGTTCCGGCCGCATGCCGAGGACCTGCTCCATTTCGACCACCGCAAGATGGTCGTCGTCGACGGTCGGGTCGGTTATGTCGGTGGCAGCGGCATCGAGGACCACTACAACGACGAGCGGTTCTACGACGTCATGTGCCGGGTCGAAGGGCCGATCGTCGCGCAGCTCGCGGCCGTGTTCCTGATCAGCTGGCGCAACAACGGCGGCGACGCCCCGGACGATCCGTCCCTCCTGCGCTATTTCCCGCCGGCCACCCTGGCGGTCGCCGCGGATGCGCCGCTCCATTCCCCGACGACGGTGCTCTGGAACGTCCCGGGGACCGGCCACCATCCGATCAGCGACACCATCGAGCGGGCGCTCGAGGACGCCGCCACCGAGATCCACATCGTCAACCCCTACATCTCCAACCGGGCCATCCTCGAACGCCTCCTCGAGGCGGCCCTCCGCGGCGTGCGGGTCCGGCTCATCGCCCCCGGCAAGCCGACACCGCCCTACCCGGCGGCGGCGTTCCGGCACTGGTATGGCCGTCTGATGGACGCCGGCGTCGAGATCCTGCTCCACCCGGAGATGGCGCACGCCAAGGTGTTGCGCATCGACGACCAGGTCCTCATCGGGGGCTGCAACCTCGATGACCTGTCCCTCTTCCGCAACGACGAGCTCGACCTGCTGTTCGCGGACCCGGCCGTGGCCGAGCTGACCGAGCGCCAGATCTTCGACCAGCTCGTCGCGATGTCCACCCCTGCCAGCGCGACGACGGCCGTGCGACAACGGGTCTGGAATGCCGCCATGGACCGGGTGTCGCGGTTCCTCTGATCGAGCCTGCAGCACACAGCGTGCAGGCGCAAGATGAACGACCGTCAAAGAGAAAGGGAGTGAATGGCTATGGGTCCGGTTGACTACATCGCGATCGCGTTTCCGGGGAACAAGTTCTCGGGAGCGATCATCCCCGAGATCAAGAGGCTGCAGGACGCAGGGACGATCCGTGTCCTCGACCTGGTGATCATCACCAAGGACGGTGACGGAAACGTCGCGGCGGTCGAGCTTCAGGACGCGGGTCCCGAAGAGGCCGCCGCACTGCAATCGCTCGGCATCCATGGCCAGAACCTGCTCGGCCAGGAGGACTTCGAGGACTTCGGAGAAGCCCTCGACCTGAACTCGACGTGCGGTCTGCTCGTCTGGGAGAACGTCTGGGCCGCTCCCTTCGTGGACACGGTCCGTGACGCCGACGGCATCATGCTCGCCGCCGGGCGGATCCCTGCCGACATCGTCGAGGAGACGATGGCTTTGGCCGCCTCTTGACCCTTACCATCACCACCGACTGAGCGAAAGGAGTCCACACGATGATGCGACGCCGAGGCGGCCTGGTCCGGGCCGCCGCCACCACCGCGGTCGTTGCCGGCACGGCCGGAGCCGTCCGTCACCACCAGGAGCAGAAGTACCAGTCGCAGGCGGAGGCCCAGGCCTACGAGCAGCAGCAGCAGGCTGCAGCCGCGGCACCGCAGCAGTACGCGGCACCAGCCCCGGCCGAGGCGGAAGACCCGCAGACGGCGCAGCTCGAGAAGCTCGCCCAGCTCCACGCCCAGGGCATCCTGACCGACGACGAGTACGCCGCGGCGAAGGCCAAGGCCCTCGGGATCTGACACGCGCGCCGGATCGACCGGCGCATCCGACGATCCGTCTGACGACGCGGTCGGGCTCGGCTTCGGCCGGCCGGCCGCGTCGTTCGGTGTCCGGCGCCCCCGGGCCGGTCAGCCTCCGGTCGGTGCGACCGTGGGCACCAGCTCGGCCGGCTCGGCCGCGGCGGCGGCATCCGCGTCGACAGCGTCCACGGGCTTCGTGTCGAGCACGCGCAGGACCGTCCGCCAGGTCGCCGCCACGACGCCGAGGAACGGGACGACCAGGAACATGCCGATGACACCGGCGATCTCGTTCCCGGCGGGGATGGCCACCAGCACGACCGCCGGATGGATGCTCACCACCCGGCTGTAGACGACCGGCGCGACGATGTTGCCCTGGACGATGTTGAAGACGATGGTGAAGATGGCCATGATCGCGATGTCCTGGGGCGAGCCCGTGGCCACCGTCACGAGGAAGGCCAGACCCGTGGTGATGATCGACCCGATGTACGGGATGAAGCCACCGAAGACGGCCAGGACCGCCAGCGGCAGCGCGAACGGGATGCCCAGGATGACCATGATCAGGAACTGGGTGGCCGCGCCGAAGAGCGAGATGGCGCCGGTCCCGAGCATGTAGCCGCCGAGCACATCGAATGCCCGCCTGCCGGCCGCGGCGACGTGCGAGCGCCGACCGGGCTCCACCCGACCGAGGAACGCCTGCCAGAAGGCACCCCCGTCGCGCATGAAGTAGAAGGTCAGCAGGGTCGCCAGCAGGAGGATCACGGCGACGCCGGCGAGGGTCGACAGGAAGCCGGCGATGGTGACCAGGATCCCGACGCCGAAGGTCTGCACGAGCGTGACGAGGATCCCGGCCTGTCCACCGGTGCTGCTGTCGGCCGAGCCGGCGCCGGAGACGGCGCTGTTGATTGCGTCGCTGACTGGGGCGGCCAGTGAGATCAGGGTCAGACCGACGAGGATCACGATGCCGAGCGCGGCGCCGACGGTCGCGCCGAGGGCGGCACGATCGTGGCTCCAGCCACGTCTCTCGAGCCCGCCGGCGAGCGGGGCGAGCGTGGCCGCCAGCACCACGCCGAGGACCAGCGGGATGACCACGATCGGGACCGCCACCACCACGCCGACGAAGACGGCGAGGAGGCCGATCGAGACGAGCAGCCGCCAGCTCCACTGCCCCAGCCGATCGAGCCAGACCGGGACCATCGGATCCGTCGAGATCGCCCGGGCATCCGGGCCGACCCCCAGGATCGACACGAGGGCGCCGACGATCGCGAGGGCGAAAGCCACGACCGGGATGGCGACGAACAGGCCGATGATGCCGGCCAGCGCGGCGCCAGCGGGGAGCGCGATGAGCACGAGGGCCGGGTGGATGTGGACCGTCCGGTGGTAGACGATCGGGGCCAGGAACTTGCCCTGGATGATGTCGAGGATCGCGATCAGCACGAGCAGCACGATGGCGGCCGTCTGGCCGACGCTGGCGAGTGTCGCGAACAGCACGATGATCGTCGTGACCAACCCGCCGATGTACGGGATGAACCGGCCGAGGAAGACGATGACCCCGAGCGCCGGCGCGTTCGGGACACCGAGGATCACCAGGAACAGCGCCTCGAAGAACCCGTCGAAGGCGGCGATCACGGCGGTGCCGCGCAGGTAGCCGCCGACCCTGGCCAGGGCGACATCGCCCGCCGTCGCGATCGCCTCGCGACGCCACGGGCTCGTCGAGGCCATCGCCCAGCCCCATGCCTTGTCTCCGTCCATCATGAAGAAGAAGGTCAGGAAGGTCGCCAGGAGGGCCACCGTCGCCACCGTCCCGATCGTGCCGACCAGCTCCGAGACCTCGCTGGAGATCCATGCCTGGAGCCCTTGCGTGGCGTGATCGATGGCTGCCCCGACCTCGGGCGGGATGTCGAGGCCGGCCAGCAGCGACTTCAGGCTCGCGACCCCGGTCGTGATGCCATCGACCACCGAGCTGATAGCCGGCAGGAAGGCGATGACGATGATCGCGATCGTGGCGATGATCACGGCCATCGCGCCGAGGAAGACCACCCCGGCGGCCTTGATCCGTGACCAGCCGCGGTCGCGCAAGGCGAGCACGAACGGTGCGAACGTGGCGGCCACGATGGCGGCCACCAGGATCGACGCGGTCACCGTGCCGAGCAGGACGGCGATGCGGATGAGGACCAGCCCGAGCGCGATCGTGGCCAGCAGCCGCCAGCCGACCGCGGCGAGACGCTGGAGCCATCCCGGCACGAGGCCGTTGCGCTCGGGCATCGGCGGTGCGATCTCGGTCATCTCCCTCACCGCTCCAGTTGACGCACCCGTGCGGGCGGTGCCGGGAGTCTACCTGACGCTGACTGCCCGTCTTGCGCCCTCGCGACCGGCGTCGGGCGCAGTGTAGGCTCGTCCACCATGGAGCCCAGGGAGACGTCGCCGACGGGCATGCGCACGATCCGCGCGGCCGGCGTGGCGGGGCTGCTCTTCTCGGGCCTGCTGACGACCTCGCTCATCCTCTTCCGCTCGAGCCCCGCCATCGACCCGGATCCGACCGCGAACGGGGGTGCGAGCGACGCCTGGGGGGTCGCCCTCTACCTCGTGCCGTTCAGCGGCATCGCCTTCCTGTGGTTCCTGGCCGTCGTGCGGCTCCGCATCGGCCGCCGCGAGGACCAGTTCTTCTCGACCGTCTTCCTGGGTAGCGGTCTGCTGTTCATCGCGATGCTGTTCGCGGCCGACGCGGTGGCCGGCGGGGTCGTGGCGATGGCCCAGGCTGGGGCGCAGGCGACCGACCCGGCATACGCCTTCGGGCGCGCCCTGGCGGCCACCCTGTTCTTCGTGTTCGCGGTCAAGATGGCGGCCGTGTTCATGCTCGTGTCCTCGAACATCGGCCGCCGAACGGGCTTCCTCCCGCGCTGGTTCGTCGTCGTCGGCATCCTCGCCGCCGCCGTCATGCTGCTGAGCGTCGGCTTCTTCCAGCCACTGGCCCTGATCTTCCCCGCCTGGGTCGCGGTCGTCTCGGTGCTGCTGCTCCGGGCCCATCCCGCCAGCTGGGATGCCGGCTGACCCGGACGGCTCGATGCGGGGTCAGGCGCTGACGGTCGGCTCCGGCGTCGGCTCGGGGAGCGTGCTGCCGCCGAGGCGCCGCCCGACGCGGACCTTGAGCCCGTCGACGAGCGAGTAGACCACGGGGATCACGATCAGCGTCAGGAAGGTCGCGCTGAACAGCCCGCCGATCACGACCGTGCCGAGCTCGGCCGCGATGATCGAACCCTGGTTGAACCCCGCGGCAAGCGGGATGAGAGCGAGGATCGTTGCGATGGCAGTCATCAGGATCGGTCGCACACGGGTCCGCCCGCCCTCGATCAGCGCGTCACGGGTCGAGTGCCCCTCGGCGCGCAGGCGCTCGACGAGATCGAGCAGGACGATCGCATTGGTCACCACGATGCCGATCAGCATCAGGAACCCGATGAGCGCGCTCACGCCGATCGGCCGGCCGGTCAGCAGCAGGGCCGGGAACGCCCCGATGGTCGCGAGCGGCAGGGTGAACAGGATGATGAACGGCGTGATGAGCGAGTTGAAGGTCAGCACCATCATCACGTAGACGAGCAGGATGGCCACGCCCATCGAGGCGAACAGTCCGCCGAACGCCTGGCTCTGCTGCTGGCTGACGCCCGCCAGCTCGGCTGTCGTGCCGGCCGGGAACGCGCCGGCAGCCTCGAGCGAGTCGAGCTCGTCCTGGACCGACTTCGAGACCGCGCCCGTGTCGTCGCCGGTGATCTCGGCGGTGATCGACGAGGCGGGTCGCTGGTCGATCCGAGTGATGCTGCCCTGGACGGCCACCTGCTCGACCGTGGCGATGGTCCCCAGCGGCGCGACGCCGACCGCGCCGACGGGCAGGGCCTCGAGATCCTGGACCGACGCGACGGCGGCGGGATCGAGCTGGACGACCACCTGGACCGTCCGGCCGTCGGCCGATTGGATGCTGGTCGCCGGCTGGGCGACGAGGGCTGCCCGCACCTGCGCCGCGACCTGGGCCGCCGTCATCCCGACGGTGATCGCCTTGTTCGGGTCGACGGTGACCTGGACCTCAGGCGTCGCCTTGACGAGGTCGCTCTTGAGGTTGACGAGGTCCGGCTGGTCGGCGAGGCCCTCGACGATCGCCGTCGTCGCCTTGTCGACATCCGTCGCGGACTCACCGGTCACGATGATGTCGAGACCGCCGGCCGAGAACCCGCCGGTCGAGATCGAGGCGTCGTAGCCGTCGGTCCGGACCGGGTCGAGGGCGGCCGCCAGGCGGGTCGATGTCTCGTCGACGTCGGCATCGCTCGTGAGCCGGACGGTCATCGTCGCGCTGTTGGCCGACCGGCCCTGGAGTGCGGACTGGAAGACCTGCGAGCTGGTGTCCCCTTCGGCCGGGATGCTGGTCTGGACGAGCTCGACCGCCGGATCGGCGAGGAGGATGGTCTCGGCCTGGATCGCCCGCTGGAGGACCGCGGCCGAGCTCGCGCCCGATGGCGGAGCGATGGTGACGATGAGGGTCTTCTCCGAGCCGGCATTGATGAACTGCGTCGGGAGCAGGGGCGCGAGCGCGGCGGACAGCACGAACAGGATCGACGCGGCGGCGACGACTCCGAGCTTGGTCGCCCGGCCGCGCAGGACGAAACGGATGATCGGGGTGTAGATCCGGATCCAGATCGAGCCGGTCGGCTCGCCGGTGGCGTCGACGGCGGGCCGGACGGTCCGGATCAGGAAGTAGCCAAGGACCGGCACGACGGTCAGGGCGCACACCAGCGAGGCGAGGAGCGCGAATGTGACGGTCAGCGCGAATGGCAGGAAGAACTGCGAGACGAGCCCGCCGACCAGGCCGAGCGGCAGGAAGACCGCGACCGTGGTCAGGGTGCTGGCGGTGATCGCCCCGGCGACCTCACGCGGCCCGTTGATCGACGCCGTCAGGCGATCTTCGCCGAGCGAGCGATGCCGATAGATGTTCTCGAGCACGACGATGGCGTCGTCGACCACCCGCCCGACGGCGACCGCGAGCCCGCCGAGGGTCATGATGTTGATGGTCACACCGGTCAGCTGCATGATCACCAGCGCCGTCAGGATCGACAGCGGGATGCTGATGGCGGCCACGATCGTGGCCCGCAGGCTGAACAGGAACAGGAAGATGGTCAGGACCGCGAAGATCGCGCCGAGACCGCCTTCACGCACCAGGCCGTCGCGCGATTCCTTGATGAACGTGGACAGGTCGGCGACCGTCGTGATCGTGAGCTGACCCTGGTGGCGCCCCGCGATCTCGGTCAGCTTGGCCTGCACGGCGTCGGCCACGTCCACCGTGTTCGCGTTGGACGCCTTGGACACGGTCAGGGTGAGCGCCTGCGACCCGTTGGTCCGGCCATAGCCGGTGGTCGCGACCGTGTCCGTCTCGACCGTCCCGAGATCGGCCAGGGTGATCGCCGTCGGCGCCGCTGGAGCGACGCTGGCCGCGGGCGACGCGCCCGCGCCCGCGGCGGCGCTGCTTGCCGGCGCGCCGGTCGCGCCCGCGCCCGCGCCGGGGACCAGACCGGGTCGCTGGTAGCCGACCACGAGCGCCCGGATCTGGTCGATCGACGTGAACGTGCCGATGGTCGACACCGGGACCTTCGAGCCGTCGGTCGCGATCTGCCCCGACGGGACCGTCAGGTTGTTCGCCTGGAGCACGCCGACGACCTGTTGGCTGGTGATCCCGGAGGCGGCCATCCTGGTCGGGTCGAGCGTCACGAAGATGCGCTCATCGAGCCCGCCGGTCAGGTCCGCCCGCGCGACCCCTTCGATCGCCTTGACCTCGGGCACGATCTCGGTCCGGGCGATCAGCCCGACCTCGCCGAGGTCGTCGCTGCCGTCGGCCGCGATCGACGAGACGACGACCGGTGAGGCATTGATGTTGAGCGCCTGGACCGTCGGCTCCGCGCCGGCCGGCAGGTTGGCCCGAGCGATCGCCTCGTTGACGGCCGCGGTCGTCTCCTTGACGTCGGTGCCGTATGAGAACTGGCTGACCACGAGGGAGATGGAGTTCGACGACGTCGAGCGAAGCAGTTCGAGACGCGGAACGCCGGCGATCGCGTTCTCGATCGGCTTGGTGACCTGCTCCGCGACATCGGACGAGCCTGCCCCCGGATAGGGCGTCACGACGGTCAGGACGGGGAGGTCGATGTCGGGCAGGAGCTCCTGCTTGAGGCTGCCCCAGGCCGAGAACCCGGCGACGAACAGGGCCGCAGCGAACAGAAGCGTGACGCTCCGCTTGCTGACGGCGATGCGGCTGAGTCGGCTCACGGACTGGTCTCCCCCTGGTCACTGGTCTGTCGGTCGGTGCTCGACGGATCGGTCGCGGTCGCGGCCTGCCGGTCGAGTGCGCGACCGAAGACCTCGACCGAGCGCTCGATGACATCGAGTTCCTCGTCATCGAGCTGGGCGAGCAGCTCGCGGAGCTGGCGCTGGTTCAATTCGCGGAACCGCTCGAGGAGCGTCACCGCATCGGCCGTGGCGCTCACCACGACCTGACGGCGATCGTCGGCCGCATGGTTGCGTTCGAGCAAGCCCATCTCCACGAGCCGATCGACCAGCTCGCTGGCCGAGGAGCTGCCGATGCCGACGCGCGAAGCCAGCTCGGACATGTGGATGCGCCCGGCGGCCATCACGATGTACAGGACCTTGGCCTGCGCCATCGTGATGCTGACTTCGGCGAACTCGGGGGCGTGCGAGACGACCAGCCGCTGCATCAGCCGCTCGTATCCGTCGAGGACGGACTCGACCGCGGCCGGCGACGGACGTCGGTTCTTGGCAGGTGGAATGTTCGGAGGCTCCGTACTATTCGGCGGAGCCACACTATATACGAGTTCGGGTCGGAGCCGGGCGTTCCGTCCGCGGCGCCTCGGTCGGCGCTGGTGCGATCAGAGGTTGATCCGGATGACCTTCCAGGGGCCCCAGTTGCCGGCCCGATCACGCGCCCGGACCCGGACCTGGTGGTCGTATGGCCGCAGCCAGGTGATCGTCCGGTGGGTGGCCGTGGTCACTCCCCACGAATACCATCGGCCACCGACGCGGCGGCGCTGGACCTCGAAGTAGCGCAGTCCGGAGGTGAGGACCTGGAGCCGGGTGTCGGCACCGGACCAGCGGATCGTGACCCGGACGCGATGGTGGAGGACCGATCGCTTCGAGATCGTGCCGAACTTCGCCCACGCCCCGG
Organism: Candidatus Limnocylindrales bacterium; assembly: GCA_036003325.1. GTDB lineage: Bacteria > Chloroflexota > Limnocylindria > Limnocylindrales > CSP1-4 > SPCO01. The sequence goes on from DASYSM010000025.1 coordinate 15,164, forward strand.
TCTCGTCGGGTTCCTTGACGAACACGCCGGCGTAGTAGCGCAGCCCCGTCGCCGACACCGCGGCACCGAAGCCCACGTAGTTGTAGCCGGTCGACACGATGATGTCGCGGTGGTCCGGCGAGAGCATCCAGGCGTGGATCGCCTCGGCGACGGACAGGGCCTCGGTCGGATAGTGGTTCCAGGCGAGGATCTCGCCCGCGCCATACCAGGTGATCCCGGCCGCGGTCAGCCGGTCAAAGACCTTCTGGCCGTTCGGTTCGGTGTGGCTCATCACATCGTTGGCGGCCATGACGTTCGCACGGGCTCGGGCGATGGCCATCAGGTCGGGGTCGATCTGGAGCGGGACGAGGCCGAGCTGCGCCCGTTGACGGTTCATCAGGAGGGCGAGGTCCGTGCCGGACTTGGCCAGGATGGCGTCGGTGACCGGCTCCTGGTCGTATGCGGCGGCGGTGCCGGCAACGGGCAGGAGAAGCAGGACGGCAAGGAGGACGGGGGCGAGGCGGCGCGTGGTGGTCAGCACGGAACGATCGTCGGCACAGGCCGACTTCGCCGGCATGGGTCGGCCGTCCGGGGCAGGCGTCGCGTTCGTACCGGCACCGGACCGACCCGCACCGCCACCGACCGCTCCGGTCCGCGCCGGACCCTCCGGGACGCTCGGCGGATCCTATGGGACGATGGGGACACCCAGCCGATCCCGGCCGATCACGCGGATCTCAAGGAGGACCTCATGGCTGCCATCCGACGCGCCGACGCGACCTGGTCCGGCGCCCTGACCACCGGCACCGGCACGGTCTCGGCGGTGTCGTCCGGCTCGTTCACCGACCTCCCCGTCTCCTGGGCGGCACGCACCGAGGCGCCCGGCGGCAAGACCAGCCCCGAGGAGCTCCTGGCGGCGGCCCACGCCGCCTGCTTCGAGATGGCCCTGTCGGGCGCGCTCGGCCGGGCCGGGACGCCGCCCGACCGGCTCGACGTCACGGCCGAGGTCACCTTCGACAAGGTCGAGGCCGGCTGGCGCGTCGTGTCGAGCGCGCTGACGGTGCGCGGCGTGGTCCCGGGCATGTCCGCGGCCGACTTCAGCGCGGCGGCCGAGGCGACCAGGGACGGCTGCCCGATCAGCGTGGCCCTGAGCGGAAACGTCGAACTCAGCGTCGTCGCGACACTCGAGGGCTGACCGAGGCGTCCCGCCGGTCTAGCCGATGGTCAGCAGCCGTCGCGGGTTGGCGACCGTCATCGTTTCGATCTCGGCGTCGCTGACGCCGGCGGCCCGCAGCCTGGGCAGGAACGTCTCGACCAGGTAGCCGTAGCCGTTGCCGCCGAAGCGGACGAGCTGCGAGTCGTTGCAGACGTCCTGGCTGAGCAGGACATGGTCAGCGTGGCCGCGCCCCAGGAGCTCGCACAGCAGCTCGATCGTCCGCTCCTCGCCGATCCGCTCGCGCTCCCAGGGCATGCCGATGAAGTCGAACTCGAGACTCGCGCCGCGCGTGATGATCTCGAGGGAGTGGTCGAGGACCGGATACGAATCGGCGTGGCCGACGACGACCCTGGCCGGGTCGAGCCCCTCCTCCTCGAAGACGCGGAGCTGGGCCAGGCCGACGTCGGACAGGACGGCGTGGGTCGTGATGGCCAGCCCGGTCCGTCGCGCCGCACGGGCGGCCGCCCGATGGACGCGCTCCTCGGACGGCGACAGCCATGGCTTGTCGGTGCCGATCTCGCCGATGATCCCGGGACGGATGGCCGTGTCCCCCACCCCGCTGCCGATCTCGGCGACGAACTCGTCCGCGAGGTCGTCCACCGGGCGGCGGTCGATACGCGCTTCGGGCGGGTAGTAGGCCGTCCGGTACCAGCCGCAGCCCATCACCACGTGCAGGCCGCTGGCGATCGACACGTCGCGGAGCCAGCGCGGATCGCGTCCGACACCCGGCAGCGTCAGGTCCACCAGCCCGCTCCCGCCGGCCGCCCGGAATCGCTTCAGCTCGGCGAGGATGACCGGCTCGTCGCGCGTCAGCTGCCAGTAGTCCCAGCGACCCTCGATGTGCCACAGCGCGATCTGGGTGTGCTCGTGCGGCAGCGTGAGACCGAGCGAATCGGGCTCGATCGGGCCGAGGACCGTCTGGACATGAGCCATGGTCCGCGATGCTACGCGGTCGTGACCCGCTCGGCTGCGGCGTCGGGCGACGACGCCGAGCCCGGGCCCGCACGCAGCAGGAGCTCGACGATCGCGCCGGCGCGACGTTCGAGCTCGGCGGGCCGGTACCCATCGCCCGCCTCGATGCGCTGGAGCATGAGCCCGTCGAGCAGGGCGAGGAAACCCCTCGTCACCGCGTCGACATCGAGCCAGGCGGGCAGCTCGCCGCTGGCGACGCCCTGGCGCAGCAGCAGCTGGCCGGCACCCGCCAGGCGCTCCCGTCGGCCGGCCAGCATCTCGCGCACCCCCGGCTCGCGGTCGGCCTCGGCCCATGCCTGGACGAGTGTGACCTGGCCCGGATGGCCGTCATATTCGTCGATCGTGTCGACGTAGAAGCGGATGGCGATCGCCAGCCGTGCCGCGGTCGTGGTCGCGGGCGCCAGCACGGCGGCCAGCTCGTCGAGACCGCGGGTCGCGATCTCGTCGCAGGTGAGCCGGATCAGCTCGTCCTTGCCGCTGAAGTACGTGTAGATGGCGCCGACCGACAACCCGCTCTCGCGGACCACGTCGGCGATGGTCGAGCTGTGGTAGCCCTTCTCGGCGAAGACCCGGGCTGCGGCGGCGAGGATCCGATCTCGGACCTGCTGCTCATGCGCGGCACTGACTCGCGGCACGTCCACTCCTAAAACGAATGTTCCTTCTTGGCATCGTAGCCGAACCCTGTGAGGCCCGCAAGAGTCTGGCTTGACAAAACGAATGACCATTCTCTATATTTCGCGCCCTGAAGACCCGTCCCGAGAGGATCCTGATGTTCAGCCGCTGGGGTGCATTCGTCTACCGGTTCCGCCGCCCGATCGTCCTGATCGCGATCGTCGCGGCCCTTGCCAGCACGACCCTGGCGGCGCAGGCGTCATCCGCCCTGTCGGCTGGTGGCTGGCTCGACGCCAACTCCGAATCGGCCGCCGTGGCGAACCGGCTCGACACGGAGTTCGGCGCCGGCAAGAGCTCCGTCATCGTGTTGTTCCGGTCGGACACGCCTGGCGCGGATGCGACATCGGCCGAGTTCCAGGCCGCGATCACGGCTGCGACCGCGCCGCTCGCGTCGAACCCCCACGTCGATGGCGTGGTCGGCTATGCCGAGACCGGCGACTCCACCTTCATCAGCACCGCAGGCGACGCGGCATACGTCGTCGTCCAGCTCAACGTCACCGACGAGGAGTCGGTCGCCATCGTCGATGACATCCGGGCCGACATCGTGCCGCCGGCCGGCTACACGACGCAGCTGACCGGGTACGGACCGATCACCCAGGATTCGGCCGAGCAGTCCGAGAAGGATCTGCAGAAGGCCGAGCTGGTCTCGCTGCCGATCGTCGCGGTGGTCCTGGTCCTCGTCTTCGCCTCGATCGTGGCGGCCGGGATGCCGCTGCTGGTCGCCGGGCTGGCGATCCCAGTCAGCCTCGCCCTCGTGTACATCGTGGCCCAGCAGGTCCAGATGAGCATCTTCGTGCTCAACATCGCCACCATGCTCGGGCTGGCGCTGGCCATCGACTACTCGCTGTTCATCGTCAGCCGGTACCGCGAGGAGCTGCGCCGCGGGCGCACGGTCGGCGAGGCCGTCGAGCGCGCCGTGTCCACCGCCGGCAAGGCCGTCGCGTTCAGCGGCATCGCGGTCGCCATCGGCCTGTCGGGCCTGCTCCTGTTCGCCGCGCCGGCCATCCGCTCCATCGGGATCGCCGGCGCGCTCGTCGTGCTGTCGTCGGTCGTGTTCGCGCTGACGTTCCTGCCGGCCCTCCTCGGGATGCTCGGCCATCGCGTCAACGCCCTGTCGATCCGCGGCCTGCGCCACCGCTTCCGCCCCGTGTCCGACAGCGTCGAGGTCGCGCGCACCAGCCGCTGGGAGCGGGTCGCCAACGCCGTCATGCGGCGGCCGATCACGGTCCTCATCCCGACCCTGGCCATCCTGCTCATCGCCGGGATCCCGTTCCTGCACATGGAGCAGGGCGTCCCCGGCGCCGAGATCTACCCGCCCGGTGTCGAAAGCCGCGACGCGTATGTCGCGCTCCAGACCGAGTTCGCCCCCGGCGAGACCACCCCGATCATCATCCTCGCCGACGTGACCGGCTCGCCCACGGACCTTGCCAACATCCAGGCGCTCGACGCCTATGCGGCGAAGGTCGACGCGCTCGATGGGATCGATCGGGTCGAAGGCCCGTTCGTCATCCATGACCCGAAGACCGGAGCACTCCTCAGTGCCGACCAGGTGGCGGCGCTCTACGCGCTCCCCGCCGACCAGCGGCCCGCGGGCCTCGACGAGCTGCTCGCCCGATACGTCCGCGGCTCGACCGTGCGGCTTGACGCCATCAGCCCGCTCGCACCGTCGAAGCCCGAAGCGACCGACATGATCCCCGAGATCCGCGCCATCGCGGCGGGTGCCGGGATCACCACCCAGGTGGGCGGGAGCGCGGCCTCGGGCCACGACTTCCTGGTCTCTCAGGCACAGCGGGCACCCTACGCGGTCGGGCTGACCCTGCTGGCCAGCGGCCTGATCCTGTTCCTGCTGTTCGGCTCGGTGGTGCTGCCTCTGAAGGCCGTCGTGATGACCCTGCTGTCGATCACCGCGTCGTTCGGCGCGATGGTCTGGATCTTCCAGGACGGCAACCTGTCGAACCTGCTGAACTTCGTGCCGCTCGGGTACACCATCGCCGGCAACCCGATCATCATGTTCTCGGTCATCTTCGGGCTGTCGATGGACTACGAGGTCCTGCTGCTGTCGCGGATCCAGGAGGCCTACCGGCGGACCGGCGACAACACCAGGTCCGTGGCCGAGGGCCTGTCGAAGACGGCCGGTGTCATCACCGGCGCCGCGCTGATCATGGTCTCGGTATTCGCGGCGTTCGCGCTGGCCGACGTCATCACCATCAAGTCGATCGGCGTCGGCATGGCCATCGCGGTCGCGGTCGATGCCACCATCGTCAGGGTCCTGCTGGTGCCGGCCACGATGCGGCTCATGGGCAGGTGGAACTGGTGGGCGCCGGGCGTCCTCGGGCGGTTCGTGGACCGGCTCGGCTTCAGCCACGTCGAAGACGACGAGGACGGTCCGGGCGACGCGGACGAGCCCGGCGCCGCGCCAGCCCCGACGCCCGGTCTGGCAGGGTCCTGACCGCCGCGCCTCCGCGGTGTCGATGCCCTATCGTCGGGCGATGCGGCTGATCCTGGATGCGAAGATCCGTCCCGAGACCGTCGACCGCCTGCGCGGGATGGACGGGCTGGACGTCGTCGACCTCAGCGGCGATGACGACTTCGACCCACGTGGCCTCGCCGACCCCGAGGTCGAGATCCTGGTCGCCGGCTGGCCGCCGGACGACCTCGGGCGGGTCCCGCGTCTGCGCTGGCTCCAGGTGCCGTCCGCCGGCGTCGATCACATGGCCGCCGACCCGCCGTGGCGGAAGGGGCTGCTGGTCACCAACGCGAAGGGCGTCTACGCCGTCCCGATCGCCGAGTACGTGACCGGGATGGTGCTGCGGGTCAACCAGCCCGCCGCGACCTGGAGCGCCGACCAGGCCGCCCACCGGTGGCCGGACGGCACGCCGCCGCTGGTCTCGCTGGTCCGCGGCCGGACCGCGGTCGTCGCCGGGTACGGCTCGATCGGACGCGAAGTGGCGCGCCAGCTGTCCGCGCTCGGGATGCGCATCGTGGCGATCAAGCATCGGCCGGACGAGCGGGTCGACACCTCCTACCGGGTCGCGGGGACAGGCGATCCGGACGGCTCGATCCCGGAACGCATCGAGGACGAGACGGCGCTCGCCGACGTCGCGCGCGAGGCGGACATGCTGATCGTGACGATGCCGCTGACCGACGCCTCGCGCGGGATCGTCGGACGCGCCGTGCTGGCCGCCCTGCCGCCGCATGCCTGGGTGGTCAACATCTCGCGCGGGCCGCTGGTCGACGAACAGGCGCTGCTCGAGGCGCTGCGGGCGGGCCGGCTGGGCGGCGCGGTCCTGGACGTGTTCGGGGAGGAGCCGTTGCCGCCCGACAGCCCGTGGTGGGACGCCCCGAACGTCATCGTCACCCCGCACGCATCGGGTCACACGCTCCGCTTCTTCGACGACCTGGTCCTCGAGAACGTGCGTCGCTACCTCGCCGCCGAGCCGCTCCTGAACCCGGTCGACCCGGAGCGCGGATACTAGGCCGAGGAGGCGTGGCGATGGACGACCAGAAGGAACCGGTGACCCGGCTCGGCCCCGACAGCGGTGGCCGCGGACCGGGCGAGCCCGTCGCCCGGGTCTACCACTGGGAGTGGGGCCCCGACGATGCACGGCGACCCGGCCTGCCGTGGATCGGCATCTTCCTGCTGGTCTTCGGCGGGCTGCTGCTCCTGCAGCAGGCATTCCCGCAGTTTCGCGGCGTCGGTTCGGTCGTCGTGCTCGCGGTCGGCGTCGCGTTCCTCATCAAATGGGCCATCGACCGAGGGACGGGATCGCTCTACGCCGGCGCGATCATCACCGCCCTCGCGGTGCCGGGCCTGCTCAACGCGGCCGGCATCGAGGCCGATGGCCTGAGCACCTTCAGCTTCGGGATCGCCTTCCTGTTCATCGCCATCGTCCGGGCCGTATCGGGCGGCGGCTGGGGCTGGCAGCTGTGGTTCGGTGGGCTGCTGACGCTGGTCGGTGCGGTCAACATCGCGGGGGCGTCGTTCGGGGGCTACGTGCTACCGCTCGTGCTGGTGATCCTCGGCGCCCTGCTGATCGTGCGCGGCTCGGGGAACCGGTTCGGCGGGACCGGCCGTCGGCCCTAGCGCCGCCCCGGGTCCGCGACTTCGGGCGCGGCGACCTCGATCGACTCGGCCAGGACCGCCACGATCCGTTCGAGCTCGGGATCGGTGACGATGAACGGCGGCCCGAGCAGGATCGTGTCGCCATCGACCCCATCGGCATTGCCGGTCCCCGAGTAGACGAGGACGCCACGCTCCCTGGCCGCCAGGACCACCGCCTCGGCCACCCGCGCGGCACGCGGGTACGGTGCCCGCGACTCCCTGTCGGCGACGAGCTCGATGCCGACCATCAGGCCACGCCCGCGGATCTCGCCGACAGCCGGGTGACCGCCGAATGCATCCTGGGCGAGCGCCAGCAACCGGCCGCCCTTCAGCGCACTCGCCTCGACCAGCGATTCGCGCTCGAGGATGGCGAGGACCTCGGACGCGACGGCGGCGGCGATGGGTGAATGCGAATAGGTGAACCCATGGACGAAGCCGGGTGGCGCGGCCGCGATCGTCGTGTACACCTCGTCCGAGGTGGCCACGAACCCGAACGGCCAGTAGCCGGACGTGGCGCCCTTGGCCGCCACCAGCAGGTCCGGCCTGACGTTCCAGTGATCGAGCCCGAACCAGCGGCCGGTCCGCCCGAACCCGGTCATCACCTCGTCGGCGATGAGCAGGACGCCGTGTCGGGCACAGACCTCGGCGATGGCCGGCCAATAGCCATCGGGCGGTTCGACCGCCCCAAGCGTCGCGCCGACGATCGGTTCGGCCACGAAGGCAGCGACAGAGCGCGGCTCGGCCGCCGAGAAGGCGGCGTCCAGCTCGGCGGCGAGGGCCTCCGCCGAGCCCAGGGCGTTGGCGCCGGGCAGGTCGGCCCGGTACGGGTAGGCCGCCGACACGTGCCGGAACCTGCCGAGCCAGCCCTCGTACGGCCTGCGCAGCGGCTTGCGGCCGGACAGGTCCAGTGCGCCCAGGGTGTTGCCGTGGTAGCTCCCCCATCGCGCGTACACGATCCAGCGATCGGGCTCGCCCCGGGCGATGTGGTAGGCGCGGGCCAGCTTGAGCGCGGTCTCGATCGCCTCGGACCCGCCGGACACCGGGTAGATCGCCGGGTCGTTCACTGGCAGATGGGGCGCGACCGCACGTGCGTACGCCTCGAGAGGCTCGCTGGTGAACGCGCTGCCATGGGCATAGGCGAGCCGGTCCGCCTGGTCGGCCATGACTCGGGCGATCTCGCTGCGACCGTGCCCGACATTGATGACGATCGCCCCGCCGGCCGCGTCGAGGTACTCGCGACCCTCGGCATCGCGGATGGTCGACCCCGAGGCCTCGACCGCCACGGGCGGATCGGCGACGGTGGAGCGGCGAAAGACCCGGCCCTTCTGCATCGCCGCATCGTAGAGCCGCGCACGATGCGCGATGCTACGCGCGTCGCAGCTCGCAGCGGGACCGCGCCATGGACGCTCTGCCGAGTCCGGCCCTCATCGTGCTCTTCCTCGCCGCAGCGGTCGTCACCTGGATCGCCGGGGTGCTGCTGTCGCGGACGACCGACGCGCTCGACGACCGGCTGCATCTTGGCGACGCGCTCGGCGGGGTCGTCCTGCTGGCCATCTCGGGCAGCCTGCCCGAGCTGGCGATCACGGTGTCGGCCGTCCTGCAGGGCCATCTCGACGTGGCCGCCGGGAATCTCATCGGCGGCATCGCGATCCAGACGATGGTCCTCGTCCTGTGCGACCGCGCGGTCGGTGGCGACAAGCCGCTGACCTATCTGGTCGGGTCGCTGATCCCGGTCCTCGAGGGCGCGATGGTCGTGATCGTCGTCGCCGTGATGTTGATGGGCACGATCCTGCCCGAATCGGCGGCGATCGGCGGCGTCAGCCCTGCGTCGATCGGCATCGTCGCGACGTGGCTGGTCGGGATCTTCCTGATCGACCGGATCCGGCGGCACCAGCCCTGGCAGGTGACGATGCCCGGCAGCAAGCGGGGCCGACCGCACCGGCGGATGCCCCATCCGACGGCGCCGAAGCCGTTCGCGAACGTGAGCACGCTGCAGATCGGCCTCCTGTTCGCGGCGGCGAGCGCGGCCATCCTCGTGGCCGGTGTCGCGCTGGAGTCGAGCGGCAGCCTGCTGGCAGACCGCTCGGGCATCAACGGCGTCGTGTTCGGGGCGACCTTCCTCGCGGCTGCCAGCGCGCTGCCCGAGATCAGCACCGGGATCGAAGCCGTCCGACTCGGCGACAACGAGCTGGCCATCGGCGACATCTTCGGCGGCAATGCCTTCCAGCTGTGCCTGTTCGTGGTCGCCGATCTCCTGGCCGGGAAGCCGCTCCTCCCGACGGCCGGCCGCGAGAACGCCTGGCTCGGGGCGCTCGGGATCGTCCTGACCGGGATCTATGTCACCGCGATCATCGTCCGCGGGGAGCGTCGCCACGCGGGCCTCGGGCTCGATTCACTGACGGCCGTGGTGGTGTTCGCGCTCGGCGTGTGGGGTCTGACGATCATCGCCGGCTCGGGCTAGCGGGCTGGTCGGCCGCCTCGTCGCGGAGCGTCGCGCGCACGATCTCGCCGGGCCCGGGACCGGCCTGCGCGACGACCGACCCGTCGGCCGCCCAGATCCCCGACCGCCCCGCCGCCGGCTCGTACCCGCCGCCGTTCGGGCCCGCGCCACTGGCCACCGCGACCCAGATCCCATGCTCGGTCGCGAGGCGCCGGGCCCGCTCGTCCTGGATCTCACCCTCGTCGACGGCCTTCACGCTGCCCGCGACATAGGCGTCGATCCCGAGCGCAACGGTGTCGGCCCAGTGCTGCGCGATGCCGGCGTCCCTGCAGATGGCGAGGCCGAGGCGCCAGCCGTCGAGCTCGAGGACGGCTGGTGCCGGGCCGGCCGAGAACCGCCTCGTCTCGGTCGAGCCGAGCCACATCTTGCGATACGCCACGCGGGCGCCGGTCCCGTCGGCCGCCAGCATCGCGATGCTGTCGGTGCCCTGTGCGCCGACCGCCGGAGCCCCGACGAGGGCGACGGATCCGGTGTCGCGACAGGCGTCGATGATCGGCGCCAGCCGTGGGTCGTCGGGGGCGACCGCGGGAGCGTCGAGCTCGTAACCGGTCACCGACAGCTCTGGGAAGACCACCAGCCGCGCGTCCGCGGATCGGATGGTCCGGGCGTGGGCGACCGCGTTCGCAGCGACATCGCCGGGGCGGCAGGCGGGCTGGGCGACCGCGATGGTCAGCGGCTCACGCATCGGATCGGTGTCCTCCCCGTTCGGTTCCTGACGAGCGGCCGACGACCGATGATACCGGCCATCCGGCGCCCGGGGAGGCGAGACCCCCGGCCCGGGGAAGGAGCCGGGTCGAGGGTCCGATCTGGTCCAGGGTCAGACGCGACCCTTCGGCACGGTGTGCCAGTACGTCTTGTTGAACACGATCTTGCCCAGGTGCCACAGGTGGTTCGGCTTCGGCGGGCGCGGCGGGTGGTCATAGTCGAACTGGAGGAGAGTCCCCTTCCCGTCCCCGATCTCGAAGAAGCACATCACCCGACCGTGGTAGTCGACGTGCTTGCCGGCCGGTGCGCGACCTTCGACCGCGGCCGCGATCCGCTCGGCCACGACCGGCGCCTCGAAATGGGCCGTCGAGCCGGCCTTCGAGAGCGGCAGGTCCGTCGCGTCGCCGAGCGCGAAGATGTCATCGTGGCCGGCCACGCGGAGGGTGTGCCTGTCGGTCGGCAGCCAGCCACCGGGGGCCGGCGCCAGACCGGAATCCATCAGGAACTGCTGGCCCTTGTGCGGCGGCACCAGGACCAGGAGGTCGTAGCCGAGCTCTTCGCCTTCGAGGCTGAGGACGACCTTGCGCTCCGGATCGATGGCCTCGACGTTGAAGAAGGTGTGCAGCTCGATGCCCTTGGCCTCGAGGATCGGGGTGGCCATCTCGGACACGCTCTCGATCGTGAACGCGCGGCCGATGGGCGAGCAGAAGTCGATGGAGGTGCGGCCGCGGATGCCGCGGTCGCGCAGCTCCGCCTCGACCAGGAACGCGACCTCGAGCGGCGCCGGCGGGCATTTGTAGGGCATCCCGGCGATGCCGATGACGATCCGGCCGCCATCGAACCGGTCGAGGGCGGCGCGCAGCCGGGCCGCCGCCTCGGCCGTGTAGAAGTGGTGCGCCTCGGTGTCGAAGTGCTCGATGGACTCGGGCACGATGCGGGACCCGGTCGCCAGCACGAGCTGGTCGTATCCGAGCGGCAGGCCGTCCTTGAGGAGCACCGTCCGCTGGGCGGTGTCGACGTGGACGACCTCGCCGACGATGAGGGTGACCCGCCTGTCGAGGAGGCCGCGCTCGGGGCGGTGGAGGTCGGCGGCCCGTTCGCCGCCCATCGCGATGTACATGAAGCCCGGCTGGTAGCTGTGCTCGCCGGTCGCATCGACGACGACGATCTCGACCTCGCCGCGATCGATCCGACGGCGCAGCTTCTTGACCAGGAGATTGGCGGTCAGGGTCCCCCCGACCCCGCCGCCGAGGATGAGGATCCGCTGCATGGCCGGCTACCGTCGCTTCTCGACGACGATCTCGTCGTAGCCATCTCGTGAGTCGAGGGCGACGAGCCGATGGCCCGCCTTCTCGACCCACTTGGGGATGTCGGTCCGGGAGCCGCTGTCCGAGGAGTAGACGGCGATGACGTCGCCGACCTGGCCCTCTCGGATGGCGCGGATGAGCTCCATCAACGGCCCCGGGCAGAAGCTCCCGCGAGCGTCGACGACACGGGTGATGGTGGGTGCTGCGGCGGTATCGGTCATGGTGGTCAGGGCCTTTCCTTGGGAGACCGGCTAGATGAACAGCGGGACGGAGTTCGTCGTCATCAGTTCGATGACCGACGCGGCACCGACCGGCTCGCCCATGCCGTCGATCATGTCCTCGGGCTTGAGCCCGAACATGTCCATGGTCATCTGGCATGGCAGGAACTCGACGCCCATCGCCTGGGCGATCTCGAGCAGCTCCCTGGGGCTGGACACGCCGTACTGGCCGGCGAGCTTGCGCATCATCCACGGCCCCATCCCGAAGAAGTCCATCTTCGAGAGGTGCCGGTGGCTGATGCCCGGCCGCTGCATCGCCGACATCATCTTCTGCATCCAGTTCTGGCCGGTGATGCGCTTCGAATCCTTGACGAAGACCGGGAGGCCCCAGAACGTCACGAAGACGCGGGTCCTGACCCCCATCGCGGCGCTCGTGGAAGCAAGGATCATCGTCGCCCAGACCTTCTCGAGATCCCCGCTGTAATCGATGATCAGGAGATCCTTGGCCGCGACGGCTCCGCCGTCCGCGGGTGCGGGTGCGGGCGCATCGCTCGGATCGACGGCCTCGGGCCAGCCTTCGACGGCGGCGATCGCCTCGGCCAGCGGGTCGACGGTGGGCAGCGTGGCGGTGGTCATGGCCGGCTCACTTCCTGCGGATGACGAAGCGGTACACCGCGCCGTCGGAGGTCTGGTCGACGAGCTCGTTGCCGGTCGCGCGGCACCACGCCGCGACATCCTTGATCGAGCCCGCGTCCGTCGCGATGAGTTCGACGACAGCCCCGGACGGCAGGGCCTTGCACGCCTGGGCGGTCCTGACGATCGGCATCGGGCACGACAGTCCTCGCGCGTCGACCGTCTGGGTGATCTCCTGGACCGGCATTTGTCGGGCTCCTTTCGTTCGTGGTCAGATGAAGACGACCTGCCCGTCGCCGGCGTTGAGGTAGAACGCGGTCACGCCCTCGACCCCATCGACCAGCGGGTCCAGATCGCTCGATTCGAGCTGGAGGAGGTCCATCGACAGCGAACAGGCCTGGATGTCGACGGACCCGAGGTCCTTGGCCTGACGCATGGTCTCGGACCAGGGGGCCTGGCCGGCGCGAGCGAGGGCCGCGACCGCGGCCTGGCCGTCGGGACCGGCCTCCGGGGCGAGCCCGTGGTCGAGCGCGATGCGATCGGCCCTGAACGCATCGAGCGCCCAGTACTGGAGGAAGATGTTGACCGGCTTGCCCAGGGCAGCGGCCCCGGCGGCGAGCACCGCGGCGGCCTGCAGCTTGTCGTCGGTGCCGGAGAACAGGACGAGGTTCAGGGGTTCATCCATCGGATCACCTCGGGTGCCAGTCGGCGTCTGGGACTGAGCCTGCGGACGCGGCCGTGGCCGCCAGGTCCGGCCCCGTCGACAGTTCGGCCAGACGCCGCAACCGTCGCTCGAGGACGCCGCGCATGATCCCGCAGGCGACCATCACGTCCGGATCGGTCAATCGGTAGTGGACTTCGCGACCGTCGCGTTCGGCCTCGACGAGACCCGCTCCCCTCAGCACCGCCAGGTGCTGCGAGACGTTCGGCTGGCTGATGCCCATCCGGGCCGCGAGTCGGCTCGCCTCACACTGCCCGGCGGCGATCCGATGCACGATCTCGAGCCGGCGCGGGCTCGCGAGCGTCCGAAGGACCTCGGCCTGGAGGATCGTGATCTCGTCCATGGCCGAAGCATCGGTCCATGCACATCTGCGCATCAGTGCCGACGGTCACCGACTCGGGGGGCCGATCCGCCCCCACCTGCGACCGGCCACGAGCTGACCGGAGACAGCGACCGGGCGGCCCTCCGATTCGTGCCATTCGGCCCATGGTCGGCGCCGCTCGCGGTCCCAGGATGGCATCCACGGTGGACGCCGGATGGGACGCCCGGCGCCCACCGCGAACCGGGCTGGCGTCAGTCGAGATGCAGCGAGCGTGCCTCGGCCGTCAATGCGTCGCGGACGCTCGGGTGGGCGATCCGGATGAGCTCGGTGGCCCGCTCCCGGAGGCTGAGGCCGAACAGCTCGGCGACGCCCCACTCGGTGACGACGGTGCGAACGTGCGCGCGCGTCGTCACGACGCCGGCGCCCTCGCGCAGCGACGCCACGATCCGTGACGACCCGTCCCGCGCGGTCGAGGGCAGGGCGATGATGGCCCGTCCCTCCTCGGCAAGACCCGCTCCGCGGATGAAGTCCATCTGGCCGCCGACCCCGCTGTACAGGCGATGGCCGATCGAGTCGGCGACGACCTGGCCGGAGAGGTCGACCTCGATGGCCGAATTGATGGCGACCATCCGGCTGAACGAGCGGATGACGTGCGTGTCGTTGGTGAAGTCGACCGGCCGCATCTCCACCATCGGGTTGTCATCGACGAAGTCGTACAGGCGCTTGGTGCCCATCAGGAAGGCCGTCACGAGCTTGCCCCGATTCCGCTCCTTGCGGGCGCCGGTGACGACGCCGGCCTCGACCAGGTCGACGATCGAGTCGGTGAACATCTCGGTGTGGACACCGAGGTCGCGCTTGTCGCGCAGGGCGAGCGCGGTCGCCGCGGGGATGGCCCCGATCCCGAGCTGGAGGGTCGCGCCATCGGGCACCAGCTCGGCGACATGCTCGCCGATCCGTCGCTCGACCTCGCCGAACGCACCGACCGGATGCTCGTATGGCGGGACGGAACATTCGACGGCGAGGTCGATCTGCGAGACGTGGATGAAGCTGTCGCCGAGCGTTCGGGGCATCGCCGCGTTGAACTGGACGATGACGGTCCGAGCGGCGCGGATCGCCGCGTGCATCGCCTCGACGGATGTCCCGAGCGAGCAGAACCCGTGCGCATCGGGCGGGGTCGCATTCACGAACACCGCGTCGAGTGGCAGCCGGCCGCTGTCGAACAGACGCGGCACATCGGACAGGAAGGTCGGCACGTAGTCGGCCCGGCCGTCGGCGATGGCCTGGCGGGCATTGGGACCGATGAACAGCGCACGATGCCGGAAGTGCGGCGCCATCTCGGGCGCCAGGTGCGGGCCGGGTCCCTCGCAATGGAGGTGGACGACGCTGACGTCCGCGAGGTCGGCCGCCCGCGCCACCAGCGCGTCGAGCAGGACCGATGGCGTCGCAGCCGCGCACTGCAGGTAGAGTTGCTGGCCTGAGGCGATCCCGGCGACGGCCTCGGCGGCGGTGACGATGCGCATGGGCTGCGAGTCTACGCGGCCGCGCGGTCGGGCTGCCCGGTCCGGCTGCCCGGGGGGCAGTGCGATGGACCGCTTCTCATGCGTCTCTCATGGATGGTGGCGACGGTGGGCCGTGACGGGTCGACCGTCCAGCAACCGGAGCCAGCGATGCCGAGATCCCGCGTCCTCATCATCCTTGTCGTGGTCGTCGTCGCGATCGGCGTCGGCGGCTTCCTGCTCTACGACCAGGTGTTGCGTGGCGACAGCGCGGCGGCCCTCGGCCTGCCGGCCGCGTCGAGCGACCCGGCCACCGGCGGGGCCGCCGCGAGCTTCGACGGGACCGTCGCCGGGACCTGGAACGTCGGCTCCGGCAGCGTCGCGGGCTACCGCGTCCGCGAACAGCTCGCCACGCTGTCGGCCGAAAGCGACGCGGTCGGCCGCACGGACGCCGTGACCGGGTCCATCGCCATCGAGACATCCGGCTCGACGAGCACGCTGATGTCGGGGTCGCTGACGGTGGACACCACCTCCATCACCTCGGACAAGCCGCAACGCGACGACCGGCTCCGCCGTGAGGGCCTCCAGACCGACACCTATCCGACCGCCACGATCACCCTGACCAAGCCCGTCGAGATCCCGGCGGCCGCCCTGTCGGGGACGGCGTCCGACCTGACCCTGACCGGTGACCTGACGATCCATGGCGTGAAGAAGTCGGTCGACATCCCGGCCAAGGCCCAGCTCCTCGACGGGACGATCCAGGTCGCGGGCTCGCTGTCCTTCCCCTTGTCCGACTACGGGATGACCGCGCCAAACATCGGCGGGTTCATCATCTCGATCGCGGACACCGGGACGCTCGAGTTCCTGGTCGACTTCACGAAGGCGTGACCGCCCGGGCCCCTCACCGCGTGTAGGCGCCGTCCGGGTCGAGCTCCTCGCGGATGAGGCGCAGCTCGTCGTCGCTCGGCGGCGGGGTCGCCGCGAGTCCCGTCGAGATGGCGACGTCCCAGCCGACCGAGGCGCGGACCGCCTCGACCGTCGCGCCCGGATGGAGCGAATCGAGCCGCATCTCGCCCCGCTCATCGAAGTGGTAGATGCCGAGGTCGGTCACGACGAGGCTCGGACCTCGTCCGAGCCAGCCGCCTTCGCGACGGATGCGCTCGGCCTCCGCGGCCCCACCAAGATTGCCGGGGCTCGTCCGGAAGTCGATGGTCTCGACGAAGCTGCGCGGCGACTGGCGCATGATCACGAACACCTGCCGGGCGTTGATGGCGATCTCGCACGCGCCGCCGGACCCCGGGAGCCGGGTGGTGGGTCGGTCGTATGGCCCGATGACGGTCGTATTGATGTTGCCGAAGCGGTCGATCTGGGCCGCACCGAGGAAGCCGACGTCGACCAGGCCGCGCTGGAGGTAATAGCCGAACAGCTCGAGCATGCTGACGACCGCGGTCGAGCCGGTGACGATGGTCGGGTCGCCGATCGACAACGGGAGGCGCGCCGGCCGCGCCCCGAACACGCCGGCTTCGTAGACGAGTTCCAGCTCGGGCGCGACGGTGCGCTGGGCGAGGTTGACCGCGATGTTCGGGAGACCGACGCCGACGAAGCAGACGCGCTGGCCGGCCAGCTCGCGCGCCGCCGCGACGATCATCATCTCGGACCGGCTGAAGCCGGCCGCGTCGGTCACGGGATCTCCCCGGTCTGCGGTCCCATCAGCGATAGGCCCCGTAGTCGACGCTCCCCGACGGCGCCGCGCCGGGCTCGAGCTCCGCCAGCCGCTCGGGGCCGAGCTTCTCGACGTACGCCGCTCGGCCGTCGAGCTCATAGACCCACTCGCGCAGCCACGCCTGTGTCGTGGCCTCGTCCCGGGTGATCGCATCCCAGTCGCGATAGAACCGGTTGTCCCGGTCGTAGGCGCCCTGCACGTAGGACGGATGCGCGCCCCACGGCTCGACGACGACCGCGTCGACGATGAGGCCAGGGATGATGGTGCGGTTCGGGTCGGCCCGGATGACTTCCTCGTCGACCAGCTGCTCGACCACGACGATGACCCGCTCGGCCGCGAAGGCGGCCTCCTTCTGGCAGCCGAGCAGGCCCCAGACCTGCGTGTCGCCACCGGCCGACGCTCGCTGAGCGTGGACGATGCTGATATCCGGTCGGAGCGGCGGGACGGCGTAGACGGTCTCCTCGCCGTATGGCGACGCGATCGGCCGGATGAGCGGGTTGGCCGCCGGCAGGTCCGTCTCGAAGTAGCTCCGCAGCGGGAAGAACGGCAGGTTCATGGCACCCGCGGTGTACCGTCCGACCATCCCGAAATGACTGTATTCCTCGATCGCGAGCGGCTCATCGGGGATGGCGCCCTCGATCCGACGGCGGATCGCCCCGAGACCGCCGACACCGGGGTTCCCGAGCCACGAGAAGACGAGCTTCGAGGCGACACCCGCGGCGATCATCTGGTCGTAGACGAGGTCCGGCGTCATGCGCGCGAGCGTCAGGTCGCGTCGCCGCTGGCGGATGATCTCGTGCCCGGCCGCGAACGAGATCAGGTGGGTGAAGCCCTCGATCGCCACGCAGTCGCCATCACGGACGAGGTCGGCGATGGCGTCGCGCATCGTGGTGACCTTGGAGCTGCCCACCGCGGGATCATCCCTCCCCTGCCTGGCGGAACGTCAGCCGGCCGCCTCGACACCGTGCAGCGCGCCGGCCTGGGTGACCTCGCCGAGGACCTCGGACCCATGTCCGGCCACCGCCGCGACGGCTTCGTCGAAGATGCGCAGCGCGGTCGCCATCTCCGCCTCGTTGACGGTCAGGGCGGGCGACATCCGGACCGATGTCTTGCCACACTCGAGGACGAGCAGGCCGCGTTCGAAGGAGGCCCACTGGACCTCCTCCGCGTGCTCGGCGGTGTCGAATTCGATGCCGAGCATGAGGCCCTTGCCGCGGACGTCGCGGACGAGACCGTCATACCGATCGAGGAGCGGACGGAGGCCGGCCAGCGCCTGCTCACCGCGGACCGCCGCGTTGTCGACGAGACCCCCTTCGAGCAGCTCGATCGTGGCCAGGGCTGCAGCGCAGGCGACGGGGTTGCCGCCGTAGGTCGACCCGTGGGCGCCGGGTCCCCATGTCTCGAGCAGGTCCGCGCGAGCGACCATCGCACCGAGCGTCATCCCCGAGGCGATGCCCTTGGCGGTCAGCAGGATGTCCGGCTGGACGCCCCAATGGTCGATCGCCCACATCTTCCCGGTCCGCCCGGCGCCCGACTGGATCTCGTCGGCGATGAGCAGGATGCCGTGCTCGTCGCAGATCGCGCGGAGGCCCTCCAGGAAGCCATCCTCGGGGACGATGTAGCCGCCCTCGCCCTGGATCGGCTCGACGATGATCGCCGCGACCTCGTTGGCCGGCGCGAGTTTGTCGAAGAGGACCTCGTCGAACCAGCGCAGGTCCTCGACCCGGCCGTACGGCGCGTGGAAGATGCCCGGCAGCAACGGTCCGAACCCGGCGTGGTACTTCGCCTTCGACGCGGTGAGGGACACCGAGCCATAGGTCCGTCCGTGGAATGCGCCCAGGAAGGCGACGATGTAGGGCCGCTTCGTCGCGAAGCGGGCCAGCTTGATCGACGCCTCGACGACCTCGGTGCCGGAGTTGCCCAGGTAGGCCCGGACCCGGCCGTCGATCGGGGCGATGCGCGCGAGCTCGCGACAGACCTGCGGATAGATCGGCAGGTAGAAGTCCGAGGCCGAGAAGTGGATCAGCTCGGCCGCCTGCTCCTTGATCGCCGCGACGACCTGCGGATGGGAGTGGCCGGTCGAGTTGACCGCGATCCCGGCGGCGAAGTCCAGGAACAGGTTGCCGTCGATGTCCTCGACGGTCAGGCCCTCGCCACGGATCGGCACGATCGGATACGCCCGCGGCAGGCTGGGCGACGTCCAGGTCTCGTCGAACGCGACGTGCGCCCGCGCCCTGGGGCCGGGGAGCTCGGTGACGATGTCCGGGACGGGCCGGTCCCCGGCGATCCGCGACGTACCCGACGACAAGGCGCACCTCTGGCGTGAGTGCATAACGAGTATGCAGGTTGGATAATCGTTCCGAGTATAGCCGAGCGGGTCAGCCGAATGGCGGCGTCCCATAGCCCGCTCGGGTGGCTGTCAGTCGGCGGCGACCGACCCACGATGTGTCGCGATGGCCATGCCGCTCCCGAATGGCGTCGCGACCCAGCTCGCCGGCCAACCCGGTCGGGAGCGCTCGCGCGGTCACGCCCGGGTCGCCGCGGTCCGCATCATCCGCACCTTCTGGCCACGGGATCGTGGTGTCGCGGAGCTCCGCTGGGCGGCCCTGACCCTGGCCATCATGGCTCTCCTCGGCACGGGCTCGATGTGGCTGGACCCGGCGACCGGGGACTTCGACCGGATCGTCGCGTTGGCCATCCCGGCCGCCATCGTGTTCGGCATCGTCGCCTGGTCCGGGCGAGCGGCCGACCTCGGCCGGTCGCGGATGGTCCGACTTTTGATCGGTCCGACCGTCCTCGGGATCGCCATCCTCGGTGGCGGGGGTGCCGACATCTCGACCCTGCAGCTGCCGCCGACGGCCCCGCTCGTCCTGCTGGCGATGGCCTACGCGGCGATGACCCCGGGCTACCCGATCGCCGCGGCCATCGTCGTGGGCGCGTCGGTCGGCGTCCTCGTCTCGCACGCCCAGGTTGTCGCGGTCACCGGCCAGGCGAGCATCCAGACCGATGAGTTCACCGTCGGCTGCATCGTCATCATCCTCGCCTCGGCCGGCATGGCCGTCATCGTCCGGGTCGCCGCCGATGCCGAGGCGCGCGCGACGCGACTCGCGATCCGGAGCGGCGAACGTGCCGACATCCTCGAGCGCGTGAGCGCCATCGTCGCGCGGTTCGACGGCTCGCAGCCGATCCGGGCCGTCATCCAGGCTGTCGTCGACGACATCGCGCGCGAGTTCGAGATCACCCTCGTGTCGATGTACCTGCCGTTCGGATCGGACCAGCTGACGATGGTCGGCGTCGCGGGCTATCCGGCACCGTTCCACGAGATCGAGATCGGCGTGGGGATCATCGGCCGGGCCGCGGCGACCCAGCAGACACAGTTCGTCCCGGACGTGTCCCTCGATCCCGACTACCGCGCCGCCCGCGACGACGTGCGGAGCGAGGTCGCGGTGCCGGTCGTCCACAGCGGCGAGCTGCTCGGCGTGGTCAACCTCGAGGGCACGCTCGCGCGACCGATCGGGCCGACCCAGGTCGCCCTCGCCGAGATGGTCGTCCAGCAGGTCTCGGCCGCCCTGCGCTCGGCGCGCCTCGACGATGAGCGGCGCGACCGGCTGCACGCGATCGAGCGGGTTCTGGCAGTCAGCCGCGCGCTGGTCGCCGACCTGGACCGGCCACGGATCGTCGCGTCGATCGTCGATGCGGTCGCCGAGCTGCTGGCCGCCGACCTCGTGGCGCTGTTCTCGCGCAACGAGGACGGGGTCTTCCGGCTCGAGGCCGGCGTCGGCTTCCCGCCGCGCGCGATGGGCCTCGAGGTCCACGGCTCGCGCGGCATGGTCGGTCGGGCGATCGTCGAGCGGACCAGGATCGACGGGCTCCAGGAGGTGGCGGCCTGGCCGGTCGAGTTCCTCGACGATCGGGCGGGTGGAACGACCGCGCATGCGGCGATGGCGCTGCCGATCGTGGTCAGCGACGAGGTCGTCGCCGTCCTGTTCGTGACCCGCGTCGGCCCGGAGCGTGCCTACTCCGAGCTCGAGCGCGGGATCGCCGATCTGCTGACCGCCCAGGTCGCGATCGCGCTACAGAACGCCGACCTGCACGCGCGCGTGGCCGAATCGGCTCTGCGCGACCCGCTGACCGGGCTTCTCAACCGGCGTTTCTTCGACGAGGCGGTCGAGACCGCGATGGCCAACGCGAGGCGGGCGGTCACGCCGCTGAGCCTGATCGTCCTGGACCTCGACCGGTTCTCGGCGGTCAACAACGAGTACGGCCACACGGTCGGCGATGCCGTCCTGCACCGCGTCGGGCGGGCGATCAAGAGCTCGGTCCGTGACGGCGATGTGGTCGTCCGGTACGGCGGCGAGGAGTTCGTGGTCATCGCGCCGGGAACCGACGGGGACGGGGCCGTCGTGGCCGCCGAACGGATCCGCGAGGCGGTGGCGGCCTCGAGCCTGGATCCCGTCGACGGCCGGCTCGTGCCGCTGACGATCTCGGCCGGTGTGGCGTGCCTGGTGGACGAGACCGATGGTCGCGGCCTCTTCCGGGCGGCCGATTCGGCACTGCTCGCCGCCAAGCGGGCCGGCCGCGACCGGGTGACGCGGATCTAAGAGCCCGGCGGAGCGGGGCGCGGCGGAGCGGGGCGCGCCCGCGGCCGCCCGCGGCGCGCCCTAGTCGACGATGGTCCGGGACTGCTCGCGCATGAACTGCGCGACGTAGTACATCGACAGCCCTGCCTTGCCCGTCGAGCCGCTCCCCTTCCAGCCGCCGAAAGCCTGGATGCCCGGCCAGGCACCCGTCGTCGCGCCCGCCCGCCGGTTCACGTACAGGACACCCGTCTGGATCGTGTCGAGGAACTGCTGGACCTCGGCCGGGTCCTCGCTGTAGACACCCGCGGTCAGGCCGAGCACGTTGTCGTTGGCCAGCCCGATCGCCTCGTCGAGCGAGTCGACTGGCGCGACCGCCGTGAACGGCGCGAACAGCTCGTCGCGGAACAGACGGTGCGAGGTCGGCAGCCCGCCCACGACGGTCGGCTCGACGTAGTAGCCGCGCGCCAGGTCGCCGTCGGTCAGATGCTCGCCGCCGGTGAAGACCGTTCCGTCATGACGCGCCTCGGCGACCGCGGCCTGGTGCCGGTCGACGGCACGCTGGTCGATGATCGGGCCGAGCCAGTTCGAGCGGACGAGCGGGTCGCCGAGCTGGATCTTCTCGGTCTTCTCGACCAGCAACCGGACGAGCTCGTCGTGGACCGGACGCTCGACATAGACGCGCGAGTTGGCCGAGCACTTCTGGCCACCGAAGCCGAAGGCGCTGCGCATGATGCCCTCGGCCGCCTCGTCGAGGTCGGCGTTGCGGGTCACGATCGCCGGGTTCTTGCCGCCCATCTCCACGATGGTCGGCCGCGGCCACGCCTTCGAGAACGAGTGGTACAGCCGCATCCCGACCTCGTACGAGCCGGTGAACACGATGCCATCGATCCCCGGGTGGTCCTGCAGCGCCTGGCCGACCGTGTCGCCGGGGCCCATGACCATGTTGACCACGCCCTTGGGGATGCCGGCCTCGATGTAGGCCATCATCAGGTTGACCGACGACAGGGGCGACGCGCTCGACGGCTTGAGCACGACCGTGTTGCCTGCGATGAGCGCGGCGCCGGTCGGACCCGTCGCGAGGGCCATCGGGAAGTTGAACGGGCTGATGACGGCGAAGACACCGTGCGGGCGGAGCACCGACCGGGTGTGGACGGTCGAGTCGCCGAGGTTGCCCATCGGGTGGTCGTAGCCGTCGTTGTCCTCCATCGTCTGCGAGTAGTAGCGCAGCAGGTCGGCCGATTCCTCGACCTCGCCCAGGGCTTCGATCCGGTTCTTGCCGACCTCGATGGCCATATCGGCGGCGTACGGCATCAGATGGTCGCTGATGTACTCGGCCGCCCTCCGGACGATGGCCAGGCGCTCGCGCCACGGCGTGGCTGCCCAGGCCGGCTGGGCGGTGCGCGCCGCCGCGACCGCGGCATCGACGTCTGCGACGGTCCCGGTCGCGAACGTCCCGACCAGCAGGTCGCGATCGATCGGCGAGCGCGCCTCGAAGCTGTCGGCACCGTCGCGCCACTCGCCATCGATGTAGTTCTTGTAGTGCCAGCCGAGCTTGGTCTTGGCGTCTGCGACGGCCGCTTCGAACCCGCTGTGAAGGTCCTCGTTGTCGGCGCTCAGGGTCGCGTACGTGATCTTGAGACGCGGCTTCGATTCGGTGGTCATGGTCGAGGGCCCTCGTGTCAGGTCGGGTTGCGGAAAGGGTCCGGTCAGTCTAGCGCGGCGACGACATCGGCCAACGTCTCGGCGATGCCGTCGGGGCCGCGCCCACGACGCGCGACGGTCGCGAGGTCGGATCGCCTGGTCTTGCCCGACAGCACCAGCACCCCGCGCAGACCGACGCGCTGGGCCGCGGCGACGTCGGCCAGGGGGTCGTCACCGACCATCGCGAAGCTGAACGCCGGGAGGCGCTCGCCGAGATCGCCGCGCAGCCCGTCGATGGCCTGCCGGAAGACCTCGGGCGACGGCTTGCCCAGGACCCGCGCACGCTGACCCGTCGCGAACTCGAGCCCGGCCACGAACCCGCCCGCATCGAGCGTCTCGCCCCTGTCGGTCAGCCACCAGGGATTGCGGTGCATCGCCAGCAGCTCGGCGCCGCCGCGAACGAGGCGGAAGGCGACATCGAGGTTGCGGTAGGACAGGTCGTCGCCCGCGTCGCCGATGACGACCGCCCCCACCGTCCCCCCCGGCTCAGCCTCCGCCTCGTCGGCGGTCAGGCGGCGCTGGCCGTCGAATTCTCGCGCAGCATCGTCGGCGGCCAGCACGAACAGCGGGCGACCCGGGTGGGCGGCGGCGGTGTAGGCGGCCGTCGCCGACGACGCGGTGATCATCGCGCCGGGGTCGATCGCGAGGCCGGCCTTGGCGAACCAGCCGGCCAGCGTCTCGCGGTGGAGCTGCGAGAAGTTCGTGACCACGCGGAACGGGATCCGGCGATCCTGGAGCGCACCGATGGCGGCGATCGAGCCCGGCAGCGGGGCGCCCTTCAGGACGATGACGCCATCGGCGTCGAGGATGAGCCCGCGGACGCCGCCGAGTGCGTCATGGAGTCCGTCCCGCGTCATCGGCCGATGGTAGGCTGCCGACCGATGGCACGCCTGGAGGATGGGATGGGACTGCTCGACGGCAAGACGGCGCTCATCTTCGGCGTCGCCAACGACCACTCGATCGCATGGGGCATCGCACAGGCCCTCCACGAGGCGGGCGCCGAGGTCGGGTTCTCATCGGTCGAAGGTCTGATCGAGAAGAGGGTCCGGCCGCTCGCCGAGTCGATCGGCGCGACATTCATCGAGCCATGCGATGTCGGCTCGGACGAGCAGATCCGGCACGTCTTCGATCGCTGGGGCGCGACCCACGACTCGCTCGACGTCCTCGTCCACGCGCTCGCGTTCGCAAAGCGCGAAGAGCTCGAAGGGGCATACGTGGATACGTCCCGTGACGGCTTCGCGCTGGCGCTCGACATCTCGGCCTACTCACTGGTGGCCCTCGCTCATGCGGCGCGGCCGCAGCTTCGTCGTGGGTCCTCGATCATCACGCTGACCTACTACGGCGCCGAGAAGGTTGTCGCCAACTACAACGTGATGGGGGTCGCGAAGGCCGCACTCGAGGCATCCGTCCGCTACCTCGCGGCCGACCTCGGCCCCGACGGCATCCGCGTCAACGCGATCAGCGCAGGGCCCGTACGGACGCTCGCGGCCGCGGGCATCGCGGGGTTCAAGGGGATGTACCGCGGCTTCGCCGACGTCGCGCCGTTGCGAGCCAACATCACGCCCGAGGACGTCGGACGGTCCGCGCTGTACCTCGCGTCGGACCTGTCGAGTGCGGTGACGGGCGAAGTGCTCTACGTCGACGGCGGGTTCAACGTGGTGGGCGTGCCGACCGGGGAGTGACGACGGGGCGGTCCGCGGCGTCGGGGCGGTCCGTTACTGCAGGGCGGTCCGCGGCTGCGCGGCGGTCGTGGCTGCGCGGCGGTCGTTGCGATCGGGCTGTTCGTGGCGCGGATGCTGTGCGGCTCGGCCTGGGCCGGATGTGGCACGTGCCGCACGGCTCAGCCCGGGCGGAACGTGGTGACCCACGGTCACCGATTCTGGCGCGAAGGGTCCCCGCCGGCCTCGGCGGCAGCCCGCTGGTGACCCAC
This sequence comes from Candidatus Limnocylindrales bacterium, assembly GCA_036003325.1. Lineage (GTDB taxonomy): Bacteria > Chloroflexota > Limnocylindria > Limnocylindrales > CSP1-4 > SPCO01. Next base: position 39,938 of record DASYSM010000025.1, read on the forward strand.
GGTCACCGATTTTGGCGCGAAGGCTCCCCGCCGGCCTCGGCGGCAGCCCGCTGGTGACCAACGGTCACCGATATCGGGCCCTGGCACGGCGACGGACACCGCTGAGGGCGCGATCGGTGACCACGGGTCACCGCGAGGCCGGTTCGGGTCGCTGGCCGGCTCCATCCGGCCGCGATCGGTGACCGCCGGTCACCACGCGGCGGCGAGCGTCGGCTCCGACCACGCTGGCAGCTGGGATCGGTGACCGCCGGTCACCAGCGCCGGGGCGGCCGTCGGCGCGGACCACCCTTTGTGCCCCGATCGGTGACCGCCGGTCACCACCGCCGTGGCGGCTGTCCGCGCCGCTGTCCACGCGGCGGCCGCTGTCCATGCCGCTGTCCACGCGGCGGCGCCTCGTCCGCGCCGCTGTCCATGCTGCGGCGGCTGTCCGCGCTCCCGTCCGCGCCGCCTTCCGCGCCTCCGTCCGCGCCGCCTTCTGCGTCGCTCATCCGCCAAGGGCGGCGGCGCAGTCGGCGCACCGGCCGGAGATGGACAGATGGCTGAGATCGACCGCGAACGCGCGTCGCCGCTCGAGCGAAGCGACCAGCGCTCCGGCCTCGTCGGCGTCGATCTCCCAGGTGGTCCCGCAGCCGATGCAGTGGAGATGTCCGTGGGCCGCGGTCGGCAGGACGTGGAACTCCTCGCGCCCGTCGGCGGCGTGGCTGTGGCTCAACAGTCCCAGCTCTTCGAGAACGTCGAGCGTTCGGTAGACGGTCGACGGGATCGTCCCCGGGTCGACCGCGCGGCACCGTTCGACGAGCTCGGCGCCGGTGACGTGACCGTCGGTTCGAGCCAGGACGTCGATCAGCACCCGACGTTGCGGCGTCCAGCGGAGGCCGCGCGCGTGCAGCCGGTCCCGGACGTCGGCCCAGGCGACGGACGCCGGCGCATCGATCGATCCAGAAGCGGTCATCGCGCGAAAGGATAGTCGACGGGTGCAACAGGGTACAAATGCGACCCGTTGCGATATCGAGGCGGGTCGGGTACCCTCATGAGCCCGATCCCAGCGAGGAGCCCACGTTGTTCGACCTGATCGGTGCCACCGCCGCCATCGCTCCCGCCGCCGACCTCGGCCTGCTGCTGACCGCCCTCTTGCTGGGCGTCCGGCACGGGATCGATTGGGACCACATCGCGGCGATCACCGATATCACCAGCACGACCGCCGCGGCCGGCATGGGCGATGCGGCCCACGCGGGCCAGCATCGCGACATGGCCGGTCACGCCCACGGCCACGGTGGTGATCCCGAGATGCGGGCACATGACGCCGGGCCGGGCGGTGCGACTCTCGCGCCGGCACTCGCGCTGCGACCGACGGTCGGCCGGACGCGCTTCCTGTCCGGTCAGGCCGACGCCATCCGTCTCGGCTCGCTGTATGCGCTCGGTCACGGGCTCGTCGTCATCGTGCTCGGCCTGGCCGCCATCGCCTTCGGCGCGATCCTGCCCGACTGGCTCGACCCGTTGATGGGCCGGATCGTGGGGTTCACTCTGGTCGCCCTCGGCGTCTGGGTCATGTACTCGATCTATCGCTACGCGCGGGCGGGCGAACGCTTCCGGCTGCGCAGCCGCTGGATGCTCGTGTTCGACACGATCCGCTACGGCTGGCGCCGACTCCAGGCCCGCCTGCACGGCCACGAGCACGTCGAGCCGCTCGAGATGAGCTCGTACGGCGCACGGACCTCGTTCGGGGTCGGAATGATCCACGGCATCGGCGCGGAGACAGGGACCCAGGTGCTCCTGATCGCAGCCGTCGGCGGCGCCTCGAGCGCCGGCCTGGGCATCCCGATGCTGTTCGCCTTCGTCGTCGGGCTGCTGCTGTCGAACCTGGTGATCGTGCTGATCAGCTCGGCCAGCTTCGTGTCGAGCCAGGCCCGGGAGCGGCTCTACGTCGCGATCGGCGCGGTGGCCGGCCTGTTCAGCCTGTTCGTCGGAACGATCTTCCTGTTCGGGCTGAGTGGGTCGCTCCCCGACCTCGGTGGGATCCTGCCCTTCTGACCCCGGCCGTCAGCCCTTGATGGCGGTCGCCGGAACCGGCTCGGTCGCAGGTCGCGGGACCCGCTTGACCGGACGCAGGAAGAGCGTCAGCACGACCACGACGTAGGTCAGCCACGCGACGAAGGTGATGACCTCCGGCGTCGAGGTGTAGCCGAACAGTGCGTGCAGGAACTGGCCGAGGATGCTGCCGCCATCCTCCTCGTGCGGCAGGACCGCGCTCAGATCGAACAGCGTCTGGGTCCCGATGTTGATGACGTTGATCTCGATCAACTCGTGGATCGCCTTGGCGACCAGGCCGCCGGCGATGAACACGAGGGCGATCCCGGTCCAGCGGAAGAAGATGGCGAGGTTCAGCCGGCGCGAGCCGTGGTAGAAGCCGATCCCGAGAAGGCCGGCGATGCCGAGTCCGATGAGCGCTCCGACCAGCACCCAGATCGCGCCCTGATCGGCCGAGGCCGCCTGACCGGTCAGGAACAGGGCGGTCTCGATCCCCTCGCGGATCACCGCCACGAAGGCCAGGATCACCAGCGCCGCGACGGACCCGCCGTCGATCGCTCGATCGACCTTCGATTGGAGCTCGCCCCGCACGCTGGCAGCCTGGCGCCGCATCCAGAACAGCATCCAGGTCACGACCCCGGCGGCGACCAGCAGGGTGGCTGCCTCGAACAGCTGCTCGTAGGGCTCCTGGAACGACCCGACGGTGGCGTACAGCGCGAGCCCGAGCACAGCACTGAGCACGACGGCGAGCCCGGCACCCAGGAACACGTTCGGGAAGAACCGCGCGTTCCCCGTCTTGGCCAGGTAGGCGCAGATGATGGCGACGATCAGCGCGGCCTCGACACCCTCGCGCAGACCGGTCAGCAGGCCACTCGTGAACGCTCCGACATCCATCAGCCGCGGGACCTCCGTATCAAGGGGGCATGACCTCGCTATGCAAGGTCGCTTGTCACCCGGACTCTACCCAACCGGCCAGATGAGGTCAAGCGTGGCCGGGATCGGCGGTCAGTCGCCCCCGCGGATCTCGAACCGAGCGAGCTTCCAGGTCCCGAGCAGGAACGCTCCGACGAGCACGACGCCGAGCACGAGCACGCAGACCCCGGGCGCCAGGGGGGTGCTGCCCGGCACGTCCACACCGAGAGCCGAGGCGAGCCCCAGCGTGGCCTGGCGGATCGACAGGAACTTGGTTCCCTCGAGGATCCCGGACAGCACGCCCTCCCAGATGAGCACGTAGCCGAGACCCACCAGCAAGGCCCGCGACGTGAAGATGCTGAGGGTCAGGAATGCCGCGGCGTAGGCACTGCCGCCGACCAGACAGGCGACCGAGTAGCCGACGACCGCCGTCGTCGGGTCGTTTCCGCTCCCGAGCAGGAGCCCCGCGATGACGATCGACGGGATCACGAGGACTGCGGTCAGCCCGACAGCCACCAGCATCTTGGCGAGGACGATCTTCCAGCGCGCGATCGGCTTGATCATCAGGTAGACCGCGGTCCCGTCCTCGATCTCCGAGCCGATCGCGGCCGTGCCGATGATCAACGCGACGAGCGGCATGACCGTTCGGACGACCAGGGTGTCGAGGACACGGTCGGCATCCGGACGCCCGCCGCTGACACGGACCAGCAACCCGATCAGCACTGGGAGCCCGACCAGCAGGATGAGCAGGATCATCCGCCGCCGGCTCAGCAGCCCGCGCAGCGTGACATCGACGATCGGGGCGACGACGCTCACCGGCGGACCAGGTAGCTGAACACGCTCTCGAGCGAATCGTCGGTCGGCGCGACCTCGAACAGGGTCACGGCGTTGGCTCGTGCGACCTGTGGCAGGGCCCGCGTGAATCCGTCGTAATCGGCGGTCCGGATGGCCAGCCGGCCCCCGACCAGCTCGGCGCCGAACACGGACGGGTCCGCGAGCAACGCCGATCCGAGACGCCGGTCATCGGACGAGACGACCGTGAACGTGTGGGGCCGGTCGGTCATCAACCGCCGGATGGAGCGGAAGTCGCCGGCAGCGGCCAGCCGTCCGGCATAGACCACCAGGACCGAATCGGCGACCCGCTCGACCTCCTCGAGGATGTGCGACGAGAAGAGGATCGTTCGGCCCTCGGCCGCCATCGAGCGCAGCAGGGCCATCATGTGCAGCCGCTGGCGCGGATCGAGGCCGTTGAACGGCTCGTCGAGGAGCAGGACGCGCGGGTCGTGGACGAGCGCGCCGGCCAGCTTGGCCCGCTGGCGCATCCCCTTCGAGTAGGTGCCGATCGGGCGTTCCGCGGCCTCGGTCAGGTCGACCGCTGCGATCGCCCGGGCGGCCGCCGCGTCGGGATCGGGGACGCCCTGGAGACGCGCGTTGAACCGGGCGAAGCCGAGCCCGGTCAGGTACGGATGGACCGCCTCGCGCTCGGGTACGAGCCCGATCTGGCGGTACATCGCGGGCCGCCGCCAGGCCGACTCCCCGCCGACCAGGACCCGGCCCGCGGACGGCGCGAGGAGCCCTGCCATGAGGTGGAGCAGCGTGGATTTGCCGGCGCCGTTGGGGCCGAGCAGGCCCGTCACACCGGCACCGAGCGCGAACGAGATGTCGTTGACGGCGACGACGTTGCCGTACCAGCGTGAGACGTGATCCACCTCGAGGGCGGCCGTCGGGCGCGGTGTCGGCGGCGGGGCGGCCTGGGGAACGCCGATCGGAGGCGTGTTCGCGCCGCTCGGGTCGGTCATGCCGCGATCCGCAGGTAGCGCCGGACGGTCAGCCCGACGGCGACGGCGATCTCGACCGCGGCTGCCGCAACGTACAGCCAGCCCGGGAGGTCGAGCGACGCGACGACGGGGCTGTCGGGGATGGAGCCGAAGATCGCGGCGTTGGTGCCGTCGAGCACGTCGACCGGGCTGAACAGGATGACGGCGCGGGCAAGGTCCTGGTTGGTCAGGCCGCCGATGAGGGCGACGATGATCGGCGGGATGATGAAGACCGCGATGATGGCCGCGGTCGCGTAGGCACGGCGCGGGGTCCAGGCCGCGATCAGGCTTGCCAGCGCGCTCAGCAGACCCGCGACCAGCGCCGCCTGGAGCACGAAGTGCGGGACCTGCGGGAGCTCGTTGGACAACCCGGCGATCGGGTCCGGAGCGACCAGCACCCGCCCGACGAACAGCACGACGTAGGGCGAGACCTCGACCACGAAGACGGCCGCCATCAGGCCGCCGACCTTGGCCAGCGCGTAGTCGGTGCGGGTCAGGACGCGCGAGAAGTAGAGCGGCAGGACGCCGTAGCGCTGGTCCCGTCCGAACAGCTCGGGAGCCTGCGCGGCACAGAACAGCGCGATGAAGATCGACAGCAGACCGTGGTAGTTCTCATAGCGGATCGGCGAGGCATCGGCCAGCGCGCCGCCCCCCGCCTGGGTCGACAACGCCACGAAACCGACCGCCAGCACGGCCGGCAGGAGGTAGAGCACCCAGAGCGTGAACGGCGCGACCTTGGCCCGTCCTCCACGACCGATCCCGAAGCTCGACCGGACGGTCTGCGCGAACAACGCGACGACGGCGCTCCGCCGACCGAGACGCGGACCGAGGTATGCCTGGTAGCCCAGGTCGTAGATGCTGCCGCCCGGCCCCCGTGCCGAGGTCGGGGCGCCGCCGGACGGCTGCGAGGTGCTGTCCGTCACGCGGGCGTGCCCCCGTCGGCGGGTGGCTGGTCGGCGGCCGGCAGGCCGGCGGTCGCGGGGGCGACCGGCGCGTCGCGGAACAGGTCCTCGAGGCTCTGGCGTCGCTGCTCCAGTCGCACCAGGCGGAGGGACAGGTCGGCGACGGCATCGCGGACGATGTCGTACTGGGCGTCCTCGCTCACCGCGAGCAGGACGGTCCGACCGTCCGCGACGGCCTGCAGCCCACGCGCCGACAGCGCAGCCGCGAGCGTCGACTCGCCCTCCTCGACCTCGACCGCGAGGACACCGGTCCGTTCGGTGAAGGCACCCAGCGGCGCGGCGCGGAGCAGCCGGCCGGCATCGATGGCCACCAGGAAGTCGCACACCCGCTCGATCTCGCCGAGAAGGTGGCTGGCGACGATCACCGCGATCCCGAACTCGGTCCCGGTCCGACGGACGAGCCCGAGCATCTCCTCGCGGCCCGCCGGGTCGAGTCCGTTGGTCGGTTCGTCGAGCAGTAGCAGCCTCGGGCCGTGGACGAGCGCCTGGGCGAGCTTGACCCGTTGCTTCATCCCGGTCGAGTAGCCGCCCATCGCCCGGTAGCGCTCCTCGTACAGGCCGACATGGCGCAGCACCTCGGCCGTGCGCTCGCGCGCCGAGGCGCTCGGCAGTCCGGACATGCGGGCCATGTGGCTGACGAAATCGGTCGCCGACGTGTCGGGCGGCAGGCAGTCGTACTCGGGCATGTAGCCGACGAACTGACGGATGGTCGTGCCCTTCGTTCGCACGTCGAGGTCCATCACCGACGCGTCGCCCGAGGTCGGCGGCAGCAGCCCGAGCAGGATCTTGATGAGCGTGCTCTTGCCCGCGCCGTTCGCGCCGACCAGCCCGATGATGCCGGGCTCGAGGTCGAGGGTCAGGCCGTCGAGGGCGGTGACGCCGCGCGGGTAGCGCTTCGTCAGGTTCTGCAGGGCGATGAGACTCATGGGCAGGTCAAGGGTACCCGGCCCCGATCGGGCCGGTCAGCCGGGAGGTACGTCAGCGGAAACGGATGCTCGTGGCGACGGCCGTCCCGATCTTGATGATGGCGCTCGGCTGTCGGTCGGGCGACGCTTCCATGGCGATCACCAGCGGGCCTGCGTCGCTGTCGATGACCACGATCCGGGTCGTCCCGTTGGGTTCGAGGAAGAACGTCTCCGAGCCGTTCCCGAACAGGGCGACCCGCTCGCGCCCGGTCGGTGACAAGTCGATCGTGGTGGCCGTGTGCTTGTCGATCTTCCGATCCGTCGGCTTGCCGGCGGCGACGCCATCGGTGTCGATGAAGGCCTCGACCAGAAGGCGCGCGGTCGTCGGGGCGTCGGCTGGATCGCCGGACGGGTAGATGGTGGCGATCCGACTGGCGATCGTCAGACGGCCCTCGTCGCGGGCAAGAGCGAGCACGTCGGAGCGCGAATCAGTGACCGACCAGCCACGACCGATCTTGAACCGGATGGCCGGAACGAAATGGCTCGGCTCGTAGGTCCCCGCATCGAGGCCGCAGGGAACGCCGAAGAACGGCTCGCAGGCGTCGAGCATCCCGGGGCTGGGCGGCTTCGGGCCGGACGTCCGGGTCGGGGTCGAGGCGGGCTTGGCGAGTGCCGTCGGTCTCACGACGGGGGTCGGCGTCGGGCGCGCCGTCGGACGGGCAGTCGGACGCGCCGTCGGGCGGGGCGTCGGGCTGGCGAACGCGACCCCGCTCGGTCCGCCGCCGGGCAACGCTGCCAGAAGCAATGCCGCGGCGACGATCCCGACGACGACCGTCAGCACCATCAGCGGCGCCGCGATGACCGGTGACGCGCGGCGCACCGTGTCCAGCCCGACCGACGCTGAAGCAGCCGCACCGGACCCGACGCCAGCCGGTCGCAGCGGCGCGACCAGGCCGGGCATCGGCGGAGCCGCCCCGACCGGCGTCGGCACTCCGTGGGCGAGAGCCGCCGCCGCGGCTGCCGCCGCCGCGGCCAGCGCGGCCGAATCGGTCGCGACCGTCGGGCTCGCCCCATCAACGTGGGCCAGGGCCGACTCGAGCGCACTCGCGAACGCCTGACCGTTCGGGTAGCGGCGCGTCGGCTCCGGGTCGAGGGCATGGGCGACGATCGAATCGAGCTCCAGCGGCACCTCGGGAGTGACATCGCGCGGGTGCGGCGCCGGGGCGCCGATCCGAGCTGCCGCGAGCCTCGCGGTCGTCTCGCCGCTCCAGGCCCGCCGGCCGGTCAGCGATTCGTACAGCACCAGCCCGAGGCTGTAGACGTCCGATGCCGCGGTCGTCGTCTCGCCCGTGGCCTGTTCCGGGCTGAAGTAGTGGACCGAGCCGAGCGTGGTCCCGGGCACGGCCCCTTCGGCGTCCGCCGACAGCCGGGCGATCCCGAAGTCGGTGACCATCGCGCGTCCGTCGCGTGCCAGCAGGATGTTGCCGGGTTTCACGTCGCGGTGGACGATGCCGCGGATATGCGCGACGCCGAGGGCGCGAGCGACGTCCAGCCCGATCCTGGTCGCGTCGCTCGGGGTGAGCCGGCCGACGCGTCGCAGGCGTCCGGCAAGATCCTCGCCCTCGATCAGCTCCATGACCAGGAACGGCTGGCCGTCGTCGGTACCGGTCTCGAGGCAGCCGACGATGTTCGGATGGCGCAGGACGGTCGCGGCGAGGGCCTCGCGCCGGAAGCGCATCGCGATGTCGGCGTCCTCGACGACCTCGCGACGGAGCAGCTTGACGGCGACGGTGCGGTCGAACCTGATGTCGGTCGCGCGGTGGACGGTGGCCATCCCACCGACCCCGATCAGCTCCGCGAGCCGGTAGCGGCCCGCGACCAGCCGCCCGACGTCAGCGGCGGGAGTGGCGGGTTCGCGCGGCTCGCTCACGCCGCGACGATAGCCCAGGTCCGGAGAATCGGCCAAGATCGGGCGCGGGTACGTTCACCGGCTGCTGGTGCGCATCTCGACAGTGTTCGCCCTGACGTAGTCCCAGTCCAGGGCGATTCCGAAGCCAGGGCGGTCCGGCAAGCGATAACGCCCACCAGCGATCCTGGTAGACATGTCAGTCAGGCGCCAGAAGAAGGGATCGCGCTCCTCGTCGAAGCATTCGGTGAAGGTGTGGTCGGGCACGCTCGCCAGCAGGTGCGACGAGACCTGTGGCTCCTCGTGGTGGCCGAGCTGGACACCGAATGCGGCGCACAGACCGGCCGCTTTGCGCCAGATCGTCGGTCCACCTGCCCACGACGCGTCGAAGTTGGAGACGTCGATGGCACCGTCCATCACGAGGTCGCGCATGCCGCGCAGGGTGGTCTCGCTCTGGCCGGCGCACACGGCCACGCCCGCCTGGTAGCGCACGTCGCGCATCCAGCGTCGATCGTTGGTCCAGCGGACAGGTTCCTCGAACCAGCGCAGATCGAGGTCGCTGACCCGCCGCGCGAACTCGACCGCCTCCGCCAGCTCGTATCCCTGGTTGGCGTCGGCCATCAGCGCGAAGTCGGGGCCGGCCGCCTCGCGCGCCACGCTGAACCGGGCGGCGTCCTCCGCTGGTGAGCGACCGCCGACCTTGAACTTCATGCCGCCAAAGCCCCGCTCGATGTAGCGCCGGACGGTGTCGGCGGTCTGGGCGGCGTCGAGGTGGTAGTACCCGCCGATGACGCTGATCGGTACCTCGTCCGTCACCGCACCCCACAGCCGATACAACGGCTGCTCGACCGCCCGACCCAGCGCATCCCAGATCGCGGTGTCGACCGCGGCGATCGCCTGGAGCGCCAGGCCGCGGTCGCGCAGGATGTTGTTGGTTGCGGGCTCCATCGCCCGCCAGGCGCCCTCAGGGTCGCGGGCGCTCCGCCCGAGGACCGCCGGCGCGAGCTCGTCGTGGATGATCGCGGTGATGAGCGCCTGCTCGTCGTCGGTGTCGCCGGAATAGGTCTCGGCGATCACGCCATCGGCGGTGGTCAGGCGCACGACGATCGTGCACCGGTTGACCATCGAGTATGCCGACCCCGAGAACCGGCGAGCGAGCGGTGCCCGCAGCGCGATGGTCTCGAGACGGTCGATGACCAGCGAGCCTGCGGCGAGCGCCTCTGCCGCCGTCTCTGCGTCGGAGCTCATCCTCCGACGCTCGCCCGCGCCGCGGCGACGATCCTCTCGACCGAGGGGATGATCTCGTCCTCGAGTGGCGGCGTGTACGGGATCGGCAGGTCGTCGGGCAGACTGACGCGCCGGGGCGCGCTCACCAAGGCCACGCCTCCGATGGTCAGCTCCGAGATGATCGTGGCGCCCCAGCCAGCGGCATGGACCTGCTCCTCCGCGATCACGATCCGGGCGGTCTTCTCGACCGATGCACGGACGGTCGGGAGGTCGAGCGGTCGGAGCCAGCGCAGGTCGATGACCTCCGCCTCGATGCCTTGTTCGGCCAGCTGCTCGGCAGCGGCGAGCGCGCGCTCGACCATCAGCAGGGTGGCCACGATCGTGACATCGCCACCGTTCCGTAGGACCGCAGCCTTGCCGATCTCGGCGACCTCCCCGCGGTCGACCGGCCCCTTCCGGCCATACAGCCCCTTATGCTCGTAGAAGAGGATCGGGTTCGGGTGCGCGACGGCCGCACGCAGCAGGCTGTAAGCCGAGCCCGGCGAGCCCGCAGTCACGACACGAAGGCCGGGCAGATGCATGAACCAGCTCTCGCCGGTCGCGCTGTGCTGCGTGCCGAACCGTCCTGTCGCTCCGCCGATGACCCGGACCGTGACCGGCACCGTCGTCTGCCCGCCCGACATGAAGCGGTACTTCGGGAGCTGGTTGACGATCGCATCGCCACCGCTCGGCAGGAAGTCCGCAAACATGATCTCGACCACCGGGCGCATGCCGAGCAGGCTCATCCCGAGCGCGACCCCTAAGAATCCGTTCTCGCAGATCGGCGTATTCCTGACCCGTCCCGGGCCGTATTTCTCGATCAGGCCACCGTTCGTCTTGAACACGCCTCCATCGGCGCCGACGTCCTCGCCCATCAGGAGGACTGCGTCGTCGGCCGCCATCGCATCATCGAGCGCGGCCGTGATCGCCTCACGGTAGGTCAGGACGCTCGCGACGTCGCCCACTGCCGGCGAGATGGCCTCAGTCGGCGTAGACATATGGACGGGTCTCCTCGAGGGTCGGATATGGAGCGGCCGCGGCACGCTCGGCCGCGGCGTCGATCTCGGCCTGGATCTCCTGCCGGATCGCGGGCGGGTCGCCGGACGCGATCTCGCCATCATCGACCAGGCGGGCTCCGAGGATCTCGATCGGATCGCGCGCCCTCCAGGCGTCGAGCTCGCCGGCCGGCCGGTACTTGGCCGGGTCCGAGCGCGAGTGGCCGCGATAGCGATAGGTCTTCATCTCGAGGAGGCTCGGGCCGTCACCGCCGCGCGCCCGTTCTACTGCCTCGGCGGTAGCGGCATTTACGGCGTCGACGTCCTGACCATCGACGATGATCCCGGGCATCCCATATGGGTCCGCGCGCCGGGCCAGGTCATCGAGCGGGGTCGTCGTCCGCAGCGGGCTGTACTCGCCGTACAGGTTGTTTGCGACGATGAACACGACCGGCGCCGACCAGATGGCCGCCATGTTGAGCGCCTCGTGGAACGTGCCGATGTTCGTCGCTCCATCGCCGAAGAATGCCAGCGCCACGTTCGGCTTGTGCTGCATCTGGAACGCGACGGCGGCCCCGACGGCGATCGGCAGGCCTGCACCGACGATGGCATTGGCACCGATGTTGCCCTTGCTGAAGTCGATCAGGTGCATCGACCCGCCGACGCCGCCCGAGCCTCCCGTCGAGCGACCCATCAGCTCGGCGAACGCCGTCTCGGGCGCCATGCCGAGCGCCAGGGCCTCGCCGTGGCCGCGATATGTGTTGGTTTGGACGTCGCCCGGGTGCATGGCCGCGATGGCGCCGACGGACACCGCCTCCTGTCCCTGACACAGGTGCGTCGTGCCCTGGATCAGACCCGCCTGGAACAGCTCCTGGACCTTGTCCTCGAAGAGGCGGATGCGAACAAGCATCCGGTACCAGGCGAGTCGATCGGTCATCGGCCGAGCCCCATCTATCGTGATCAATGATCGCATCCAACGGTATCATGTCGGTGGATGCGCGTCCGTGTGGTCGATGTCCTGGACGGCGCCAGCGGCTGCGACTGGAGGCACGCATGACCCGGATCGCGATCGAGATGCCAAAGCTCGGCTACGACATGGAGACCGGCACGATCGGCGGCTGGTTGAAGGCGGTCGGCGACACCATCGCCCGGGGCGATGCGATCGCAGAGATCGAGACCGACAAGACGACCGTCGAGATGGAGGCGGCAGTCGGGGGCGAGCTGGTCGAGATCGTCCATGGGGCGGGCCAGGAGGTCCCCGTCGGCGCGACGATCGCCTGGCTCGAGGACGGCCAGTAGGCAGTGGCCGACGGCGGGACGGGCGAACCCGGGGCGATCCCCTACTGCACGGGCGCCGACGCGGACGCCGGCTCGGTCACCGTGCCGAGCGTCGTCGAAGGCGGCGCGGCGGGGCGGATGGCGTCGCCGGTGTGTTCGGTGAAGTGGCAGGCCACGGACTGGCCCGTCCCCGCCACGTCCACGAGCTGTGGGACCTCGGTCACGCATCGGGCCGGGTTGTCGAGCTGCTCGCGCAGCCAGCAGCGCGTGTGGAAGACGCACCCGCTCGGCGGATCGGCCGGGCTCGGCACGTCGCCCTTGAGCGTGATCCGCTGCCGCTTGCCCTTGGCGGCCGGGTCGGCGATCGGCGCGGCGGACAGCAGTGCCCTCGTGTACGGATGCGCCGGGTGCGCGTAGACCTGGCTGCGGCCGCCCATCTCCATGACCTTGCCGAGGTACATGACGACGACCCGATCCGAGATCTGGCGGACGACCGACAGGTTGTGAGCGATGAACAGGAAGGCGATGCCGAGCCTGGCCTGGATATCCTCGAGCAGGTTGATGACCTGAGCCTGGATCGACACGTCGAGGGCTGACACGGGCTCGTCGAGGATCAGGATCTTCGGATCCAGCGCGAGTGCCCGTGCGATCCCGACGCGCTGACGCTGCCCCCCCGACAATTGGTGCGGGTAGCGCTTGCCGTATTCGGACGTCAGCCCGACCAGTGACATGACCTCGTCGACCCGTGCCCGCCCAGTCCTCTTCTGGAACCGGCCGTGGATCTTGAGCGGCTCGGCGATGATCTCCGAGATCGGCAGCCGCGGGTTCAACGACCCGTAAGGATCTTGGAAGACCATCTGGAGCTCGCGCCGCAGCGGGCGCAGGGCCTTCCGGCCGAGATGGGTCACGTCGACATCGCCGACCACGATCCGCCCGGCCGTTGGCTCGATGAGTCGGACGACGGCTCTCGCCGTGGTCGACTTGCCGCAGCCTGATTCGCCGACGAGGCCGACGGTCTCGCCCGCGGACAGGGTGAGCGAGACGCCCTCCACTGCGTGGATGCGCCGGCTCGAGCGGTTAAAGGGTCCGCCGCCGGCCCCGTAGTGGACGACCAGGTGCTCGATCCGAAGGAGCGGCTCCGCCGGCACAGCGGTCGGGGTCGTCGCGCTGGCAGACACGGTCGCGGGGGTCGCGGCGCCGCCCGCGTCGTCCGTCGTCTCACGCATCGGCGGTCTCGGCCTGCGGAGCGCGCCTGCCGTCGATCATCTCGGACCAGAAGTGGCAGGCCGACAGGTGGGCCGGAGCGACCAGGACGGGCAGCGGTCGTTCCTCGCGGCAGATCGCACGGCCGGCCGACCGCGCACAGCGCGGATGGAACGCGCAGCCGGACGGCAGATTGGTCAGGCTCGGCGGCTGGCCTGGGATCGGATGGAGGCGCCGCGGTTCGCCGCCCATCGCGGGGATGCTGCCCATCAATCCCTCGGTATAGGGGTGTGTCGGCATCCGGAAGATCTCCGCGCACTCGCCGATCTCGGACACTCGACCGGCGTACATCACCACGATCCGATCGGCGAGCTCGGCCACCAGCCCCAGGTCGTGGGTGATGAGGATGGTCGCGGCGTGCGTCTCCTGGCGGGCGATCTCGAGGATCTCCAGCACCTGCGCCTGGATCGTCACGTCGAGCGCGGTCGTCGCCTCGTCTGCGACCAGGATCTTGGGGTCGTTGGCGATGGCCATGGCGATCATCGCGCGCTGGCGCATCCCGCCCGAGAACTCGTGCGGGTACTGGCGTGATCGCTGTGCCGCATCCGGGATCCCGACCAGGTCGAGGAGCTGGACCGTCCGGGCGCGAGCGGTCGTCGAGGTAGAGGCCCGGCCGTGTGCCCGGATGGTCTCGTCGATCTGGTCGCCGACGGTCATGACCGGATTGAGCGAGGTGTTCGGATCCTGGAAGATCATCGCGATATCGCTGCCACGGATCGGCTGGAGCGACTTGGTCGACAGCTCCAGGAGATCCTGACCGCCGAGCATCACCGAACCGGTCACCGTGGCCATCGTCCGCCCGAGGAGCCCCATCGCCGCGAGCCAGGTGACGCTCTTGCCGGAGCCTGACTCCCCGACGACGCCAAGCGTCTCGCCCGCGTAGACGTCGTAGGAGACGTGGTCGACGGCGTGGACGATACCTTCCTCGGTCGTGAAGTCGACGGTGAGATCGCGGATCTCGAGGACCTTGCGCAGGCCCGCCGTGGTCGTCGCCGTCGCATCGCCCGCGGGCGGATGAGCGTCCGGCGCCGGCTGCAGGACGTCAGTCATCGGCCGCTCCCGTCACGCGGCGTCATCGGGCGGCGGACCTCGATCGGCGCTCTCACGCCGCCGGCACAAGCTGATCCGACCACCAGGTCATCAGCTGCTCCGACACCTCGTCGATCAGCCGCTCGAGCGATCCCGGGGCCAGCACGGCGATCGTCTCCTGGTAGAGCCCCTTGCCGTACGTGTCGGCCGTCGGGAGATAGGCGACCCGGCCGCCGTCCATCAGCGTCATGACGACGACGTCGACGTCCGGGACGCTCTCGCGCAACGCTCGCTGCAGCACGTTGTAGTGCTCATCCTCGACCGCGACCCAGAACACGTCCCCGGTCTGCATGACCATGACCGGGAGCGGATAGTCCGGGCCCGGCGGCAGCAGCCCGAGCTTGTCGATCAGCCGGTTCGCCTGTTCGGCCTTGCCGCGGCAGTCGGCCGCCTGCAGCTCGTCACCGGCAGCACGCTGGACAGCCTCCTCGGCGGTCCAGCGTTCGCGGTCGATGTATGCCTGGTCGACCGATGGCAGATCCGACCGGTACGCGAGTGGGACCGTCCAGCGCCGGACCCGCCAGCGAGCGGCGGCGATCCTATCCTCGTCGCTGAACGGTTCGTGGTCCCAGAGGCCCAGGGTCGTGCCCGAGATGGACGGTCCCTGGTAGCGGAAGCGTGTCCTGGGTGCCGGGATGGACTCGAGCGCCGACAGCGCCGCGTAGCCCAGCTCGCGCCCGTTGCGGTCGGCGACCGCCGTGTCACCGACGAACCCGTCGCGCGGGCCGGTGTCACCGGATGCGCCCTGGAGGAAGATGCACGGGACGCCGGTCGCGGCTTCGACGACTTCGCGCATGGCACCCGGGTAGTCCGGACTGATCAGCGAGTTCTGCCAGGCCAGCGTGGTGGGGTGACAGGAGTAGTTGACCATTGTCGCGAGGAGCGTGCCGTCAACCCCGCTCACGCGACCGACCAGCACGGTCGGGTCGAACGCGCCATCAGGGTTGAACCCGCATACCCACTGCTCGCTGACCGGGTCCCACAGGTCCCGGTTGCCGCCCATCTTGCTCTCTGCCCGGCCGAACGCGATCGTCGCCGGCTGGATCGCCGCGCGCGCCTCGGTGACGGCGGCAGCCACCTGTTCGGAGATCGTATCGAGGTACGGCCGGATCAGCTCGCCCCCGGGCAGGCCGGCCTGATCGAGCTTGGTCGGGGGCGAAGAATGAGTGTGCGAGTAGGTGCACATGAACTGGCCCGCGACGCCCGTCCGGCGCCGGACCTCGGTGGCCATGATCTCCTGCTCGGTCGCATACAGGAGACACATGTCCATCGCGACGATGATCTCCTCGTCGCCCTCGTCGGCCATACCCGCGGGGTTGCGGAGGACCATGGCCGTGGCGGTCAGCGGCCGATGCACCCCGGTCACCCGGTCCCACGTCGCCCGCGGCCACCAGCGGCCGTAGATGCCGACCGGGGGCGTGATGTCTCGACGGGCCACGCCGAACAGTACGTCCCCCTGGTGGGCCGCGATCTCGAGCACTCCCGAACCCTCCGAACGGATGTTCATGATCAAGTATCAGACACGGTAGCAGGTCCCGCCGGGCGCGGCGTTCCCTCGTGACCGTCCAGCGGGACGGCGCCGAATGCTTTGATCGCTCCGACGAGCTCACCCACCGCAGCATGGGCGATCGCGGCCCCTTTCTCCGCGGTCGCGACGGTCGGGTCGCCCATCACGCCATGGCTCGAGTCCCGGCGGAAATCCAACGCGATCATCAGCGGGCCGGTGGCGCGGAAGTCGATGGTGCTGTACGGCGTCAGGGGGCGCCCGATCTCGGTTCGTGCGTCGGCCATGGACACGAGCTCCGGTCGCAGGTGGAGCTGGAGCGATGTCTCCATCTCGCAGGCGTGACCCATCCCGCCGATCTGGCTCGTGCCGATGTCGCGGAGCTGCGAGACGATCAGGTGCCAATAGGACACCTCACCGACGAACAGCCCCAGCTCCTCGGTGATCCGCATCACCGTGGCCGACAGGATGCCGACGTTGCCGCCATGCCCGTTGACGATGAGCACGCGGCGGAACCCGTGCCGCGCGACCGCCGCGCAGATATCCCGCAGGAGCACCGAATACGTCTCCAGCGGCAGGCTGATGGTCCCGGGATAGCCCATGTGATGGGGCGACATGCCCCACCAGACCGGTGGCAACACGACCGCCGGGATGGTCGACGCCGTTGCGGCCGCGGCCCGAATCGACAACTCGAGCGAGTCGTGGATGTCGGTGTCCACCGGGAGATGCCGACCGTGCTGTTCGATCGCGCCGGTCGGGAGCAGGAGGACGGTCCGCTCACGGTCGAGCGCATCGATCTGCGGCCAGGACATGTCGGACCAGCGCACCGGCGATGCGTGCGTGTCGCGTGCGTCCATCGTCAGCCGCCCCGGCGGACCCGCGGGTCGAGGGTGTCACGTAGCGCGTCGCCGAGGAGGTTGAACGACACGACGGTGAACACGATGGCGAGGCCCGGGAAGACGCTGATCCACCATGCGATCCGGAAGAACTCGCGTCCGTCGCGCAGGATGGCGCCCCATTCCGGGGTCGGCGGTGGTGCGCCCAGGCCGATGAAGCTGAGCGCCGAGCCCGACAGGATCGCGTCGCCGATCCCGATCGTGACCATGACGATGACCGGCGCGGCGACGCTCTGGAGGAGGTGGACGAACATGATCCTGAAGTCGGTCGCGCCGGCGGCGATGGCGTATTCGACGTAACCGTTCCCCTTGGCTCGTTTGACGTTGCCACGCGCCATCCGGGTGTAGTACGGGATCCAGGCGATGCCCAGGGCGAGCATCACGTTGTTGAGGCCCGGGCCCAGGATGGCGATGACCGCGAGAGCGAAGACGAGGGCCGGGATCGCCATCCAGACGTCGAGCACCCGCATGAGGATCAGGTCCACCCGGGGGGCGTATCCAACCAGGACGCCGATGGGCACGCCGATGCAGGACGCGATGATGACCGGGACGAGGCCCAGGGTGAGCGACAGCTGGGCGCCGTAGACGACCCGGGTCAGGACGTCGCGTCCCAGCTGGTCGGTGCCGAACGGGAACGCGAAGGACGGTCCGATGAGCTTCTGGCCGACGACCACCGCGGTCGGGCTGCTGTGCAGGAAGAACGGTCCGACCAGCGCGATGGCGAAGATCAGGAGCACCCCGATCAGGCCGACCTGGCCCGACCGGTGCCGCATCAGGCGTCGGAAGAAGACCCGGATCGGTGCCTCGGGCTCTTCGACCGCCGGCGCGGCACCGTCAAGCTCGAGCTCCGCGGTCGCCACCTATGAACCCTCGCCGGTCCGGATGCGCGGATCAAGGAAGCTGTATGAGATGTCGACGATGAGGTTGACGATCACGAAGATGGCGGCGATGAGCAGGATGCCGCCCTGGATGACCGGGATGTCGCGCTTGAGGATCGACTGCACGACGACGGTCCCGAGCCCGGGCCGCGCGAAGACGACCTCGATCACGACCGCGCCACCGAGCAGAGCTCCGACCTGGAGGCCCAGCATGGTCACGATGGGGACGAGCGAGTTGCGGAAGGCATGGCCCATCACCACGGCCCGCCGGCCGAGACCCTTTGCCTCCGCGGTCCGGACATAGTCCGACTGGAGGACCTCGACCATCTCCGATCGGGTCAGGCGGGCGATGATCGCCATTTCGGCGATCCCGAGCGCCAGGGCGGGCAGGATCAGCGTCGATATGCCTTCCGATCCAGTCGCGGGTAGCCACTTGAGGTTCACCGCGACGACCAGGATCATCACGAGGCCGAGCCAGTACTGTGGGATCGACGCGCCGAGGACGGCAAGGGTCATCGCGCCCGAGTCCACCGCCGAGTTGCGCTTGAGTGCGGCCGCGAGGCCGAGGGGTATGCCGATGAGCACGGCCACGAACAAAGATGCCGTGATCAGGATCAGGGTGTACGGCAGCTGGCTCATGAGCAGGTCCAGCACGGGCTGGCCCGTCCGAAACGACCGACCCATGTCCCCGTGGAGCAAGGCGACGGCGTAGGTCGCGGCCCGCTCCAGGACGGGCTTGTTGAGCCCGAGTGCCTCTCGCATCTGGTTCTGCTGTTCCAGGGTCATGAGCTTCTGCGTCATCGACGCCTGGACCACGTCACCCGGGATCAGCTGGAAGATGAAGAAGATGAGCAGGGCGGTCGCAAACAGGACCGGAATCGTCAGGAGGATGCGCTTCAGGACGTACAGAGCCAACCGCGGACTCCCCTGAGAAACGTCGCAGGCGCAGCGGCGCTGCGCCTGCGACGAGGACTACGTTCGGAGCTGGACGATCCCAGCCTAGTTCATGGTCACGTTCGCGAAGTACTTGTAGAAGCCGGTGCCATCGACTTTCAAGCCCTGAACGTTCTTGTCGAAGGCCGAGAAGAACTGGAACTCGAAGATGGACACCCAGTAGGCCTGCTGCATCACGTAATCCTGCCACTCCTTGATGAGGGCAGTCCGCTTTGCAGGATCGATCTCACCAAGGGCATCGGTGTACATCTTCTCGATCTTCGGATCCTGGCCGAAGCCGTTCACGCCACCCGCGAGGTTTGCGGCGGTCGAGTAGGACATGACCTGGACCGGGTTGGTGTCGATGCTACCCATCGCCGGCATCTCGTACTTCTGGGAGCCAGCGGCGGCGTAGTACCCGCCGCCCTCTTCGGTGACCACCTGTGCGTCGAAGCCGACGTTGCGCAGCTGGTCCTGGAGGACGGTCACCCAGTCATTCCATCCGCGGTTCTCGAGGATGCGGACGGTCAGCGACTTGCCGTCCTTCATGCGGAGTCCCGTGGTTGCGTCCGGCACCCAGCCGGCGCCGTCGAGCAGGGACTTGGCCTTGTCGGGGTTGAATGGATACATCGTCTCGACCGCCGGGTCATAGTCCGGGAAGTCCGGGGTCAGCGGTCCGTAGGCGGGCTTGACCAGGTCGAAGTAGACGGTGCTGATGATCGCGCTGCGATCGACCGCGTATTCGGCCGCTTGGCGGACGGCCAGGTCGTCGAACGGCGCGATCTGCGTGTTCATCCAGTTGCCCTGCGGCAGGCCCGGCAACGGGATGCCCAGGGTCGTCAGCTTGTCGTTCGTGCGCAGGCTGCCGAGGTTCTGGAACGGGACCAGATCGATGAACTGGACGTCACCGGCCTCGACGGCGGCGGTGCGGGTCTGGGGGTCATTGAGGTACTTGAACGTGAGGGTGTCGAGCTTGGCAGGGCCGGCCGTGCCCATGACGTCGGGGTTGCCCCAGGTCCAATCCGGGTTCTTGGCGAGGTCGATCTCGACCCCCTGCGTCCACTTGACGAACTTGAAGGGACCGCTGCCCATCGGCATGCGTGGTGCATCCGCACCGACCGACTGGACATACTTGGCGTCGGTGATGGCCGAGCCCGGATCGGCCAGCGTCAGATACATGGCCGTCTGCGGCTTGCTGAAGTTCAGCGTCACGGTCAGCGGATCGACCACGGTCGCACCCGTATAGACGAGCTTGAGCGCCGCCATGACGGTGCTCGGTGTCGCCGAGTCGTTCTTGAGGCGGTCGAAGTGGGCCGCTACCGCGGCGGCGTCGAGCGGGTCACCGTTCTGGAACTTCATGCCATCGCGGAGCTTGAACGTGAACGACGTGAAGTCCGCGTTGTTCTCCCACGAGGTCGCGATGCCCGCGACTGGGGTCAGCTGGCCCT
This sequence comes from Candidatus Limnocylindrales bacterium, assembly GCA_036003325.1. Lineage (GTDB taxonomy): Bacteria > Chloroflexota > Limnocylindria > Limnocylindrales > CSP1-4 > SPCO01. Next base: position 60,018 of record DASYSM010000025.1, read on the forward strand.
GCGGGATGTTCAGGAGCGTCTCGTAGATCTGGCCCGTGACCTGGAGAGCATCGACCGTGATGGCCGAATACGGGTCGAGGCCGGCGGGCTCCTGGTTGCCGCCGAAGATGAGATCGCCGCCGCCGCCGCCCGACGCGGAGGACGGGGCGGGCTCAGATCCCGCTGGCTGGGACGCTGCGGGAGCCGATGAAGCTCCCTGACTGCTGGCGGGGCTTGGGCTGGTGGTGCTGCTTCCGCAGGCCACCACGAGCAGGCTCGCAACGACCGCGAAGACAACGCCTGTTGATCGGCGCACCGGCTCCTCCTGTATCTTTGATCAGATGCCACCAAACACGCGCATTGTTGTCCCCGGCCGATGCCATGTCAACGCTAGCACCGACAGGTCGACGCTCCCTCCGCGCGGGTCTGATCCTACCATGGCGTATCATTGATCATCTAGCATTCGATCACGAAAGTCAGTGTGTTGGAGGGCGGGCGAACCGATATGCACAGGGTCCTAAAGGGCACGGCCCAGGCTGAAGGCATGGCCACATCGGCGACGGTCGTCCGTGAGGCGGTCGCAACGATCGTCGCCGATGTCCGCACTCGCGGCGACGTGGCGGTCCGGGAGTTCTCGGAGCGGTTCGATCACTGGTCGCCGGACAGCTTCCAGCTTGGACCCGAGGAGATCGACCGGATCGTCACGCAGGTGCCTGCCCAGGTTCGCGACGACATCAAGACTGCCCAAGCCAACATCCGCGCATTCGCACGGGCGCAGCGGGACTCGCTCACCGAGTTCGAGATCGAGACGCTGCCGGGGGTCGTGCTCGGCCAGCGCCATATCCCCGTGTCGGCCGCGGGCGCCTACGTGCCAGGCGGCCGCTACCCACTGGTCGCATCCGCCCACATGACGATCGTCACCGCGAAGGTAGCCGGCGTCGAACGCGTCGTCGCGTGCACGCCGCCGATCGATGGCGAGATCCCCACTGCTACGGTCACCGCGATGCATCTCGCGGGCGCTGACGAGATCTACCTCCTCGGCGGCGTCCAGGCGATCGCGGCGATGGCCCTCGGGACCGAGACCATCGGGCGCGTCGACATGCTCGCTGGACCGGGCAATGCCTACGTCGCCGAGGCCAAGCGCCAGCTGTTCGGCGAGGTCGGCATCGACTTGCTTGCCGGTCCCACCGAGATCCTCGTCGTCGCGGACGCGTCGGCGGATCCGTTCGTCGTGGCCGTCGACCTCCTGAGTCAAGCCGAGCACGGGCCGGACTCGCCGGCGATCCTGATCACGACATCCGAGGAGGTCGGCCGGGCCACGATGGCCCACATCGATCGCCTCCTGCCGGACATGCCGACGCGCGATTACGCCGGACCTGCCTGGCGCGACCACGGACAGGTCGTGGTTGTCGAGGACCTCGACCAGGCGTATGCGTTGGCCGACGACTTCGCCTTCGAACACGTGGAGATCCTGACGGCGGATCCGCGCGAGGCGCTGGCGCGGCTTCGCAATTACGGCGCGCTGTTCCTCGGCGAGGGGACGACGGTGTCATACGGCGACAAAGTGATCGGCACCAACCACGTGCTGCCGACGCGTTCGGGCGCCCGCTACACGGGTGGTCTGTGGGTTGGCAAGTATCTCAAGACCGTGACGTACCAGGAGATCACGAACACCGATTCGAGCGCGGCCCTCGGCGAGCTGTGCGGTCGCGCCAGCCGCGTCGAGCGGTTCGAAGGTCATGCTCGTGCCGGTGACGTCCGGGTCGCCAAGTACACAGGTGAAGACTTCGATTGGATGCCCGAGCGCGCGAAGGCCACGACCAGGTGATCCGCAGCGCATTCGGGGGTCGTCAGGACGGGTCCGCCTCGAGGACGTTGAAATCGGGAGCTGCGCCACCCGGCGATGGGTAGACGAACAGGATGGACAGCGGGATCAGACCCGTGTTCTTGAACCCGTGTGCGCCATCGATGCCGGCGGGCGCGAAGATCACCGAATGAGGCCCGATCGCCGATTCGGCGCCGAGCCGGTCAGTGGTCACACCCGTGCCGGACAGGATGAACTGCAGCTCCCCGACCGAGTGCCAATGAGTGGGGATGACGGCGCCGGGCGCAAGGACGTTGACGCCACCGTACATGTCGGAACCCGGTAGTGACCCGTCGATGAAAAGGGCCACCGTCGAGCCGGGAACCTTGGCGGCCCGATACCATTCCGCGCCAGCTTGCCGCACGGATGGGCGTGGGCCGGCCGTCATGTGGTCTCCCTCTGCCAGACGATGATCATCCGATCCGGTACGCCTCGACCGCTCGCCAGTCGAGCTCGACACCCAGGCCAGCTGTTTCGGGAGCGATGAAGTCGCCTCCGTCCAGGGTGACCCAGGTCGAGAACAGCTTGTACAGCGTCTCGTAGTCGCGCGCGGGATCGGTCATCTCGACGGCCCGAACGTTCTGGAACGCTGCGCCGAGATGGATGTGGATCTCCGGGAACACGTGCGGACTGACCGGCAGGCCGTGTGCGGACGCCATCGCGATCACCTTGATGACCTCGGAGATCCCGCCGATGGTCGTCGCGTCGACCCGCACGATGTCGGCCAGGCCCGAACGGAGGAGTTCGTTGAATGACCAGCGACCGACGTAATCCTCGCCAAGCGCGAGTGGGATCCGGGTTGCGGCGCGCAGGTTCGTGATGTGGCCGGCCAGGTCGGAAGGGAATGGATCCTCGAGACAATCGAGCTCGAGGCCCTCCCAGCCCCGAACGATCGGCAGCACGTCGAGGAGATTCCGCCAGGCCCAGTGTGCGTCGTAGCTCAGCGCGGCATCCGGAGCGGCTGTCCGGGATGCCTGGAGCCGCGCTGTGTCCTCGCCGAGCGTACCTGCGGCGATCTTGATGATCGGGAATCCCCGGGCAGCATAGTCGGCCACCTCGGCCGCCAAGTCGTCGATCGTCACGTCGTCGTTCGGATAGCCGCCGGCGACCTGCGCGGGCACCCGTGTCCGGTACCCACCCAGGAGACGCCACAGCGGCACCGCGAGGGCCTTGGCCTTGAGGTCCCACAGGGCGATGTCAATGGCAGACAGCGCCCGCATGAAGATGCCCCGCTGCCCGATGATCAGGTTCGCGTCGTAGACGCGGTGCCACAGCCGTTCGGTGTCGCGCGGATCCTGGCCGATGATCAGAGGTGCGATGTTCCGGTCGATGATGGCTGCCACCGGAGAGTTCCGGGTCATCCCGAACCCGATGCCGGCCAGCCCCTCGTCCGTGGTCACCTCGGCGATGACGTATTCGCGCGATGCGTAACGGATCGGACCCATCACGATCGGCCGAGCCATCGGCACATCGACCGTGATGGCACGGACCGAGCGGATCCTCAAGATGCGATGCCGACGCCAGCCTCGACGTCGGTGAGCGCGGCGTCGAGGATCCCGACGATCTCAGCCAGGTCCTCCCGGGTCGACACGAGCGGCGGGCCGAGGGCAACGAACCACGCCGATGCCCGGACGAGCAGGCCGCGCGCCCGCGCCTGGGCCGCCACGGCGCCGCCGAAACCGTGGACGCCATGGCTGCCTGCCTGGGCCTCGTCGGTGAAGACGATGCCCTGGAGCAGACCCCGGCCGCGGATCAGCCGGATGCTCGGGTGACGGCCATGCAGGTCGTCGAGCTGTCCTCGCAGGTAGATCCCGTTCTCGATCACCTGGCCGAGCACCCCGTGACGGACGATGTAGTCGATCGACGCAAGGGCCGCCGCGCAGGCGACAGGATTGCCACCGTAGGTGTGCCCCGCGAAGAACTGGATCATGTCCTCGGGCTCACCCCAGAATGGGGCGGCGACCTTGTCGGTCATGAGGACGATCGACAGCGGGCTGTAGCCCCCGGTCACGCCCTTCCCGCAACAGATGATGTCCGGCCAGGCACTCGAGTATTCGGCCGCGAACCATTTCCCCGTGCGACCGAACCCGGTGATGATCTCGTCGAAGATCAGCAGGATGCCGTAGTGATCGCATAGCTCGCGCAACCCGCGCATGTAGGAATCCGGCGGGACCACGACACCGGCGGACATCATGATCGGCTCGGTGATGATCGCGGCCACACTGTCTGGTCCCTCGAACTCGATCGTCTGGCGGACCAGCTCGAGGTACAGCCTGGCCGCGTCGGCGTGATCGAACACGGGCGTCGGCGGGCTGTCCGGGTCGGGCGTGTGGAGGTGGACGAAGCCAGGCGCCATCGGTTCGAATGGGATCTTCCAGTTCGGCCAGCCGCTGGCCGCGAGAGCGTGACCCGTCCCACCGTGGTAGCCGCGATAGTGCGACAGGATCTTGTAGCGACCCGCCTGGCCCGTCTGCCGGTGGTACTGCCGGGCGAGCTTCATCGCCGACTCGGTGGCCTCGGAGCCACCAGACAGGAACTTCATGGTCGTGTATGGCGGCGGCGCGAACTCGAGGATACGATCGACGAGCGCCAGCGCCGTGGAGGTCGTGGCCATCGTCGGCGCCCCGAATGCGAGCTTGCCGAGCTGCGCAGTGACCGCCTCGATGATCTCGGGGTTAGCGTGACCCAGATTGGTGGTGAAGACGCCGGACAGCCCGTCGATGTATCGGCAGCCCGCGGTGTCGGTCACCCGGATGCCATCGCCGCGATCCAGGACAAGCGGATCTTCGACGAACGACTTCATCTGGTTGAAGTCCACCATGAGGTGTCGCGCGAGGGTCATTGGGCGACCTCAAAGATGATCAAGTATCGCTATCATGCGGTTCGATCATAGTCGATGCTTGCTGTCTCTGTGCGCAGGAAGTTCTGTCGCCTAGCCGATCATCTATCAACTAGTATCAAGCGCGGCCCATCGGTCGCGCCGCGACCTGCGCCCTCGAATGGAGCAAGCGATGGCCCGAAGCGAAGACACGACCCAGCTCGATGCGGTGCTGACCGAGCCGGAAGATCGTCAGACACTCGCCGAGTCCATCACGGGTCGCCTTCGCCAGCTCATCCTCGATGGGCAGCTGCCCCCGGGCCAGGCCCTGCGACCGGCCGATCTGGCGCCCCGTCTCGGGGTATCGGTCATGCCGGTGCGAGAGGCGTTGCGCATCCTGGAGGCGGAGGGCCTCGTCACGTTCCGGCCAAGGATCGGTGCTCGCGTCGCGGAGATCAAGGAAGAGGATGTCGAGGAGCTGTATGTCGTCCGCGTGGCTCTCGAGGGCCTGGCTGCGCGACTCGGGGCGGCCAACCTGACCGACGCTGGCCTGGCCGAGCTGCACGATGCGTTCGACAAGATGACCGCTGCGCGCGCGCGGGACGACTTCGATACGTTCAGCCAGTACGACCGCGAGTTCCATCGACGTCAATACGCCGCATCGGGTCGGACCGGCCTGGTCAAGAGGATCCTCGACCTGTGGGACGTCGGGCGGCGGATCTATGCCATCTCGCCACGCACCCGGGAGTCCATGGATCCGGCCTACGAGGCGCACCGGGCGATCCTCGACGCGCTCGACCATCACGACGCGGAAGCTGCCGAGCAACGCACGCGGAAGCACACCGAAGAGGCCGCCCAGCGGATCCTGAAGGCGCTCGGCGAGCTGCACGGGCAGGACGACGCCGACGACCTGACCGACGGGCATCATCCGGCCTGAGCCCCTTCGACCCGCGAACCCGCGGAACCCGAGCCGTGCGCGCATGACCCGCGACGGCACCGGCCGCGCCATGCTCAGCCGGGTCGGCGTCGACGTCGGCGGGACATTCACCGATGTCGTCGTCACCGATGCCGACGGCGGGATGCGCACGGGCAAGGTGCCATCGACGCCCGAGGACTTCAGCACCGGCGTGTCCGGTGGTGTCCGCGACGTGCTCGAGACCCATGGGCTGGACCCGGCGACCGTCCGCAACGTCGTCCATGGGAGCACGGTTGCGACCAACGCGATCCTGGAACGCAAGGGCGCCCGGACCGGGCTGCTGACCACTGCCGGGTTCATCGACGTCCTCGAGCTCCGCCGCCTGCGCATGCCCAAGCTGTACGACCTGACCTGGGAGAAGCCGGCGCCGCTGGTCCCCCGGTTCCTGCGACGCGAGATACCCGAGCGTGTCGACATCGCCGGCGAAGTGGTGACACCGCTCGACCTCGATGCCGTCCGACGTTCGGTCGCGGATCTCGTCGCCGCGGGTGTCGAGTCGCTGGCGGTCTGCCTTCTCCACGCCTATGCAAACCCGTCGCACGAGAAGGCGATCGGCGCGATGATCGCAGCCGAGTTCCCCGATCTCTGGGTGTCGCTGTCGTCCCGCGTCCTGCCGGTCATCCGTGAATACGAGCGGACGAGCACGACCGTCCTGAACGCCTACGTCCAGCCGACCGTCGCCTCCTACCTGACGGCCCTGCGCGGGCAGCTCGACGACGCCAACATCCCCGGCCGGCTGCTGATCATGCAGTCGAACGGCGGGATCATGAGTGGCGCGGCGGCGTCCGAACGACCGGCGTACATCGTCGAATCCGGTCCGGCTGCCGGCGTCATCGCGTCGGCGGCCCTGGCGCGTCGGGAACATATCGACGAGGTCATCACGTTCGACATGGGCGGCACCACCGCCAAGGCGTCGATCGTGGAGAACGGCCGCCCGCAGTTCACCGCCGAGTTCGAGGTGGCCGCCGGCATCTCCGCGAGCAGCCGCCTGAGCAGCGGCGGCGGCTACGCGCTGAGCGTCCCGTTCATCGACCTGGCCGAGATCGGGGCCGGTGGCGGCAGCCTCATCTGGATCGACCCGGGCGGTGCCCCGAAGGTCGGTCCGACCTCGGCCGGCGCGATCCCCGGACCGGTCTGCTATGACAAGGGCGGCGAGCGCCCGACCGTGACCGACGTCAACCTTGCGCTCGGCTACCTCAACCCCGACGGTCTCCTCGACGGCGCGATGCCGCTGGAGCACGAGCGGGCCAGGGCCGTATTCAAGCGCGAGATCGCCGATCCGCTCGGCCTCGATCCGCTTGTCGCGGCATACGGCTGCCACGAGCTCGCGAACGCGACCATGATCCGCGCGATCAAGACCGTGACGGTCCAGCGCGGGCGCGATCCGCGGGTCTTCACCCTCGTGGCGTTCGGCGGCAGCGGTCCGATCCATGCTGCCGGGATCGCGCGCGAGCTGGGGGTCCGGAAGGTTCTCGTGCCACCGTCGCCGGGTGTGTTCTCGGCGGTCGGGCTGCTCCAGGCGAGGCTTGAGTTCCATGCCAAGAAGACCCACCTGCGGCGCACGCGCGACATCAGACCCGATGAGCTCGATGCCCAGATCGGGAGCCTGGAGGCGGACGCCCGGGACGGCCTCGGCGTCGACACCCAGCGCGACGGCCGGCTCGAGTTCACGTCGTGGGCCGAGATGCGCTACGCCGGCCAGGGTTTCGAGCTGCCGGTCCAGCTCCCGCCGCGTGGCGGTTCGTGGTCTGCCTGGCTGCGCAAGCTCGACGACGCCTTCGAGGCCGAGCACGAGACGACCTACGGCCATCGGACGGGGAATGCCACCGAGGTCGTGCATCTGCGGGTCGTCGCCCGCGAGGCGGAGCCGCCCCCGTTCCCGACCGGCGGACGGGACGCCAGCCGCGTCCGACCGGTCGAGCGTCGGCCGGCCTACTTCGGCGAGCGGTTCGGGCTTGTGGTGACGCCGGTCATCCGCCGCCGCGACCTCACCACGGACCGGGCCATCGGCCCGTTCGTGGTCGAGGACTACGACGCCACGACCGTCGTCCCGCCCGATTTCACCGCCCGCCGGGATGACAGCTGGAACATCGTCATCGAGGCCGCGTCATGACTGACCTTCCCGTGCCCACCGGTCTCGATGCCATCCGCCGCGAGCTCATCCGCGAGGGACTGGCGTCGATCTGCGAGGAGATGGCGGTCAGCGTCATCCGGACATCGCATTCGGAGACGGTCAAGAGCGCGATGGACTTCTCGACCGCGCTGTGCGATGCCGCGGGCGAGATCATCGCCCAGGGCGTCACCCTCCCGAACCAGCTCGGCTCGCTTCCGGACGCGGTCGCGGCGGTCTTGGCCGAGTTCCGGGGCACGCTCGTCCCGGGCGACGTGCTGATGGTCAACGACCCGTTTGCCGGCGGGATGCATCTGCCCGACGTGTTCGTCATGAAGCCGGTCTTCCTGGGCGAGCGGATGGTCGCCATCGTGGCCACCGTCGCCCATCACGCCGATCTCGGCGGGATGGTCCCGGGCAGCATGTCGCCGTATGCCGAGGAGTGCTATCAGGAGGGACTCCGGATCCCGCCGATCCGGCTTTACGCGGCCGGCACGCCGGAGCACGGCGTGTTCGCCCTGCTCCGCGCGAGCTCACGCGTCCCGGATTTGGTCCTCGGCGACATCGCCGCCCAGCTCGTCGCCTGCGACACCGGCGAGACCGGCCTGCTGCGCCTGATCGAGCACCACGGCGAGGACGTCTTCGCCGCCCAGGTGAAGAGCCTCCTCGACTACACGGAGGAGCTGACCCGGCGCGAGATCCGCGCGCTGCCGGATGGCACCTACCGGTTCACCGACTACCTCGACGACGACGGCGTCCATCCTGGTCCGGTCGCCATCGCGGTGGCGGTGACGATCGCCGGCGATGCGGTCGCCTTCGATTTCGAGGGGTCGTCGCCGCAGGTCAAGGCGTCGCTCAACGCCACGCTGTCGTTCACCAAGTCGGGCGCCTACTGCGCGATGCGCTCGCTGATGCGCTCGGACATCCCGAACAACGCGGGCTTCTTCCGGCCGATCACCGTCCGCGCGCCGCTCGGCAGCATCGTCAACTGCGTACTCCCGGCGGCGACAGGCACGCGCGGTTTGACCGGGTTCCGGGTGGTCGATGCGATCTTTGGGGCGCTCGCTCCGGCGATGCCGGACCGGATCATGGGCGGGTCCGACGGAGGGCTGACACTAGTCACCGTCGGTGGCTCGCGACCCGACGGCGAGCGCTTCTCGGTCGTCGAGCTGGTGTCCGGTGCATGGGGCGGCCAGGCCGAGCGCGACGGCCAGGAGGGCGTCCCGAACATCAGCGCGAACGTCAGCAACGTCCCGGTGGAGATGCTCGAGGCGGCCCTGCCCGTCCGGGTCGAACGCTACGGCTATGTCGCCGATACCGGTGGCAGCGGGATGCACCGGGGTGGGCTGTCGATCGAGCGCGAGTACACCTACCTCGGCGAGGGCGTGCTCAGCGTCCGGTCCGACCGCCGGGCGATCCTGCCATACGGCATCGGGGCCGGCCGCCCGGGGACGCCGTCCGCGAACCGACTTACGAGCGGACCGGACGAGCTCGTGATGCCATCGAAGTTCTCGAGACCGGTCGTCGCCGGCGACCGGTTCTATCACCGGACCGCGGGCGCCGGCGGATGGGGCGATCCGCTCGGTCGAGATCCCGACGCCGTGGCTGCCGACGTGCGTGACGGTGTCCTCACGGTCCAGCATGCGGCCGCCGAGTACGGCGTCGTCATCCCACCCGGAGGGGTCGTCGTGGACCGCGCGGCGACGGAATCCCTCCGGGACTCGGCCCGCGCGGCGCGCACGGGACCGGCACCCGACCCGGTGCCGACCGCGCTCGAGGACCGGATGTCGGGCCTCGACGGATGACCTTCGACACCGTCATCCGCGGCGGTCGGTTGGTCGACGGCACCGGACTGCCATCCCGAATGGCCGATGTCGCGCTCGTGGACGGCCGCATCGCGGCGATCGTGGACCCGGGCCACTTCGGTGATGCCGTCGCCCGGACGTTCGTCGATGCCGACGGGCTGGTGGTGGCCCCCGGGTTCGTGGACATCCACAACCACGGTGACGTGACGGTGGTGGCCGATCCGCGCGCCCGGAGCGCGATCGCCCAAGGGGTCACGACGATCGTCGTGGGGAACTGCGGGCAGTCCCCCGCCCCGCTGCCGATCCCCGAGACGCTGCCAGATCTGGCGTTCGGGCGTGTCGATCCGTCGGTGATCAGCTGGGAGACCTTCGACGGGTATCTGGACGCGGTCGACGCGGCCCGACCGGCCGTCAATGTTGCCTCGCTCGCTGGTCACAACGCGATCCGGGTCGCGGTCCTGGGCCGCTCGGCCCGCGCCGGGACCTCCTCCGACCAGCGGGCGATGGTCGCCGAGCTCGACCGCGCGGTCGAAGCGGGTGCGTTCGGCCTGTCGCTCGGCCTCGAGTATCCGCTCGGGGCCGGCTCCCAGACCGACGAGCTGGTAACGATGGCGGAGGCGGTGGCGCGCCACGACGGGCTCTTCGCGATCCACACGCGAGACCGCGACTTCGCGGCCGTCGAGGCGTTCGACGAGGCGTTCGGGATCGCCGAGCGGACCGGCGTCGCTCTCCAGATCTCGCACATCGCGCCACGCCGTGGCGCCCCGGACGGCGCCCTCGAAGACGTGCTCACGCGGATCGACCGGAGCCGCTCGGCGGGCCTCGACGTCGCATGCGACCAGCACACCAGGCAGCACGGCATCACAAAGCTGGTCGCGATGCTCCCGCCTACGGCGTCGGCCGGCGGCCCCGACGAGCTACTCCGACAGCTGCGCGACCCGAGCACCAGGGCGTCCTTCCACGCGTTTCGCAATCCGATCCACAAGCTCGGGCTGCTTGGTGAGTGGGACCGGCTGGCGCTGTTCGAGGCGCCGGCCTCACCGGAATGGGTCGGCAAGGACTTCGCGACTATCGGCAAGGAGCGCGGGGAGCATCCGCTCGATGCGATGATGGACATCCTGATCGAGGCCGGGGACGACGCGTCGAGCGTCATGTTCGTCGGGCTCGTCCAGACCGAGCGGGATCTGGACCTGACGTTCGCGTCCCCGACCTGCGTCCCCGAGTCGGATGCGACGGTCCTGGCACTCGATGGCCCACTGGCGGACCAGCGCTTCCTCGGCGCGTACACGTGGGCGGCGTTCTACCTGCGCTGCATCGTTCGCGAGCGGCAGGTCCTCGGTCTCGAGGAAGGGATCCACCGCCTGACCGGGATGCCGGCGCGGCGGCTCGGTCTCACCGACCGCGGTGTGCTGACCCCGGGCGCCTGGGGCGATGTCGCGATCTTCGACCCCGATCTGGTCGAAGACCTCGGAACGGTCGCCGACCCGAACCGGTTCCCGCGCGGCATCCGTCACGTCCTGGTGAACGGCGAGGTCGCGTTCGACGACGGCTGGTTCACGGCGGGCCGTGCCGGCCGGGTGCTCAGGCGGCCCGGTCTCGGGGTCGCCTCCTGATCGCCCTTTGTGGGCCGGTCGTCAGCGGCCGCCGGGCCCGCCGTAGAGCGGCTGCCCGCGCCGTCCGATCCCGTCGATGACGGAGATCAGGTAGCCGCCGAGATTGGATACGAACAGCCGATCGAAGTCCGGCCCCCCGAATGCGCAGTTCGTCGGGCGGTTCAACGACATGCCGAGGACATCCTCGGCCAGGATCTCGGGCTCGCCACCCGGTTCGATCCGGTAGATGCGGCTCGACGAGTAGGTCGTGACGTAGAGCGCACCCGTGGCATCGAGGGCGATCCCGTCGGGCACCCATTCGAGCGCGCCCTGCCGACAGACAGGCTCAGGCACCGCGGCGGAGCCGTCGGCGATCCGCAGACGGGCGATCGAATGGAGGGCGGACTCGACCACGTACAGGTATTCCCCCGCCGCATCGATGGCGAGACCGTTGGTGTACTGGAACGGTCCGGGATGGAACACCTCGCCGGACGATCCGGGCGCGCCCGGCGGGAAGCGGTAGATGACGCCGTCCGCGACGTCCCAGCTTCCCGATTCGGAGACGTACAGCGAGCCATCCGGCCCGAAGACCGGGTAGTTGGGCGTGCGCATCGGGACGCCGCCGACCGCGTCGGCGAAGGTCTCCCAGCGGCCGTCGGGCTCTACGCGCACGATCCGGCCGGACGAGTTGCAGATGAAGCAGGCGCCGTCGCGATCGAACGCGAGCCCACCCGAGAACCCGCCCGCGCGCGCAAGCTCGGTCACCCCGCCATCGGCCGAGATGACGTAGATCTGGCCCTCCTCGCCGCCGGCCCATAGCGCGCCGTCGGCCGCGAACGCAAGACCCTCGGGATGGTCCAGCCCGGTGGCGAAGACCGACACGACCGGTCCGTCCTGCGTCATCGCTCGTCCCCCGTCGTCGAAGCCGTCGTCGACACGCGGCCCGCCGCGTCGACCTCGGTCACCGGGTCGGCCGTCGCGTCGAAGAGTGTCATGGTGACCCAGCCCGTGGCCGTTGCCTTCGGCTCGATGGCGCGCGCCTGCCCACGCTCGATCGCCTGGGCCAGGCCATCGCCCGGCCAGCACGAGGCGGGTTCGATTCCGACCAGGCGAGCCCGACCGTGGAACGGGAACCGTGAGCCCCCGATTTGCTCCCACAGCCAGAGGTGCGGGAAGGCGCGGAGGTCCCAAGCCAGGCTGACACCACGCCCTATGGCCGGATCGCGGATCGCCGCCCAACCAGCCGGGCGATCCGGGAGCGAGCACACCCGCTCGACTGGGCCGTCAGGGACGCGATCCAGGGTCGTCGCGACTCCGCCGCGGAGGTTCGTCGCGGGCCATGTGGTGACCGCACCGGGTTCGAGATCGGCGTCCGGGTCGTCGAAGGCATTGACATGGACCGGTCCGGCCGGCAGGTCGACCAGCATCCCGGGCGTCGCCGCGATCGCGGGATGGTGGCCCCAGACGTACCGCACGGCCCGGTCCGAGTCGTTCACGACCGTCTCCTCGAGGCGCAGCGCCGGCCGTTCGGC
>DASYSM010000026.1:0-36625 GCA_036003325.1 Candidatus Limnocylindrales bacterium
GCACCACGTCCAGCCACGCACGCGTCTCGTCGCGCTGAGCGGTGCCCGGCTTGAGCCCGGGCCACTCGAACGGGGCGACCGTGATGCCCTCGATCTGGACGAGATGGCCGCTGGCCAGGGGTTGCGGGGCGTCGGCCGCGGATTCCGTCCACTGCCCGCCCCGGTCGTGGTTGCCACGGACGAACGCCACGGGCACACCGAACGCGTCGCCCAGGAAGCCGAGGTAGCCGGGCTCGAGGTCGCCACAGCCGATGACCGCGTCGATCGGTCCGATGCCGACCCGGTTCGTCTCGTATTCGAGCGCCGGATCGGGCATGTCCGAGGCCGCCAGGAGCCGGATCGGTGCGCCGTTTCTGGCTGCGAACGGCCCAGGATCGGGCCACACGACCGACAGCGTCCGGGTCATCGGTCGTCGTCGGGAAGACCGGGCGAAACGTCGTCCTCGTGGCCAAGGGCGTCGCTCGGGCGCTGGCCGCTTCCGGCCGTCCTGACCGCGCGCGAGGCCGCGAAGGAGCTGGCCAGGGAACCGATCGGCTCCGTTCGATGGCCACCGAACGGGACCAGCTCGGTCACGTCGGCATCGATGGCGGCCTGACCGCCATACAGGGCCAGCCCGACCCGGTTGTGGCCGTCGACGACCCAGTACCTGTCGGCGAACTTCACGACGTCGATCGGCGGCAGGACCGCCATGCCGTCCTGGGCCTTGCGCAACCGCTGCCAGCGGGTGTTCCAGTTGCCGCCACGGAACGGCTTGAGCGGGAGGAAGTCCCCGCCCCGCTGCGCGCCGCCACCGACAGCCGTGCCGGCGATCCGGTCGACGTCGATCGTCTGCAGCCCGATCTCGACCGGCCGCGCCGTGCGGGCCTCGGGGTGCACGTCGTACAGGAACGGCAGGGGCTGGTTGCCCATCCGGCGGACGCGCCGGACACGCGCACCGGGTCGTTCGTTCCAGGTCCCGACGACGCCGTCACGGGCCTGCCCGACGCGGCCCACGATCGGGTCCCGCGCGCTGGCGACCCCGGCGCGGATGATCTCGATGGCGCTCCGGCCGTGATCCGCGGCGGTCGTGTCTGATGTCGCCTCGGTCGGTCGATCGACCCCCGATCCGGGCGTGTCGTGCTCGTGCATGTCGGAGCGAGTGTGGCTCATGGGCACCTAGACTCGCAGACATGGACATCCGGCGCGTCCGACCCGACGACTGGCAAGCCCTCCGTGACGTGCGCCTGCGGGCGCTCGCGTCGGACCCGGACGCCTTCGGTGGCACGCTCGCCGAGGGGCTCGCGCGGCCGGACGAGGACTGGCAGGTGCGCGCGGCCTCGACCGAGACCGTGACGTTCGTCGCCGAGGCGACCGATGGGTTCGTCGGTATGGGTTCGGTCGGTCCGGCCCCCGATCGACCCGGCATCGCGGCGATCTACGGCATGTGGGTGGCACCCGAGACGCGTGGCCAGGGCATCGGCGGCGCACTGATGGACTCTCTCGAGGGCTGGGCGCGCGAGGCCGGCTATGGCGACATCGGCCTCGGGGTGACGACGACGAATGCGGCCGCCATCCGGCTGTACGAGGCCAGGGGCTACACCGACATCGGCGAGCGCTTCCCGTTGCGCGACGGGTCGCCGCTGGTCGTCCAGATCATGGCCAAGCCACTCTGACCGCACGCAGCAGGAGATCCGAACATGGACTGGACTCTCGAACTCGTCGTGGTCCCCGTCAGCGACGTCGACCGCGCCAAGGCGTTCTACATGGACCGGCTCGGCTTCGGCCTCGACGTCGACATGACGACGGGTCCCGACTTCCGCGTCGTGCAGCTCACGCCACCCGGCTCCGCCTGCTCGATCGCCATCGGGACCGGGCTCAGCGAGACCGCGCCGGGGACGCTGCACGGCCTGCAGCTGTGCGTCGATGACATCGAAGCCGCGCACGACCAGCTCGTCGAGCATGGTGTCGAGGTCAGCGAACCGTTCCATTTCGGCGAGGCGGGCCGAACGCCGGGGCTCGATCCCGAGAGACGGGGCTATGCGACATTCGTCAGCTTCCACGACCCCGACGGCAACACCTGGCTCGTCCAGGAGGTCAGGCGCGACTGGGTCCTGAAGCAGGTCACACGCGACGAGCCCGCCGCGTAGCCGATCGCACCTGACGACCGCGGCCGCCGAGCAGGGCGGCCCCGAGGGCCAGCACTGCGGCCATGGCCAGTCCGGCGATGGTCCACGGATCCCAGCCCGACTGGGCGCTGGCGGGCGCGGGCGCTGCCGGCGCAGGCGGTCGGCCGGCACCGACCGGGCCACCCCCGAGCGCAACGGGGCGTGCGGTCGTCGCGGGCGTCGGCTCGATCTCGGCCGTCGCGCTCGGGGTCGCCTGCGAGGTCGGTTCGGGGGTCCGGTGAGGCGCGGCGGTCGCAGCGGCCACGCGGACCTCCGCCTTCGGCTGCGGGGTGGCCTTCGCCGTCGAGGATGACGAGCTCGCGATCGGCTGGATCGACACCCAGTCACCTTCCCAGGCCATCCGGACGCGGCCGTAGTGCCACGGGGTGAAGAACGACCTGAACTGGCTCGGCGTGAGCCGCGTGTCGGGCCGCATGTCGTAGCCGTACGTGCGGCTCTGGAGCCCCCACAACGGCCCGACGACGCGGACGCTGGTGACGGTGAAGCTCGCCGTCCGCGCCGGGTCGGCGGTCGCCGTGAAGCCGGTCAGCACCCAGCCGTGGTTGCCGTGGTCGACCGCGATCGCGACCGGCAGGTTCGTCCTGCGCAGGTTCGTCACCGCGGACCGGAGGGCCGCGCTGAAGCTCGTGCTCGCGACCACGCGGTAGCGGCTGTCGACGTAGTGCCGGAGGCCGGCGGCCCAGCCACCGGGATCGGTGCCGTCCGAGACGGGGATCGCATATCGATCATGGGCCCGCATGTAGCTGAAGTAGCGCGACTGGTTCGCGCTCGTGTGGTCGGTCTGGTGGCGGGCGATGTTGCGGATGATCTGGACGTCGGCGGCCGTGCACCACAGCCAGGTCTTCTGGGTCGTGAACACCCCGGAGCGGTACAGGTCGATGCCGCCGCTCCAGCGCGAGAGAGCGCTGGCCGTGGCGCCCGGCAGGGTCGCCGACCCGCCGAGGAGGAGGGCGCCAAGGGTGGCGGCGAGCACCAGCCGGACGATCGACCGGCGACGCTGGTGGTGGCCGGGCATGTGCCTATGGTCGCCCCCACGGTCAAGTCGTGCGCGCGACGGGTCGGACGCCCGCTACTGTGCTCGCATGGAGACGCGCAGGCTGGGTCGCAGCGGCGTGGATGTGCCGGTCATCGGGCTCGGGACATGGCGCGTGTTCGACCTGCCCCCGGCTCGCCAGGCCGAGGCCGACGCGGTCGTGGCGGCCGCGTTCGAGGCAGGCGCGCGCGTCGTCGATTCCTCGCCGATGTACGGCCGCGCGGAAGCCGTCCTGTCGTTCGCCCTCGGCGAGCGGCGGCGCGACGCGTTCGTGGCGACCAAGGTGTGGGCGAACTCGGGCGCGGAGGGTCGCAGCCATTTCGCTCGCCAGCTGGGCTGGTTCGGCGGCCGCGTGGACCTGCTCCAGGTCCACAACCTCCTGCGCTGGCAGGAGCACCTCGGTTGGATGGAGGCGGAACGAGGTGTGGGCACGGTCCGCGCGATCGGCGCCACCACGTACGATCCGGCCACGTTCCCGGAGCTCGAGCGGGTCATGCGGACCGGCCGCATCCAGGCCATCCAGGTGCCGCTCAACCCGCGTGAACGGGCGGCCGAGACGCGGATCCTGCCGATCGCGGCCGAGCTCGGCCTGGGCGTCGTGGTGATGCGCCCGTTCGGCGAGGGCGGCCTGCTGCGCCGGCCGTTCCCGCCCGAGCTGGCTGAGGCCGGCTTCACCGACTGGCCTGATGCGCTCCTCCGCTGGTGCCTCGCCGACGAACGCGTCACGCTCGCCATCCCGGCCACCGGCAGCCCGGATCATGCCCGCGCGAACGCGGAGGCCGCCTCCCACCCGCCGCTCGAGCCCGCCCTGCGTGACCTCGTCGGCCGGCTGGGACGACCCGGCTGACCCGCCGCGTGGTGCCGATGCGTCTGCCGACCCGCCGACGTCCGCTTCGGCGACGAGCGGTCAGTCGACGCGGCGTGGCGAGGTGATGATCAGGAGCAGCAGGCCGGCCACGATCGGCGAGGTGAACACCGCGAGCAGGAACCAGAGCGCGCCGTTCTGGCCTCGGTCGCCGGCGATCCAGGCGATCAGGAACGCGAGCGCGAGGTACGCGGTGATGCTGACCAGCATGATGATGCTGAAGGCATCGCTGACATCCATGCCGCAAGTATCCACGCGAATGTGGCCGTGACAACGGCCTGGGTCAGGAGGCAGGACGATGAGGATGGGTGCGATCGTGCCCCAGGGCTGGGTCGGCGAATACGACGGCTGGGACCCTCAAGAGGCGTGGCGCCGGACGATGGCCGTCGCCCGGCAGGCGGAGCTGCTCGGGTTCGAGTCGATCTGGCTGTTCGACCACTTCCACACCATCCCCCGCCCGACCGATGAGATCACCTTCGAGTCGTTCACGACCCTGTCCGCCCTGGCGGCGCTGACGACCCGGGTCCGTCTCGGCCACATCGTCATCTGCACCGCGTTCCGCAACCCGGCCCTGACCGCCAAGATGATCTCGACCATGGACACCATCAGCGGCGGGCGGATGGAGCTCGGCATCGGTGCCGGCTGGAAGCGCGACGAGTGGCTGGCCTATGGCTACGGCTTCCCGGAGACGCCCGAGCGCCTGGCACGACTCGGCGACGACCTCGGCGTGATCAGCGCCATGCTCGCCGGTGACAGGCACCAGCACGCGACGTTCGAGGGCCGCTACGCCGCCGTCCGCGACGCGCGCAACGTCCCGAAGCCGATCCAGCGCCCGCGCGTACCGATCATGGTCGGTGGCAACGGTCCGAACGTCACCTGGCGCCTCGCCGCTCGCTACGCGGACGAGCTCAACCTCGACGGCATGGAGCCGCCCGAGGTCGTCGCGGCACTCCCCGTCATCGCGGCACGGTGCGAGGAGGTCGGGCGCGACCCGGCCACGCTGGCGGTGTCCGTCCATCTCTGGAGCCAGACCATCACCCAGCCCGGCGCGGCGCGGATCGATCGCCTGGCCGCCTTCCGCGAGGCCGGTGTCAGCCGGGTGATGGGCCTCGTCCGGGCGTCGACCGAGGGCGACGAGGCGCTCGCGGCGCTGGCCGAGGATGCGCGCGCAGCCGGGGTCGAGCTCGCCTGACCGCGGGTCGCCTCAGGACGCGGGTGGGATGTTCTGGTTGCGGTGGAACAGGTTGGTCGGGTCGTAGCGCGCCTTGATGGCGGCGAGGCGGTCCCAGGTCGCGCCCGGGTAGGCGGCGTGGATCCGCTCGACGCCCTCGTCGGCGACGAAGTTGACGTAGGCGCCATCGTCGCCCTGGTCGAGCGCATCGGCGAACTCGGTCACCCAGGCCTCGCGGGCCGGCTTGTCGTCGGGGCCGTCGTAGAACACGGCGATGTTGACCATGATCCGGCTCGACCGGTGGGCATAAGCCGTGGCGTCGGCCGGCACGCGTGACATCGCGCCCCCGAGCACGCGCAGCTGGGCAGCGCGCATGGATGCGTCGGACGCGGCCAGCCGATCGAGGATGAGCGTCGCGACCGGCCGGTCGACGTGGTCGATGAACATCGTCCGCGCCACCGCCTTGGGGTGGTAGTCGGGATCCTCGGGCGGATAGATCTCGGGGTAGCGCATCGGGTGGACGAGGTCGGCGAGTGGCGTCGCGAGCGCTCGGAAGGGCGCGACCGCCCGCTCCGCCGCGGCCTGATCGCCGACGCAGGCCAGGATGCCGAAGATCACGAGCTCGCCGTGGTGCTCGGCGGGCACGAACGGCATCGGCGGGCAGGGCATGACGTTGGCGATGGTCCCGAGCTCCTCGGGTGCTGCCTCGGCCGCCGCGATGTACCCGGCGACCGTGTCGACCGTGGCCGGCAGGATGAGCATCCCGCCGTACGCCTGGCCGATCTCGTGGACGCGATAGCGGAACCGGCTGACCACGCCGAAGTTGCCACCGCCACCCCGGATCGCCCAGAACAGGTCAGGGTCGTGGTCGGCGTCGACCTGCAGGATCGCGCCGTCGGCCGTGACGATCTCGGCCGCGATCAGGTCGTCGATCGTCAGGCCGTACTTCCGCGACAGATAGCCGACGCCCCCGCCGAGCGTGATGCCGGCGATCCCGACCGACCCGGTGTCGCCGAACCCGATCCCCAGATCGTGCTCATCGAGGGCCTTGCTCAGCTCGGCCGCGGTCAGCCCGGAGCCTGCCCAGACCGTTCGCTCATCGGCATCGATGTCGATCGACTTCAGGTCCGACACGTCGAGCACGATGCCCCCGTCGACGACGCTGTGACCCGCGGCGCTGTGGCCGCCGCTGCGGACGGCGAGTTCGAGGCCGGTCTCCCTGGCCAGCTCGATGACGCGGACGACATCGTCGGCATCGGCGACCTTGACGATGACCGCCGGCCGGTCGTCGGCGACACCGCCGTACATGACGGTCCGGGCGGGGTCGTAGTCGGTGTCCTCGGGACCGATGACCCGGCCGCGGACGGTGGGCCGCAGGTCCTCGATCGGGAGGGGCGCAGGGGTGCGGGTCGTGTCGGTGGTCGTCATCGTGGGCCTCCATGCGGCCGCCTCGCCTGGGCGGGCGGCGGTCCAGCAGTGGTTCTCCGACAGGGTCGCATGGATCGCGCGAGCCGTCTCGCGATCAGGCCGCCGGGCCGAGCCAGCCCTTGTCGCGGGCGATCCGCGCGGCTTCGGCGCGGTTCCGGGCACCGACCTTCTGGATGGCGGACGACAGATGGTTGCGGACCGTGCCCTCGCTCAGCGACACGGCCGCCGCGATGTCCGCGACGGTCGCCTGTTCGGTCGTCGCGGCGAGGATCTCGCGTTCACGCTCGGTCAGCGGGTTCGTCCCCTCCGCGAGCGCGTCGAGCGCCAGCCCCGGGTCGACGACACGCCGCCCGGCGGCGACCCGCCGGATGGCCGACGCCAACTCGGTCGCGGGCGAATCCTTGAGCACGAAGCCGGTCGCCCCTGCCTCCATCGCCTGGCGGAGATAGCCGGGCCGTCCGAACGTCGTCACGATGAGGACCCGACAGCCCGGAAGTGCGGTCCGCAGGGCGGCCGCCGCCGACAGCCCGTCGAGCCCTGGCATCTCGATGTCAAGGACCGCGACGTCGGGGCGGACGCGCAGCGCCTCGGTCACGACCGCGTCGCCGCTGGCGACCTGGCCCACCACGTCGAGATCGTCCTCCATCGACAGAAGGGCGGCCATCGCGCCACGGACCATCGCCTGGTCCTCGGCCAGCAGCACGCGGATGGGCGAGCCGGTCATGCCGGCTCGCTGGTCCCGGTGGCGATCGGCACGGTCGCGATGACGTGATATCCGCCGCCGGCGCTCGGACCGGCATCGAGACGGCCGCCGGCGCGTTCGAGGCGCTCGCGCAGGCCCTGGAGGCCGGTGCCGTCGGTAGCGGTCGCTCGCGCGGAAGCGGTCGCGGTCTCGGGCACGCCGTCATCGATGACCTCGAGCTCGGCCTGCGTCCCGTGACGCGAGGTCCGGATCGTCGCGTGGCTCGCCGCGCTGTGCCGCACGACGTTGGTCACCGCTTCGCGGACCGCCCACGCCAGGACCACGTCCTGGGTCGAGGGCAGCGGACCGACGCCGTGCTCGATGGCGGAGTCGATGCCCGATGCGTCGAGGACCACCTTCGCGTTCGCGAGCTCGCTGTCCAGGCTCGATCGCCGGTAGCCACCGACGGTCTCGCGGACGGACGCGAGGGCATCGCGCGCGACCTGTTCCACGTCCGCGATCTCGGCCTTGGCCCGTCCGGGCTCGGCCGGCAGCAGCCGCCCGGCGAGCTCGCTCTTGATCGCGATCAGCGACAGGCTGTGGCCGAGGACGTCGTGCAGGTCGCGTGCGATCCGGTTGCGCTCCTCGGCGACGGCCAGCGTGGCCAGCTCCTGGCGTGCCGCATGGAGCTTCACATTCGTCCGACGGAGGGCCGTCATGGCGAAGACGGTGACGCCGATGACCGAGACGGACAGTCCCTGGATGAGTGCGTCGACCGGGTCGACCGACAGGCTCAGGGTCAGGGCCGCGACGACACCGGCCGCGCCGATCAGAGCCAGCGCCCGCCGCTCGGGCAGGAGCGTGCTGGCGGCCGTCGAGCCGTAGTAGAACAACGCGAACCACCCCTGCCCGGGAGCCCGGACCTCCGCCGCCGCGACGAGACCGAGGATCGCGACATCCAGGGCAGCCAGCCATGGGCTTGCCCGGCGAGGGTCCGTCGGATCCCGCCGGGCGACCGCCCACAGCAGGAGCGCAAAGCCCGCCGTCGCGGACAGGACGAGAGCCGCCACGACGGGCTCCGGCGGCTGGCCGATGATCCGGACGACGGGATAGAGGATGAACGCCGCCCCGGCGATCCGCCAGGCCGGGATCCAGCTCCCCTCGCGCCCGCTGGGCGCCCCGAACAGGTCCGCGGACGCTCCGTCGGGAGCATCGGCCGTCGTCGTCGAGGCCCGGTCGTCAGCCACTGGCGCGCTGCTCCGACGCCCTGTAGCGCCACGCTGCGAGCGCACCGATGGCCGTGGCATAGGCGGCCAGGACGAGGATGTCGGCGAGATCCGGACCGCGGCCGGCGATCGCGTCGCGACCCAGGTCGGCCAGCCGGAACGATGGAAGCATGCGCCCGATGGTAGCCAACGTGTCCGGGAAGGACGAGATGGGTGCCCACAGCCCGCCGAGGATGGCCAGGCCGAACAGCGAGACCATCATCGCGCCCTGTGCGCTGTCGGCATCGAACAGGTAACCGATCAGCAGGCCGAGCGCCGCGAAGGGCAACACCCCGATGGCGATCGACAGGAACATCTGGACCAGGGCAACCGCCGACAACGACACATGGTCGACCGCGATCCCGGCGATGACGACGGCCGCGATGGCCGGCAGCGTCACGACGTAGGCGACCACGAGCTTCCCGGCGACGTACCCGGCGGCCGGCAGCGGCGTGACCCGGAGCTGGCGCGTCCAGCCGGAGCTCCGCTCGCGGGCGATGACGATCGCGCCGCTGAGCGCCGCGACCATGGCAGCGTAGGTGGCCATCGAGACCATGAAGTAGGCGCCCCAGGTCGTCCCGTCGATCGCGCTGTCGGCGCTCGCGCCGGAGGCGAGGACGCC
The DNA here is from genome assembly GCA_036003325.1 of Candidatus Limnocylindrales bacterium. Classification (GTDB taxonomy): domain Bacteria; phylum Chloroflexota; class Limnocylindria; order Limnocylindrales; family CSP1-4; genus SPCO01. Next base: position 9,232 of record DASYSM010000026.1, read on the forward strand.
GGTGTACAGGAGGTAGAAGCCGGTCGGGAACGCGACCGAGAACATGACGTAGCGCCGATTGCGCAGCGCGCGCCGGATCTCGATGGTGACGAACGCCGCGAACGCTCCGAACGCTGTCGACGTGCGCGCGGCGTGGCTGATGGCGATCATCGGGAAGACTCCTTCGGTTCGTCGGATGCGCTGGTCAGGGCGACGAAGGCGTCCTCGAGATCGGCGCCGGTCACCTCCAGGTCGCGGATGGGCACCCGGAGCGTGACCAGGGCGGCGACCGTCGCGTCCGCATCGGTCGTCGCCAGCGAGATCGTCGCCCCACGGATGTCGACCGCGCTGACGCCCGGCAGCGTCGCGAGCCGAGCCGGGTCGGGCTCGACGCTGTCGAACCGCACGGTGCGGCCGCGGACGCGTGCCCGGATGGAGCGGCTGCTGCCGTCGGCCACGATCCGGCCCCGATCGAGGACGACGACCCTGTCGGCGACCTGGTCGGCCTCCTCGAGGTAGTGGGTCGCGAACAGGATGGTCCGACCCTCGCCCGCGGAGCGGCGCATGTCGGCCCAGAAGGCGCGCCGGGTCTCGACGTCCATCGCGACCGTCGGTTCGTCGAGGAAGACGAGGTCCGGGTCGCCGGCGATGGCGATGGCGAAACGGACGCGCTGGGCCTCACCGCCCGACAGCGTCTCGACCGATCGTCCGGTCAAGGCGCCGAGTCCGGCCCGCTCGATGATGGTGGCGCGCGCCAGCGGGTGCGGGTAGAGCCGCCGGGCGAAGTCGACGAGCTCGCCGACGCGGGCATTGGCCGGCAGGCCGGCGCCCTGGAGCATCGAGCCGATCCGTCCGCTTGCCACGGCTGCGGCGGGCGTCAGTCCGAGCGTTCGGACCGTGCCGCTCGTCGGCTCGAGCAGGCCCAGCAACAGCCCGATGGCGGTCGACTTGCCGGCACCGTTCGGCCCGAGCAGCGCGACGGTCTCGCCGGTCGCGATCGACAGGTCGATGGCGTCGAGGGCGGTCACCGCGCCGAAGCGGCGGGTGACGGCTTCGAATCGGACCGCGATCGCCTCGTGTGCGGGCGTCGCCGCTCCGTCCGGAGCGTGCGAGCGCGGGGGTCGGTCTGACAGGGTCGTCGGCAGGGTCATCGGAGGTCCTCGGCATGCGATGTGGTCATGCCGCCAGTGTCGGATCGCCGGAGGCCCGGCTCCAGTCACGGTCGTCGCGAACGGTCCATGACACACGTCACCGTCGCCGGGTGACAGGCAGCGTCAGACCACGGGTCGGACGGGCTCTGGCGCCGCACCGGAGGTACGGTCCTGGCCCATCCAAGTTGGCCTCTGGCGTGAGCCGCGCCCGTGGCCGTAGCCTGTTGCCATCGGTCAACGTCGTCCCCGGCGTGGACCGACCGATAAATGGCAAACCCGTCGCGAGGCGGGGACGCAAAGCCACGGGCCTCACGCAGGTAGCCGGGCTGCCGAACAGGAGGTGGGCCATGGAGGCCCAGCGCTACTCGCGCGTGCGTAACCTCGCGCACGCGACCATGACCCTCGTGGCGGTCGTCAGCGTGCTGCTCGCCGCAGCCGCCGACTTCCACCGCTGAGGACCCGGCCGCCGGACGTCCCACGTCCGGCGGCCGCACTCTATCCCGCCCCGTTCACGTCCTTCGGCGCCGGCGCCTTGCGCGCCTCGAAGCCGAGCTTCCTCGCCGCGCGCACGGTCAACGGCTCCATCCGTCGCCAGCCGAACGCCGTGGCGATCGCGTCCCAGACCGGATCCAGCTCCCAGTAGGCGCTGTGCGACTTCGGGAAATCCGCCCCGGAATGCACACGCAGGTCGACGACGCTGGCCAGCCCGTCGGTTCGCCGGAAGAGCGGTTCGGCGAGGAACGACAGGAAGTCGCGGGTGTCGTAGATGTTGAGCCACGGGACCGGCAGGTAGGGCGGGTCGGCCTCGTCGTACGGCATCGACGGGATGGCGTCGAAGGTGTACAGCAGCGGCGCCTGCGAACCGACGGTGACGCACGCCTCGACCGGCGCGTCCGGCCAGCCGGCGAGCAGATCGACGAGCGCGATGCCACCGAGGCTCAGCGCGACCGGCAGGATCGGCCGACCCTTCGCCGCCCGCGCCGCGGCGGTCAGCTCGGCCCGGAGCACCCGCTGGATCGAATCACGATGCTGGTGGTAGCCGATGACGTCGGACATCATCTGCGGACCCAGGATCTCGAACAACGCCTCGCGCCGGTCCTCGAAGTAGTTGGTCGCGATCTTCATGACGACGTCCTTGCGGAGGCCGGCGCGCAGGATCGGGACCGGCATCGGCGACGGCCGGCCGCGCCGGTGGATCGCCTTCTTCCAGTCGCCGAGCCGCAGGTCGGATCGGCGCCGCCATTCCGGAGCCACCACGGTCACGTCCCAGCCGCGGGCACGGACCTGGTCCTCGATCCGGGCCACGTTGGCGACCAGCCCTTCCGAGGTCTCGGCCGCACCGTGGACGAAGAACAGGATGCCGCTCGGCGTGGCGGCCGTCGCGGCGCGGGGCGCTGGTCGTGCCATGGGCGGACCATACACGCCGCCTCGTCCCGCTAGCATCGTGGCATGGCGACCTCCCCCGCAGACCGACCCGGCCCGCCCGGCCGCGCGATCGGTCTGGCGGCCGTCCTCGCCGGCACCGGTCTGGGGCTCGTCGGCTGGACGGGCCTGCTCGTGCCGTCGCTGATCCGCTCGATCGAGGGCGACTTCGGCCAGACCGATGCCGCGATCGGCCTGTTCTTCTTCATCAACGCGACGGCATCGGTCGGTGGCTCGATGGGCGGCGGCGTCCTGACCGAGCGACTCGGACGGCGGGTCGTGCTCCCGCTCGGGGTCGGACTCCTGGCGCTCGGCCTCGCCGGCATGGCCGCGACCGCCGACTGGACGGTGTTCCTGGCGATGGCCGTCCCGTTCGGGATCGGGCTGGGCGCCATCGACGGCGGGATGAACGGCCTCGTCCTGGACCTGTACCCGGCGAGCCGCGGTCGCGCGCTCAACCTGCTCCACCTCATGTACAGCCTCGGGGCGCTCGCCTCGCCGCTGGTCGTCGGACGGCTGGTCGAAGGCGGGACCGCGTGGCAGGCCCTGGTCGCCGGCACCGCCGTCGTGACGGCCGCGCTGGCGGTGCTCCTGGCCGTGGTCCGCCTGCCGTCGGGTCGCCACGCCGCGCATCTGCACCCGGGCGCATCGACCGGGCGGCCGTGGCTGTCGCTGCCGCTGATCGCACTGGCCGTCGCGATCGCGTGTTACGTCGGCGCCGAGATCGGCGTGTCGGACTGGCTGGTCCGCTTCCTGGCGAGCGCCTCGCTCGGGTTGGCGACGGCCGCCCTGGCGTTGTTCTGGGGTTGCCTGGCCCTCGGGCGCCTGGTGAGCGCGGTCCTCGGCGACCACTACGACCATGCCCGGTTCGCGGCCCTGTCGGCGCTGCTGGCGGCCATCGCCCTGCTCGCGGCGGCGGTCGTGCCGTCACTGCCAGTGTCGATCGTCCTGTTCGGGCTGGTGGGCTTCGCGTTCGGCCCGGTCTACCCGTTGATCATGGCCGTCGGCGGCGACCGCTACCCGGCCCGGGCCGCCGCGGTCAGCGGCTTCCTGTCGGGCTGTGCGGTCATCGGCGCGATCATCTACCCGCCGGTGATGGGCTTCGTGTCGGTCGGGGCCGGGCTCGGAGCGGCGATGGCGGGCGCCGCCGCGCTGACCCTCGCCTGCGCGATCGTCCTCGGCCTGTTCAGCCGGCGCTCCCGCGACGCGGTCTCACCGGGGACCGTGCCTGCTGCCCCGACGTCCGCCGGCTGACGCCGAGCCGGGCGAGGGTCCGGCGGATCCCCGACTGCGGCACGGCCCCGACATCGATACGTCGGACATCGAGGAAGGTCATGAACCGGCGCATCCCGGCCGCCAGCGCGTCGACGAAGGCGGCGTCCGTCGCGAGCGCCGCGTCCTCGAGCCACAGCCCCAGGATCAGCAGCGTGCCGGTCGACCGATCCAGCTTCGGGTCGAACCGCCCGACCAGCCGGTCGCCCCACAGGATCGGCATCGTGTAGTAGCCGAACAGCCGCTTCTCGAGCGGCTTGTAGACCTCCCAGACGTAGTCGAATCCGAACAGCGGCCTGGCGCGCCCGCGGGCACTGACCGGATCGAGGGGCGACAGGAACGTCGCCTCCTCGGTCGTCGTCACCCCGATCGGCGTCCACGCCCCGGGGACTCGTCCGGCCTCGAGCTCGGCGATGAGCCCGGCATCCTCGCCGAGCGCGAGCTGGGGCGTCCGCCAGCCCTCGACCCGGACGTCGATGAGCGAGCCGTCGGCCAGACCGCGGCGCCGCCAGTCGTCGAGCTCTCCCGGGCCTCCGGCTTTCAGCTTGTTGACGTACGCCGTGTTGATCCCGGCCATCCGCGCCAGGCCGGCCGCCGCGACCGCCTTGCGAGCCAGCACGTCGTCGGCCTCGGCCTCGCTCACCTCACGCAGGGCGGCGGCCGGTGCGACCGCCTCGGTCAGGGCATAGACGCGTTCGAACCGCTCCCGCCGCGAGACCATCGCCTCGCCGACGCGCCACAGGTAGTGCAGGGCGAGGGCGCTGTCCTTCCGTCCGCGGTAGTGGTCGATTCGGGTCCGGTCGCTCATCTCGAACGAGCGATTGCTGACCTCCTGACCCGAGCGCAGGAGGGCGCGCATCTCCTCGATCGCGTCGTGGTGCTCGCGTTCGACCTCGGTCCAGTGCCCCTTCGCACGCTCGCGACGCATGAGCACCCGGAAATACGGCAGCTCGTCCATCGGCCGGACCGCCAGCCAGCCACCCCATTCGAAGAACTCGCGACGGCCATAGGTCAGGATCGCCCAGTCATCGATGGCGTAGCCCTCGACCCGGCTGTGGAGAGCGAGATCGTGGGCCCGCGCCACGACGACCAGCGGGTCGAGCTGCAGGTCCTCCATCGCGCGCATCGCATCGGCGGCACCCTCGAGGCCGCGCCAGCGCCGACCAGGCCAGAGCCCGCCGCGGCCCATGACATAGCGGCGCGCCGTGACCAGCGAGATGTCGACCATCCGATCGCGAACCGCCGAGGGCCTGCGGCCACCCGTCACGCGGTCGCAGGCTCCCGCACCCGGTCGAGCGCCGGCATGCCCAGGAACGGCGACGCGCCACCCCACGACGCGTGGGGCATGCGGGCGAGAGAGGCATCGATCAGGGTCATCGCGCTCGGCTCCTCGAGGACGGACGCTCGTTGGGGCTATGCAGATCCGTTTCGGGCGTCTACCATAGGTCATGTAAAGGCCGTGGAATCGTCCGCGGTCAAGAACGTAGCTCGACGCCCATTCTCGGACTCCTCTCACGACTGACGCGAGAACCCGAAAGGATCGCGTTGGCTATCGAGAGGAGTTTTCGTTTTCGTGTACAACGACAAGAATCTGACCTGTGCGGATTGTGGACAGGAATTCGTGTTCACTGCGTCCGAGCAGGATTTCTACTCGCAGCGTGGCTTCACCGAGCCCCGCCGCTGCCCGTCGTGTCGTGCCAGCCGCAAGGCCGCACGCAACGCGGACGGCGGTAGCTCGTACAGCTCCGGCGGTGGGTACAGCTCCGGTGGCGGCTACTCGAGCGGCGCCGGCAGCTACGGCGGTGGCGGGTACGATCGCGGTCCCCGCGAGATGTTCTCGGCGACCTGCTCGTCCTGCGGCAAGGAAGCCCAGGTCCCGTTCCGCCCGACCAGCGGCAAGCCGGTCTATTGCAGCGATTGCTTCCGCAGCCAGCGCGGCGGCTGATCCAGTCCTCTCGGTGTGGGCCGGTCGCCGGCCCGCCTGAACCAGCGTGATCTCGACCCGGGTCGTCAGTCGGCCCGGGTCGTTCCATGTCCGGGCCCTTCACCCGCTCTTCACAGCACCTCGCCATCGTCGTGACCGCAGACATCCCCACGTCAAGGAGTCCGACCGATGCGCGACCACAGCCGGCAGCTCGTTGTCAGCCTCATCCTCGGGTTCGGGGCCATCGCGACCGCGATCCTCGCTCCGAGCGCGACCCTCGCCGCGACGACCGGCGCGACCCAGGCCGTGACCGGCACCACGACGTGCGACGAGGGCCGCTGGCCCGTCTCCGTCCAGGGTCAGCCGCTGGCGTTCCATGCCGGCGCCCGAGCCGGCGACTACCTGTGGCACAGCGCGACCGGCTGGCACCTGCGCGTCACCCACCCGGGCTCGACGCGGGTCTCGTTCAGCGGGTCCGTCGTCTCGAATGCGCCGATGACGGTCACCGGCTACAGGCTCGAGCGCGGCGACAGCTTCACGCTCAGCGCCGACAAGCTCACGCTCACCTATCACGTCGCGGACTTCGGCCATATCGACGGCATCGACTTCCGGACCGCGTGCGCCACCCGCCTCAGGATCAAGGGATCGATGTCCGGGACGAAGCTGCCGGTCGGGCGCATCTGGATCGGTCGCGCCGGTCACCATCCGCTCCAGAACCCGTTCGTGATCCTGCGAAACCGCTGACCTGACGGCGTCCGGGGGGCCGCCCCGGGCGCCGGTATGCTTGGCGACGTGGACCCGAGCGTCGCCTATGCCCGCACCGCGGACGGCGTCTCCATCGCCTACCTGGCACAGGGATCGGGTCCCGGCTTCGTGCTGATGCCGGGCGTCCCGTTCAGCAACGTGGTCGCCGAGTGGCAGATCCCCGTCCTCCGCCGTGCCTACCTCGGCCTTGCCGACCGGCTGAGGATCGTCCAGTACGACGGGCGCGGGACCGGTCACTCGCAGCGCGTCGTGGACGACCTGTCGTTCGATGCGATGCTCCTCGACGTCGAGGCCGTGGTGGACGCGGCCGGCCTCGACCGGTTCGCGCTGTTCGGCTTCTACCACTCGGCGTTGCATGCGATCGCCTACGCGGCCCGGCATCCCGAGCGCGTGTCGCGGCTGATCCTCTTCGGTGGGGCGCTGCGTGGCTGGGAGCCGATGAGCGGAACGGGCACCCAGGCACTGCTGAGCCTGATCGACCGAGACTGGGACACGTTCGCCGAATCGATCGCCCACGCCTGGCTGGGCTGGCCCGACGACGAGGAGGGCCGCCTGGCGGCCGCCTGGTTCCGGACGGCGTCGACGCCGGAGGTCGCGGCCCGTGTCCTGCGCGAGGCCTCCGCTGTCGATGTCACGCGCGATGCCACGGCGGTCCGTTGCGAGACGCTCGTCCTCCACCGGCGCGACGCGACGGTCATCCCACTCGAGGTCTCGGAACGGCTCGTCGAGGCCATCCCGGGCGCCAGATTGCGCCTGCTCGATGGCTCGTCGGCCGCGCTCTTCTTCGACCGCACCGACGAGATGGTCGACATCCTGGCCGGGTTCGTGACCGGCTCGTCCACGGCCGGCGGCCCGAAGCCCCCGGCACCCGCCGCGGCCGCCGTGGCGAGCGTGGCCGGGCTGACGCCGCGCGAGCTCGAGGTGCTGCGCCTGCTGGCCGGGGGCCGGACCAACGCCGAGATCGCCGGAGACCTCGGCCTGTCGGTCAACACGATCGAGCGTCATGTCGGCAACGTCTACCGCAAGATCGACGCCCGGGGCCGGGCCGACGCCACCGCCTGGGCGATCCGCCGCGGACTCGCCTGACACGACCGCTGGTGGATTCCCGTCAGGGCCGTTCGACGGTCCTCCGGGATGGCGACGGCCGGCCGGCGCGCGCAGACTCGGTTCGATCCACCATCCCGCTCCGAGGCCCCATCGCACATGACCGTCCCGATCGCAGACCCTGCCGCGCCACACGGCCGCGACCCCATCCGCCGCCTGATCGCGGCCTCGAACCCACTCCTGCGTCCGCTGGCCGGGACGCGCTGGTTCCGGCTGTGGGGCGTGATCCACCACACCGGTCGGAAGTCGGGCAGACCCTACGCCACGCCGATCGTGGTGCGACCGTACGGCGACGGGTTCGTCATCCCGATGCCGTTCGGCGAGCGCACGAACTGGGCCAACAACGTCATCGCCGCCGGCGGGGCGACGCTCCGCTGGGCGGGTCGCGACTATCGGGTCACCGACCCGCGCATCGTCGACGCCGCCGACGCGATGGACGCCTTCAGTCCGGTCCAGAGGGCGCTCCTGCCCCGCTTCGGGATCGCCAGGGTGCTCCGGTTGACGACCGCGGCCGGGACCTGACCCCCCGTCACCGCCGGTCCCGTCCCGCCGCCGGCTCCTATGATCGGAGGAGCAGCGAGCAGGAGGAGTCGGTGTGAGCAACCTTGTCGACATCGAGACCCAGCCGGTCATCGACGTCTGGGGCGGCGGTGCCGTCCGCGCCCGCAAGATCGACGGCGAACGGGCGACCTTGTCGGTCGTCGAGCTGGCGGCCGACGCCGTCGTGCCGGGTCACCGCCATGAGAACGAGCAGCTCGGCATGGTCATCAGCGGCTCGATCACGTTCACCATCGGTGGCGAGCGTCGCGAGCTTGGTCCCGGCGGCACATGGCGGATCCCGTCGGACACGCCGCATCAGGCCTCCGTCGGTCCGGCGGGAGCGGTCGTGATCGACATCTTCGCGCCGGTCCGGACCGATTGGAACGACCTGCCGACCGCGCCGCCATCCCCGCCTGTCTGGCCGGCGACCGACTGACCGGCCGCGCCCCCGCGGGACGGGTCCGGCCGACCGTCCAGGGCACCTTTCGGGTGCGGGTAGGACAATGCGCTGAGATCGCCGATCGAGGCAGCCGCGGTCGGCACTGCGCCAACCGGCTTCTCAACCGATTCTCAGAAAGGTGGCGCACGCTCGGCCGACGGCCGCCCGTGGCCGACTCCAGGAGGTACCGTGCGGGAACGAGGCGTCCAATCACGTCGAGCCAAGGCCGGGCCGGTCGTGCCGGGTCGGCGCCCGACCCCACCGCAACGCAGCGGCATCAACTTCTGGCAGGCGCTCGCGATCATCGCCCTGATCGCGGCCACCGCGGGCTGGACGACGGTCGGCGTGCTGGCCCTTCGCCCGGCCGGATCCGCTGTCGCGACCGACTCGGCCGACCCCAACGCCGCCGCCGATGAGAGCGAGCCGCCCGACGTCCCGAGCCACGACGTGCCCGATCTCGAGGCCTACCTCCCGACTTCGTTGAACGGCACCGCGCTCGACGTCCAGAGCGTGACCGGCGACGACGGCCTGATCGGCGGCGACGAATGGAGCACCGCGGTCCAGAAGTTCCTCACCGCGCAGTCGAAGCAACCGGCCGATCTCGGCTATGCGTTCGCCTCGGACCCGGCGGAGAACGTCGACGTGAGCATCGGCGTCTACCGCGTGAACGGCGTCGAGGGCGGCCCACTGCACGATGCCCTGATCGAAGGGTGGAAGGGACTCGCCCCCGACGTCAAGATCAGCGACGTGACCCTCGGCGACAAGAAGGTCACCAAGGGCGATGACGGGACGGACTATCCGTTCAGCTACCTCTACACCCGCGGCAACGTGGTCTACGAGATCTACACCAGCGACGAGTCGATCGCCACCGCAGCGCTGGCCGCACTGCCGGTCCCCGGAGCGCCCGGGGCGTCGGCGCCGACGACCTCGGCAGCCCCGTCGTCGTCCGCCGCGCCGACCAGCGCGCCGGCCGCCTCGCCCTCCTCGTAGGTCAGGTTCGGCGGAACCGCCGCAGGTTGTGCGGGAACGTCGGCCCGGGCGGCTTCGGGAGAGCGGCGCGCACCGTCGCGTCGTCCGTCGCATGTCGCCGGGCCAGCTCGAGCGTGAGGCTCTCCTTGCCGCGGGCCATCGCCCAGTGGTGGTTCGACCTGAAGATCGGCTTCATGATCACCGACAGGGTCTTGAGGACGCCCTTCTCCGCCAGCACGGTCCAGTCGTACGTGACGGTGGTCAGCGGCCCGCGCGGGTCGTCCGGGCCACGCTCGGCCACCAGCGACCAGACCCCACGTCCGACGAAGTCACCGGTCGCTTCGAGCCGGAAGCCGGTCGGCGGGGATGATTCGGTGACCGTGAAGCGCCAGCGCAAGGTGTACGGCAGATACCCCTTGGTGTACAGGTCAACGACCTTGCCGACCCCGCGCTCGTCGCCCGGAGCCACCTCCGTGACGGCCAGGTAGACCGACGGCCACCAGCGCGCCAGGCCAGGCGCGTCGGCGAGGACCTCACTGATCTCGTCGGGTGTGGCCGGGATCCGCCAGACCGTGGTGAAGTGATAGTCGTTCGAGGCCACGGCGCGAGCGACGGTGGGACTACTCGCGGTTGGAGCCGCGGCGCGGCCGCTCGTCCTTGGGCGGCTTGGGCTCGTGACCGGGTCGCGGCGGGCGCGGCGCGGTGCCCGGCGCCATGTCGGGTCGCTTCGCCTCGGGACCGCGGGCTCGCGCGACCGCGACCGATTCGGCGAAGGCCTTCGCGGTCGCTGACGGCAGGCTGCCCAGCCAGGCGGCCTCGATCTGCTTGACGCGCTCGGTCTCTGCGCTGCGGCGCTCACGCTCGAACTTGGAATGCCTCGCCACGATCCATCCTTTCGCTGCACCGCCGGCGGGTGCCTCGGACGAGTGTACCCGAGGTGAGGCCAGGGACCGCCGGCACGGCCCGTCGCCTATCCTTCGCGGGTGAGCCTGTACACCTTCGATGACCGGCGCGAGCTGATCGCACCGATCATGATCGCCGCCTTCGACGGCTGGGTCGATGCCGGCACCGCGGCGACCACGGCGCTGGGCGTCCTGGCCGACGACGCCGATGCCGTGGCCACCTTCGACCCGGACCAGCTGTTCGACTACCGCGCCCGCCGGCCGCCGCTCGAGATCGTCGATGGGCGACTGACCGAGCTGACCTGGCCGGAGCTCGTGCTGCGCCGGACACGGATCGACGAGCGTGACCTGCTCATCCTCGTCGGCCCGGAGCCGGACTACCACTGGCGCGCCTTCACGACCGAGATCGTCGCGCTGGCCGGGCGCCTCGGTGTCATCCAATGGATCAGCCTCGGGGCGATCCCGGCGGCCGTCCCGCACACCCGGCCCGTCCCGATCATCGGCACCGAGGCCTCGCCCGGCCTCCTCCGTGGCGAGGTCGTCGCCGGACCATCGGGCACCCTCCGCGTCCCCTCGGCGCTGGTCTCGGCGCTCGAGATCGAGGCATCGGCGGCCGGCATCCCGGCGCTCGGCTATTTCGCCCAGGTCCCGCACTACGTCTCGGGACCGTACGCGACGGCGGCCGTCGAGCTCCTCCGGGCGCTCGGGCGCCATCTCGGCGTCGACATCCCCGCCGGCGAGCTGGCCGAGGAGTCGCGCGAGCTGCGGACCCGACTCGACACCGCCGCCGGGCTGGACGAGACGACACGGGGCTACGTCGAGCGGCTCGAGACGTTGTACGACGAGCAGCGGCTGCCGTCGGGCGACGACCTGATCTCCGACATCGAGCGGTTCCTGCGCGACCAGGGTGGCGCCACCCGGGGCTGACGCAGCCGCCGACCGGGCAGCGGCCCGCGTGGGCAGCGGAAACGGCCACCCGCGGTTCGATCCCGCAGGTGGCCGTCGTCGGTGCAGCAAGGGTCGTCGACGGACCGCCGTGGAGGCAGGATTGCCGGTACCGCCGCCGCCCGGCATCCCGCCGGAGGGTCGACGCGTGCCCGGACGAGAGTCTCGGTGTCCGGCGGTCCGTTCTCGACGCCGTCACACTAGGCGCGGCGTGCATCGGTGGGGACCTGCCATCTGTCACCAAAACGGCATGGACGGACGTCCATGCGCCCGTTCGCAACATCGTTGCGACGGCCCCGGCAGGCGACCCGGGCGGGCGCGCCATGTCCGGTCGCCTACGATCGCGCTCTCACCCAGGAGAAGAGACGACCATGACCTTCAACCCCGGTTCCCAGCTCGACCCAGGCCAGATCACAGATCGGCGCGGGATGGGCGGTCGCGGCGTCGCCATCGGTGGCGGCGGAGCGATCGGCATCGTCCTGCTCATCGCCTACACGCTCCTCGGCGGCAACCCCAACGATCTCGGCCCGATCCTCCAGCCGGGTGCGGTGACCGGCCCGGGCAGCAGCGCGCTGGCGACCGATTGCAAGACCGGCCAGGACGCCAACGCCCGCGACGACTGCCGCATCCTGGGCTACGTCAACAGCGTCCAGAAGTTCTGGACCGACGAATTCGCGAACTCGGGCGAGACATACGAACCGGTCAATACGGTGCTCTTCACCGACGCGACCGACACCGGCTGCGGCACCGCCAGCTCGGCCAGCGGCCCGTTCTACTGCCCGACCGACCGGCTGGTCTATCTCGACCTTGGCTTCTTCGACGAGCTGCGGACCCGCTTCGGGGCCAAGGGCGGTCCACTGGCCGAGGCCTACGTCATCGCCCATGAGTACGGTCACCATGTCCAGGACCTGCTCGGGACGCTGACCGGCGACAACGGCGACACGGGCGCCCAGAGCACGTCCGTCCGAACCGAGCTGCAGGCCGACTGCTTCGCCGGCGTCTGGGCGAACAACGCCGCCGGCACCGGCTTCCTCGAGCCGGTCACCGCGGCGCAGATCGCCGACGCGCTCGATGCCGCGGCCGCCGTCGGCGACGACCGGATCCAGCAGGAGACGAGCGGGCAGGTGAACCCCGACACATGGACCCACGGCTCGGCTGCCCAGCGCCAGAAGTGGTTCAAGACGGGCGACCAGACCGGCGACCCGAGCGCGTGCGACACGTTCAGCGGCGCGATCTGAGGCCGCGCGGGAGCCGGATCGCGACACCGGCTATCGTGGGTCGGTGACGAGCGAGCGACCCATCTCCCGCCGCGCGCTGCTCCAGGCGATGGCGGCGGGCTCGATCGCGGCCGGCCTTGCCGCCTGCGGTGTCCAGCTGACGCCGACGCCGAGCCCCTCGTCCGGCGCGCCATCGAGCTCTCCGTCGTCGAGCGCGGAGACCGTGGGTCCCTCCCCCACCGCGACGGCGACGCCGGCGGCCACGGCGTCTCCGTCGCCCTCGACCGACCCGGCCGCGCTCCGGGCGAAGATCGCCCGGCTGTTGATGGTCGGTTTCCGCGGGCTGGACATCGGACTCGCCGACCCGATCACCAAGGCGCTCGCGGCCGGACTTGGTGGGGTCATCCTGTTCGACCGTGACCAGCTCACGGGCGGCCAGCGGAACATCGCCTCGCCGAAACAGCTGGCGAGGCTGACCGCCGCGCTGCGGGCGGCCGCGCCCGGCCCACTCCTGATCGGCATCGACCAGGAGGGCGGGAAGGTGTCCCGACTCAACCCGGCGATGGGCTTTCCGGCCACCCGGACCCAGGCCGCCGTCGGGGCGACCGGTGACCCGGCCGTCGCCCGTTCGGCCGGCGCGGCGATGGGCGCCACGATGCAGGCGGCCGGCATCGACCTCGACCTGGCTCCCGTCGTCGACGTGAACGTGAACCCCACCAACCCGGCCATCGGAGCCCTGGGCCGCAGCTTTTCGGCGGATCCGGCGATCGTGGCCGCGATGGCCGAGGCTGAGATCCGGGGCCTCCACTCCGCGGGCGTCCGCTCCGTGGTCAAGCACTTCCCGGGGCTCGGCAGCGCCGCGGCCAACACCGATTTCGCGGTGGTCGATGTCACCAGGACGTGGACGCCCGCCGAGCTCGAGCCATACCGGACACTCATCCCGACCGGCGTCCTCGACGCGGTGATGAGCGGCAACATCGTGAACAAGAAGCTCGATCCCGACGGCGTCCCCGCGTCGCTCTCGGCGCCGACGATCGAGGGCGTGCTGCGCGGCCAGCTCGGCTGGACCGGCGCGGTCGTCACCGATGACCTTGGCGCGGTGGCGATCACCTCGCGCTACAAGCGAGCCGACGCCGTCGCCCGGGCACTCGGCGCCGGCAACGACCTGCTCGTGTTCGCGAACCAGGCCACCTACGTGCCCGACCTGGCCGAGCGCCTGGTCGACACCATCGTCGCCTTGGTGGCGGACGGCCGCGTCACCGAGGCCCGGATCGACGCCTCGATCGCCCGGCTCGATCTGCTCGCCTCGCCGCCTGCCTGAACATGACAACGCTTGGCATGAACCGAGCTATGGTGGCGAGGTGCGCGCATCCCGCCTGGTCTCGCTCCTCCTGCTGCTCCAGACGCGCGGCCAGCTGACCGCCGGGGAGCTCGCCCGGGAGCTCGAAGTCTCCGAACGGACGGTCCACCGCGACGTCGAGGCGTTGAGCGCGTCGGGCGTGCCGATCTATGCCGAGCGCGGCCCGCACGGCGGGATCAGGCTGGTCGACGGATACAGGACGCGCCTCACCGGCATGACCGGGGAGGAGGCCGAGGCGCTGTTCCTGGCGGGCCTGCCCGGGCCGGCCGCCGAGCTCGGGCTCGGCACGGTGGTCGCCGCCGCACAGCTCAAGGTCCTCGCCTCGCTTCCGCCCGAGCTTCGCGCGCGTGCCTCGCGGCTGGTCGAGCGGTTCCATCTCGACGCCGGCGAGTGGTTCCACGCGAACGAGCCAGTGCCGTACCTGGCTGCCCTGTCCGACGCGGTCTGGAATTCGACCCGGATCGCCATCGAGTACGACCGCGGCAGCGGACCGGCTCGGCGCGAGATCGAGCCGCTGGGCCTCGTCCTCAAGGCCGGGATCTGGTATGTGGTCGCCGGCACGGATGGCGGCCAGGTGCGCACCTATCGCATCTCGCGGGTGGTCGGCGCCGAGCCGGGCGACGAACGGTTCGAGCGGCCGGCAGGCTTCGATCTGGCCGGCTACTGGGCCGACGCGGCCGAGGCGTTCGAACGCGAGGCGCCGAGGATCGCGATCGATGTGCGGGTCCGGCCCGATCGGCTGGACCAGCTCAGGACCGCGGTCGGCCACGGCGCGATGGAGGCCGCCGAGTCCCTCCCCGAGACGGACCCCGAGGGCTGGCTACGGCTTCGGCTGCGCCTGGACTGGCCGGACGAGGCGCCGGTCGTGATGCTCCGGGCGGGACGCTGGGTCGAGGTCCTTGGGCCGCCGGAGGTCCGGGCCCGGGTCGCCTCGACCGCCCGCGCCATCGCCGAGCGCTACGCCGGTGACCTCGGCTGACGCCGCCTCGTCACGCGTCAGCACCTCGAGATGGGCGCCGCGCCGCAGGGCTTCCTGCATCTCGCTCCGCAGGTCCGCTTCGCGGGTGCGGTGGAGTTCCAGCAGATACATCGCGGATGTCTCCAGGTACACGGCGGGTCCTCCGTCTCGGTCCACGATCACTCCCGATCGCGTGCCGTGACCGTACCAGCCATACCTGCCAGAACCTGTCAGGAAACGGCGGCGCCGCCGGGTCTCAGCCGCCGATGGACATGCGCGGCACGGTCGAGCCGGCCAACCGCTCCTCGAACCGGCGGGCGGCTTCGTCGAGACCGGCCAGATGCTCCGCCAGCCGCGATCGCGCGGCCTCGGCCGCCGCGTCGAGGTTCGTCAGCTCGAAGATCCTCCAGTGCCGCAGGATCGGCAGGAGGACCTCGTCACGGTGGACGCGGATGTCGTAGATGCCCGCCTTGGCGATCTGCGCGGCCTTGCGCACGAAGCCCGGGATCCCGGCGCCCGGCATCTTGAACGCGAGCACCTCATCGACGATCGCGCACACCGCGGCCGATGGCTCGATCACCAGGGCGGCGGCGATGATGTCTCGGTAGAAGACCATGTGCAGGTTCTCGTCGGCCGCGATCCGGACCATGATCCGGTCCGCCACCGGATCGTCCGAGTAGCGTCCCGTGTTGCGATGCGCGATGCGGGTCGCCAGCTCCTGGAACGTGACGTACGCAAGCCCGCGCAGGGTGTCGGGCGAGTCGTGGTCGTAGCCCTGCTGGACCTGGGTCATCCGGCCGCGCTCGAGGGCGATCGGGTCGATGTTGCGAGTCACGGTCAGGTAGTCGCGCAGGACGATCGCGTGGCGCCCCTCCTCCGCCGTCCAGCGCCCGACCCAGTTGATCCACGCCCCGTCGCCGGCGCCGAACATGCCATGGATGAGGCGGTGATAGCTCGGCAGGTTGTCCTCGGTCAGGAGGCCGATCTCGAAGGCGGTCTGGGCCACCCCGGTCAGCCGCGGCTGGTCCGGTGTCCAGGGCTCCCTGTCGAAGTCGCGCCCGAGCCGGTACGGGATGAAGTCGTGAGGGAACCATTCCTGGGCGACGGCCGCATGGCGGTCGTACAGGCGAGCCGCCTCGGGCTCGAGCTCGTTGAGCAGGGATCGCTGGTCGTAGTCGGTCATCGGCGAAGCCTAGTCGCAGCCCGGCTCGCGCAGCGTGCGGACCTGTGCGCGCCTGCATCGGGAACGCGAGCGTCGGGCCGTCGGCTACGCTCTGCCCGTGATGCGCACCGTCGTCGCGACGCGCTATGTGACCCCTCTCCGGGAGGGCGGCTCGCTGCCCGGCCTGGTCGAGGCGGACGATGAGGGGCTGTACGTGGTCAAGTTCCGCGGCGCCGGGCAGGGTCCGCGCGCCCTCGTTGCCGAGTGGCTGGCCGGCGAGCTGGCGCGGGCCATCGGACTCCCGGTCCCGGACCTCGTCGGCATCGACATCGACGCGACCCTGGGCGATGCGGAGCCCGACGAGGAGATCCACGATCTCGTCCATGCCAGCGGTGGCCGCAACCTGGGGATGGACTTCCTGCCGGGCGCCCTGTCGTTCAACCCGGCCGCGACGACCGCGGCGGCCGCCATCGACCCGGACTTCGCCGCCGACGTCGTCTGGCTCGACGGCCTCGTGACGAACCCGGACCGGACGGCCCAGAACCCGAACCTGCTCGTCTGGCACGGCCGGCCATGGCTCATCGACCACGGAGCGGCGCTCTACATCCACCACACATGGCGCGACCCGGACGAGCACGCGCGACGGCCGTTCGAGCGGATCGCCGGCCACGTGCTGCTCCCGTTCGCCGGCTCGATCGCCGATGCCGACGAGCGCAATGCCGGCCGGATCGACGGCGACCTGCTGGCTGCGCTGACCGACGCGATCCCCGATGCCTGGCTGCCCGACGACCCGGCGGCCGGTGACGCAGCTGCCCAACGCCGCGCCTACATCCGCTACCTCCGCCTGCGCCTCGATGCGCCGCGGGCCTTCGTCACGGAGGCGGACCGTGTCCGACCCGCCGCCTAACGCCTTCCAGTACGCGATCGTGCGTGTCGTCCCGCGCGTCGAGCGCGGCGAATGCCTCAACGCGGGGGTGATCCTGCTCTGCCGGCCGCGGCGGTTCCTGGCGGCCCGCACCGTGCTCGACGAGCGGCGGCTGGCCGCCCTGGCGCCAGATCTGGACCCGGCAGCCATCCGTCCGCACCTCGACGCCATCGTGCGCATCGCCGCCGGCGATCCGTCGGCCGGACCGATCGCCCGCCTTGGCACGGCCGAGCGGTTCCACTGGCTCGTGGCGCCATCGAGCACGATGATCCAGCCGTCCGAGGTCCACACCGGACTGTGCGACGACCCGGCCGAGGAGCTCGACCACCTGGTCGCGACGCTGGTCGTCTAGCGAGCCTGGCTG
The DNA here is from genome assembly GCA_036003325.1 of Candidatus Limnocylindrales bacterium. Taxonomy (GTDB): domain Bacteria; phylum Chloroflexota; class Limnocylindria; order Limnocylindrales; family CSP1-4; genus SPCO01. The sequence continues at coordinate 26,630 of DASYSM010000026.1, forward strand.
CTCGCGGTCCGCGCTCGGAGACGGGCCTCCGCCTCGGCGAGGGCATCCTCGAGCGAAGCGGTGCGGGCGGGTGTCGCGATCTCGACACACAGGTCGATGCCGGCCGCGTCGAGCTCGCCGTCGGCACGTGCCCGGAAGGCGGTGTCCAGGCGCTCGGCGAAGCGTCGGGCGGCGCGACCACCGGTCTCGGGCAGGAGGACCCTGAAGCTCAGCGCGCCGAGGCGTACCGCGCGGTCGGTCTCACGCGCCTCGCTTCGGATCGCGTCGGCCAACCGGCGCGCGATCCGGTCTGTCGCCTCGCCGGCGAGCGGACCGGACAGATCGATCAGGACGACCGAGGCCGACCTGCCGTACCGGGCATGGCGCGCGCCCTCATGGCGGAACGCCGTCGTCCAGTCCGGGCGCGTCTCGAGCTCGACCGGGCGGCGCTCACGTACCACCCTGATGGGCCGGCGGCCGATGGCATCCGGTCCATCAAGGAATGCCTCGATGCGCTCCGCGGCGCGTTCATCGCCCTGCTCGTCATGGTGGTGGTCGGGCAGCACGAACTTGCGCGTCCGACGCGGTCTGGGAGGTGTCGCCGGCGGTTCGGGGGCGGCGGGTTCTACGGGATCGGGCACGGGCGCCAAGTCTAGCGCCCTGCGCCAGGTCAGGCCGCGAGCTCGTCCAGCGTGACCTCGATGAGAGGGCTGTCGCGGACCATCGTGTCGATGTCGTCACGGTTCCAGGCCCGTGCGACCTCCACGAGGACGGCTCTCCGCTCGGCCTCGTCGGTGATGACCCTGGCCGTGGCCGGCAGATCGACCGGGTGGGCGCCGGTCAGATGGAAGGTGAAGTGCGGATCGGCCTCGAGATTGAGCAGCCACGCTCGTTTCCGGTCAGCCCGGGGAGTGCCGCTGATGTACAGCCTGCCGCCGAAGTTGTGGAAGACGATCTCGATGCGACGGGGTTGGCCGCTGCGTCGGCCGGTGGTCGTCATGTCGATGCGGTGGCCGCGACTGAGCGCGTGTCGGGTCTGGTCGTCCATGGGTCGGGGGCTCCGGGCTGTCGTTGCTTGCGCAACGAAACGTACACCCGGAGTCCGCCGGCGCGCAAACGGCCGTCAGTCCCCGGCTTCGGCGCGTAATGCGGCCTTGTGTGCGCGCTTGCCCGCCTGGTACGCGGCGAGAGCCTCGGCCGAGTCGACGTCGCCGAGGGTCGGCCAGGTCGGGGCGACATCATCGTAGCCGGGCGGGCGGACCCCGAACCGCTTGCCGAGGACCGCGATGATCGACTTCGCCTTCATCTCGCCGATGCCGGGCAGCCCGAGCAACCGACGCTCGAGATCGGGGCCGTCGACCGCGTCGCGCCAGACCCGCGACGCGTCGTTGCCGTAGTCGGTCGCGATGGCGGCCGCCAGCGCCTGGACCTTGCCGGCCATGGAGCCGGGGAAGCGGTGGAGCGCCGGTCGCTCCCGGAAGACCGCGTCGAGGGCGGCCGGGTCCATCGCGGCGATGCGTGCCGCATCGAGATGGCCGAGCCGTCGCTTGAGGTCGGCCGGACCGCTGAACGCCTTCTGGACTGTGACCTGCTGGTCGAGCGCGAAGCCGATCAGCAGTGCCAGCGGGTCCTCGGCGAGAAGGCGGTCGGCATCGGGATCCCCGGTGAACGGGAGCGAGGTCGGGGCGGTGGACGACGTGGTCATCGACCCATGGTAGTACGAGCGTCAGATCATCTTGCGCTGGAGGCCGCTGGCGAACGCGATGCCGCCGGACGCGACGAGCAGGAGACCGGCGCCGACGAACAACGCGGTCGCGTGACTGTCGACGACGACCGCCGCGATCGCGAGGGACAGCGGTGCCGCGACCACGGAGCCGAGCATCAGGAAGCTCATCGTCCGTCCGAGCATCGCGGGATCCGTGCGACCCTGGACCCAGGCGATGACGACGACGTTGATGTAGCCGTTGGTCGCCCCGAGAGCAAGCGCGATCACGCCGATCAGGGCGAGGTTCGGGGCGATGCCGATCGCGGCGAGCCCGATGCCCATCGCCGACAGGAGGCCGATCACGATCGACCCGAACCGCTCGGGGCGCTTCATCGAGCCGGCGGCCAGCACGCCGCCGACCGACCCCGCTCCCCAGGCCGCGTAGAGCAGGCCGAGTGCCGACGCGTCGGCGCCGAAGCGGACGAGGACGAGCCAGGGAAGCCCGACCACCAGCTGGCCGGTGAAGGCCAGATTGGCGGCGATCGAGACGATGACGATGGACCGCATGACGGGATCGCCCAGGATCTCGCGGGCACCGGCCACAAGGTCTCGGAGGACCGACTGCCGAGCGCCACTCCCGGTCAGGGTAGCCGGCTGGTCGATGGGCATGGGCGGATCGGGCGCCGGGTCGCCGGACGCATCCGTGGCATGCCCCGGCCGCGCGCCGGAACGCACGAGCCACAGGGAGACGGCCGCGACCGCGAATGTCAGCGCGTCGAAGGCGAACGCGGCGCCGACCCCGATGAGCGCGACCGCGAACCCGGCCAGCGCCGGCCCGACCGTCCCGGTCAGCTGCGCGGTGCCCTGCATGACCGCGTTGGCCGCCGCAAGGTGGTCGGGCGGGACCAGCCGCGGGACGAGGGTGTTGATCGCCGGGAGGAAGACCGCGTCAACGGTCCCGAAGGCGACACCGACGGCGGCCAGCTGCCACAGCTCGACCTGCGCGCCGAGCACGAGAGCCGCGATGACCGTGGTCAGGATGCAGCGGACGACGTCGGAGACCAGTGCCAGGTCGCGCGGTGAGAACCGATCCGAGAGCACGCCGCCGAACAACATGAACGCGCCGCGTGGGATCGACCCGGCGATGAGGATCGAGCCGAGCGCCAGACCCGAGCCGGTCAGGTCGAGCACGAGCCACGACAGTGCGATGAGGTGGAACTGGTCGCCGAGCAGCGAGACGCCCTCGCCGAACCAGACGAGACGGAAGTCCCGACCAAGGAGCGGAGCCAGGATCGGCAGCCGCGCGACCCGCGCGAAGGGGCGGGCGACCGCCCCGAAGGCGTTCATTCGATCGAGATCCGGACGCCATCGGCGCCATCGACGAGATCGACGATCGGACCTTTGACGCCGGCCGCGATGGCCTCGCTGATCCGGTCGGATGTCGTCTGCGAGATGCCCGGGATCTGCGCGAATGCGGCCCGCCCGACCGACAGCGGGATGCGCAAGTTGAGGACGCTCCGGCCGTTGTCGGACACCTGCACGCGGAGTGCACGGGCCGGTCGGCCATCAGCAGCCGGCACCGGTCCGGGGTCCTCGTCACGCGACCCCGCCGACCCGGAGGCGCCGGCGCCACGGGACGCGAGCTCGAGCGCATCGAGGATGGGGGCCGCCTCCTCGGCGGTCAGGCGACCGTCGGCGACGAGGCGCAGGACCTCGGCCAGGGCGTCATCGCTCATCGAACGCCTCGAGCCGCCGGCCGGCCTCCGTCACGTCGATCTCGCCGCGCTCGAGCGCATGCAGGACGGCGATGTGTTCATCCTCGTCCTCGGCGGGTCCGACAGGTGCCCCGTCGCCGGTCGGCGCGGATGGGACGGCCACGGGCACGCGCTCGGTGTCGTCGCGTTCGACCGGGCCGGCCGGTGGCGCCGGTGGCGCCGGTGGCGCCGGTGGGGCCGGTGGCGCCGGTGGCGGCTCGGCGGTCGCCGTCTTCGACGCGACCCGGATCGCCGGAACGACGCGCAGGTCGCCGGACATCGACCGGAACGAGACGGTCGGACCTGTGTCGCCGACCACGAGCGTCCGGCGACCGCGGCCGCCCTGCGTCGTGCCGCCGATCTCGGAGCGCAGGTCGCCCGACACCGTCGTCATCTCGATGCGGAGGTCGCCGTCCGGCGCGAGCAGCGCATCCCCGCTGACCGTCTCGACGCGGAATGGTCCGTCGCCTGCCAGCCGGCCGGCGACATGGACGTCACCGCTCATCGAGGAGACGTCGAGCCCGGAGAGAGTCGCCGCCCGCAGGTCGAGGTCACCCGACACGGTCTTGACCGACACGACGGCCTCCCCTGTGGCGGTGACGTCGACGTCACCGGAGACCGCCTCGACGCGGACACGGCCGGCGACCGCGCGCAGGGTGACGTCGCCCGAGACCGTCTTGTAGTCCTGCTGGCCGGTCAGGCCGTCGGCGTCGATCTCGGCACTCGTCCCGTCGAGCACGACCGTCGATCGTCGCGGCAGGTCGATCTCGAGGTCGGCGACGCCCCCGCCCGCACGGAGCCCGGGGATCGACGGGATGCCGAGCCCGCGGGCCGAGCGCAGGGTGGCGCTGCCCGAGCCCAGCTCGATGGTGAAGATCGCGTGGAGGTCGCCTCCGGACGCCTCGCGGATGCGCACGGCATCACCGTCGATCGCACGCAGCCGGATGGTGCCGCTCATCAGGCTGACGACGACGACGCCGTCCGCACCGATCGTGTGCTCGAGGGTCGAATCGGTCCGGGCGGTCACGATGCGCTCCTCCCGAGCGCCCGGATCGCGCTGGCCGCGTCCTCGGCACTCATCTCGTGGCGGGACAGGGCCTGCAGGATCTCGTCGCGGGTCATCCCGGTGCCGGGCGCGGCGGCGGCCGCCGGGCCGGCCTCGTCGGTTGCTTCCTCGTCGGGCCGGGGTCCGAAGCCCAGGGCCCGGACGAGCGCCTCGACCCGCGACCGGACGGTCGGATAGCTGATCCCGAGCTCGCGCTCCATCTCGCGCAGGTTCCCACGCGACCGGAGGAAGCTCTCGAGCAGGGTCAGCTGCTCACGCGTCAGCCGACCGAAGCGGCCGACGCTGAAGTCGCCCTCGAGACTGGTCCCGCAGCTCGCGCAGTGCAGCCGGGTGACCGCCAGCTCGCCCGAACAGATGGGGCAGGTGGAGATGACGTCGTGCGCCATGGTCGCCGCCTACCGTCCGAACGCGCGAACCGGGCCGAGGCCCTGGCGCCGCTCGGTCGGCCGCACCTGCGCGGGCTTGTCATGGGCCGTCGCGGCGGTCGCCGCCTCGAGGATCGCGCGGCGGCGAAGGTCGGTCTCGATGCGTCGCTCACGTTCTGCCTGGGCGACGTAGTGAAGGTTCAGATCGAACATGATGTACGTCCTGCCTGACTGTCGTTGCTTGACAAGTCACGTTATAGCAAGCCGCCCATCACTTTGTCAAGGTCCACATGTACTTTGTTGCTTGCATACCAACCGGCTCGGCATGGAAGGGCCCCGGGCGGGTTCGATCCCGGCCGGGGCCACCGGATCAGCGCGGTCGTCGACTGGTCGACCGAGCCCTCAGCTGCCGCGGAACGTGGCCGCCGTCATGCCGAAGCTGCCGGCGACCGAGCGGTAGTAGCGGCCCGGGGTCTTGGGGTCCAGCCAGTCGCGGTAGGCCGGGTTGCGTGGCGACTGGAACTGGAAGTCGTACAGGGTGCTCCAGTTCGACGAGCTGCGGAAGATCGAGCTGATCGAACGGTTCGTCCTGAACAGGCCGTACAGGATGTACGACGCGCTGCTGATGCCCTCGGCGAAGACGGCTCGCGCGTTGGCCCGCAGGAACCCGCTCGCGAAGTTGTCGACGCGGGTCTTGGCGGTCGATCTGGTCGGGTTGGGCGAGCCCCACTCCGAGTTGCCCGAGGCATAGCACAGGCGGTTGAGGATCACGACCGCGTTGTGCGCCAGGTGGAGATAGGTGTCGACGTAATACTCGCCGTAATACTTGCGGTTGCTGTTGCCGTTGCCGGCCGTCGCGTTGAGACCGAAGCCATCCTTGGTGTACTTGTTCCAGGGCCCGTACGGGCTGGGCGAGCCGTTGCCATGCCCGAGGTAGATCAGGAGGTTGGCGCCCTGGGCCGCCGCCTTCACCCGGCTCCACGTCGCGTTCGGGCTGTAGATCTCGACCACGGTCGCTCCGTACGAGCGAGCCTGCGCGGCGTAGCGTTTCGCGTTGTCGATGTAGTTGGCGGTGTTCGATTCGACGGGCCCGACGATGATCACGACCTTCAAGCCCGACGCTGCCGCCGGGATCGGGTTCGCGAGGCCGAGCACGGTCGCCAGGACGACCGCGAGACCGATGATCGCCGACCGTGTCGACCGATGGCTGGACGCCCTCTGGGCGCCGTTGTGGATGGGCAACGCTCGTGCCTCCTCTCCGCCGGACGACCGCGCGGTGACGCGCGGTGACGGTGGGGTGATGCCGCCGACGGCATGGGGAGGCGACCGAGATCGCCGGCGGACATGGCGCGACGAAGCGCACGCATCCGCGAGAGGTGGACCGAGGGATCGGTCCGGACTGGCTGGGTCTGGGGCCCGGCCGGGTGGACAGGTGTCTGCCGTTGGGGGGCGGCGTTCTTCGGTTAGCCCTGTCTTCGGTGGTGGCCGGGTGAGCGCGAGGAGTATGCCACCCGGCGACGCCGCCGGTCAGGCCGGATCCGCGTCTCGAGCGATGGGCGCCGCTGTCGCCCGAGCGAGGCGCACCAGGTCAGCCGGCGCGATCTCGAGCTGAAGGCCACGCCGCCCGGCCGAGACGAACACGGTGTCGTGGTCGAAGGCCGAGCGCTCGACCACGACGGCGAGCTGCCGACGAGAGCCCAGCGGGCTGATGCCCCCGATGACGTAGCCGGTCGCCCGTTCCGCCTCGGCCGGGTCGGCCATGGCCGCCCGACGACCACCGGTCGCGCTCGCCAGCCGCTTCAGGTCGAGCTCGCGATCGACGGGGACGACCGCCAGGACGAGCCGGTCGTCGACCGACGCGACCAGTGTCTTGAACACCCGCGCGGGCTCGATCCCGAGCGTGGCGGCGGCTTCGAGGCCGTAGTTCGGGCGCTCGTCGCGCGCGCGCCCATGGCGCTCGGGCAGGTCGTAGGGATGGACGCGGACGACGACGCCGGCGCGGGTCACCACCTCGAGCGCGCGGGTCGCTGCGGCGGTCACGGTCCGATCGTAGCCATTTCGGCTATGCTCGGAGTGCCTGTCAGCCGACCGCGTCCATCGACGCACGGAGACCGGCCGCTGGCGCGCCCCTGATCGGTGCCCGCGGCGGACACATGTTCAGGAGCGACCGCTTGACCTTCGATTCACTCGGCCTGTCGGCCGACCTCGTGCGCATGGTCGCCGAGGAGGGGTACGAGACCCCGACACCGGTGCAGACCGCCGCCATCCCGCTCGTGCTGGCCGGCCGCGATGTCCTCGCCGCCGCACAGACCGGCACCGGCAAGACCGCCGCGTTCGTGCTGCCCATCCTCGACCGGTTGCGGGGGCACGCCAACACCAGCTTCTCGCCCGCGCGTCATCCGGTCCGGGTGCTGATCCTCGTCCCGACGCGCGAGCTCGCGATGCAGGTCGACGAGAGCGTCCACACCTACGGCCGAACGGTGCCGCTCCGATCGACCGTCGTCTACGGCGGCATCCCGATGGATCCTCAGATCAAGGCCCTGCGCGACGGCGTCGAGATCCTGGTCGCCACGCCGGGGCGGCTGCTCGACCTCGTCGGCCAGCGGGTCGCCAACCTCGGTCAGGTCGAGATCCTCGTCCTCGACGAGGCCGACCGGATGCTCGACATGGGCTTCCTGCCGGACATCCAGCGGATCATCGCGCTGCTCCCCCCGAAGCGGCAGAACCTGATGTTCTCGGCCACCTTCTCCGACGACATCCGGCGCCTGTCGGGCGGGATCCTGCGCGATCCGGCGACGGTCGAGGTGGCACCACGCAACACGGCCGCGGAGGCGGTCAGGCAGCTCGTCTATCCCGTCGATCGGGACCGGAAGGAGGCGTTGCTGGCCCATCTCATCCGCAAGGACGACCTCCGCCAGGTGCTGGTCTTCACGCGAACCAAGCTGGCCGCCACGCGCCTGGCGAACAGACTCGATCGCGAGGGTCTCGACGCGGTCGCGATCCATTCCGACCGCTCGCAGCCCGAGCGGACCCGGGCGCTCGAGGGGTTCAAGTCGGGTGACATCCGGGTGCTGGTCGCGACCGACGTGGCGGCGCGCGGCCTCGACATCGAGGACCTGCCGGTGGTGGTCAACTTCGAGCTGCCGTGGAATCCGCAGGACTACATCCATCGCATCGGCCGGACCGGACGGGCAGGCGCCACCGGCGAGGCGATCTCGCTGGTGTGCATCGACGAGACCGACCTGCTGCGCGGCGTCCAGCGGATGCTCAAGCAGGCGATCCCCTGGACGGTCGAGGAAGGCTTCATCCCCGACCGTGACGTCGAGCCGCGACCGCTCGGGGCGCGGGTCGGTCACGCCCGGGTCAGCACCGACCATCACGCTCATCGCAAGCCCGTCCGACGACGCGCGGGCGCGGGGAGCGGCGGCTGACCGTCGCCGGCGACCGGCGAGACGTCAGGCGAGGCCGCCCTCGGTCCCGATCGGGTCGACCTCGGCACCCGGGAAGAAGAACCCGAGCTGGAGGTCCGCCCGGATACGGTCGACCGTGTACCTGTTGATCAGGGCGTGGTCGCCGAGCGCGACGCCCGCCTCGGGTCGTGCCCGGACCGACAGCCGGATGTCGCGCAGCAGGAGGAACTCGCCCGACGGCCGCGTGAGAGCGCGGCCGGGATCGAAGCCGGGCATCGTCGGCAGCTCGCCCTCGAGCACGTACGGGCCGGCTTCAAGGTGGATCCGGTGCCACGCGGCGTGGACCGGGACGCCGGGGTCGTCATCGCCGATCGCGATCAGGATGTCGTCGCTCGGGATCGAGACCGAACCGGTGGGTGATGCCGTGACGTCGTCGATGCCCAGCCAGGCGGCGCCGTCGAGTGGGAGCGTCCCGCCCTCCTCGAGCGCATCACGGAGCGCTCCAGGGCGCGCGAGGGTGCCGCTGGCCATCCCCCCGTTCGTATAGGCATCGACACGGATCGTCACGCTCGTCCCCCGGCGTGCGGGCAGTATGCGCGTGGCGCGCGCCCGATGGAAGGCCCGTCCGTACCGGGCGCCGCTAGCCGTTCGGTCCTGCGGTCACGGCAGGTTCGCGCAGGTCGTGCAGTCCCGCTGCGGCGTGAGGGCCAGCTTGAGCAGGCTGGCGGCGATGGGGTTCACGTCGGTGCGACTCTGGTTCGTCAGGACCGCGATCGACATCCGCTGCGCAGGCAGCCAGCGGACGACGGCGCGGGCGCCCAGATACCGTCCGGAATGGCCGAGAGTCGGGATGCCGTCGACCGCCACCTCCTGGACGCCGAGCCCATAGCCGATGGCCGCCTTGAGCTTCGCCGTCCGGAGGGCGTCGTCGACCATCGCGTCCCGGGTCGAGCGGTCGAGCGCCGAGCCGGCGTACAGCGCCTGCGCCCAATGCGCGAGGTCGGTGGCGGTCGTCGCGATCGAGCCGGCGGCGCCGGCCGCCGTGACGACCGAGGTGAAGGGCACGACCGCGGTCCCGTCGGACAGGTCGATCGCCGCAAGCTTGGGCGAGGTGCCCAGGAAGCGGTAGTCGTGGACGACCGGTCCGCGCGGCGCCTCGGCGGCCTGGTAGTAGGTGTGGTCGAGCCCGAGCGGGCCGAGGAACCGGGCGCGCAGCTGGTCCGCCACGGTGTCGTGCCCGACGGCTTCGGCGATCATCCCGAGGACCAGGTAGTTGGTGTTCGAGTAGTGCCACGACAGCCCGGGCTTGGCATACGGCTTGCCGACGTACTTGAGCGAGCGTGCGGGATCCCAGACCCGCGCCGGCTTGCTCAGCAGCGCGTGGTCGACGCCGGCGCCGAAGAAGAAGTCGCGTAGCCCGCTGGTGTGATCGAGCAGCTCGCGGATGGTGATCGCGGGGTCGATCGGCAGGGTCGGCAGGTACGAGCGCGCGGAGGTGTCGAGGTCGAGGCTGCCGTCCTGGACCAGGCCGAGGATGAGGGCCGCCGTGAACGTCTTGGACACGCTGGCGACCGGAAAGGCGGTGTCGGGGGTCACCTTCCGCGCTCCGGCCACGTCGGCCAGTCCGGAGGTGCCGCGCCACGTCGTCCCGTCCGGGAAGACGATCGCCACCGAGATGCCCGGGATGCCGGTCCGGGCCCGGAGCGCGGCGAGACGC
>DASYSM010000027.1:0-53317 GCA_036003325.1 Candidatus Limnocylindrales bacterium
TGCTCCTGGGGGATCTCCTCCGGGCCGGCGAGATCGGCTACGAGCTGTCGCTCGATCCGCGAACGCCGATCGTCATCGGCGTCTACCCCATGCGCCCTATTCCCCGAGGCTGACAGTCCGGCGGCGTCAGCTGCATCCCGAGGCGTGCGTTGTCGCCTCCGGTCCTCGCTCACGGACCTTCGGGTGCGCTCGCTCCGGTCCTCGGCTCCGCCTTCGCCTCGGGCGCTTCTGACGCCGATCCTCGCCTTCGCCTCGGGCGCCGCTGACGCCGATCCTCGGGGTCGGCCACGCGCCCGACTGGCTCATGTCTTCGGGGCGTTCGCGGCCGACAGCGCGAGGAGCGTCTTCGCCTCGAACGGCGTCGCGTTGGGGTAGACCGACCGCAGCCGGGCCAGGAGACCCGTGATGTGCGGGGCGGCGAAGCTGTTGCCGGTCGCCACGATCGATCCGCCCTCGGCCCAGGCGATCGGCACGTCCACGCCCCACGCCCCGAACTCGACCGGTGGGTTCGGGTTGTAGAACCAGGTCAATGGCTCCGGGATGTCGTGGGCCGCCACGGAGAAGACCGACGAGAAGACCGACGGGTAGCTCTCCTCGCCCGGGTAGTTGCTCGCCGAGCAGACGAGCAGGCTGTTCGCGAAGTACGCCTGGTCCACGAGGTCGTGGAAGGTCGCATACAGCGCCTCGCTCTTCGACGAGAGGCTCATGTTCGCGATCCCGACGTGGTTCTCGACCACCCAATCGAGCGCGTGCGCGAAGGCGATGCCCTTGCCCTTGTTGTCCGGGTTGAGCACCCGGATCGAGACGATATCCGCCTCGGGCGCGAGCCCGTGGATGATCCCGGCGCAGGCGGTGCCGTGCCCGACGACGTCCCGCGCGTCCTCATCGTCGACGACCGCGGGCTCCTCGAGCGTGAGGTCGACGCGAAGGCTCCGGATGAGCTTGCCTCCGACCGCCGGATGCCCGCCATCCACCCCCGAATCGATGATGGCGACCGTGACGCCCTCGCCCCGTCCAGCCAGCCAGTCGCGTGGTTCCCCGCCCGAGATGAGCTGCTCGTCACGCGTCAGGCCGCCGCGGCGATCCGTCTGGAACGGCTGGCTCCAGGCCGGCATCTCCCTGTTGGTCATCGTCGTGCGCGAAGCCGCCGTCCCGTCGCTTCCCGGCTGGTCGCGGCGCCGTGCCGGCCGATGACCCGCAGGAGCTCGATGGCGAGCTCGCGATCCGCCGGTGAGGCGTGGCGCATGACGGCGATGGCGTCGACGAACGCCCAGAACCGATCGTCGCCCGCGTGCCGGCGCGTCGCGGCAGACACGAGCTCACGGACGGCGGCCTCGTCCTGGGTCTCCTCGTCGGACGCGAGGACATCGGCCAGCACGACCCGGATCTCGCGCGCTCGAGCGGCCACCTTGATCGCGGTCGCGGCCTGGCGGGCGAACAGCGACGCGATGCCGATGTCCTCCATCGAGAACGGCCCATCGAGCTTGTCGATCACCTCGAGCACCCCGACCGCCCGGTCACCGTCCTCGAGCGGCACGGCGAGGATCGAGCGCGGCATGAACCCGGTCGATTCGGCGACCCCGCGACCGAAGCGCGGATCGTTGGCGGGATCGGACAGCGCGATGCTCTCACCCGTCGAGAAGACGTAGCCCGCCAATCCCTGGTTCGGCGGGATGGTCAGTCCGACGACGGGCTCGCCCTGGGCACCCGCCGCGACCACGAACCTGAGGTTCCCGGATGCCTCGTCGAGGAGCGCGATCGAGGCAGCCTCGGCACGGAAGATCCCGACGGTCGCATCGACGATCGAGCGGAGGAGCACGGTCTCCATGTCGGCGTCGAGCCTGACCGCCGTATGGCCGCGCAGCGCGACCTCACGCAGCAGGGCTCGGGCGTCGGGCGACAGGTCGCCGGTATCGCCGCGGCTCGTGCGTTTCACCATCTGGCGCGCTGCGCCATACGGGCGACGTCGACGACGACGAGGTCGTTGGGCTCGACCCGGAGGAGGCCCTCGGAGACCAGCTCGGCCACCACGCGGTTCACGCTCTGGCGTGTCCCGCCGATCATGGCGGCCAGCTCGGTCTGCGTGTAGGCACGGCCGAGACGGACCTCATCGCGCTGACCGGGTGCCGCCTCGTCCGCCATCCGCGCGAGCCGGCTGGCCAGTCGCCCGGCAAGGTCGAGGAAGTGGAGCTCGGAGACGTCCACCGTCAGCCGGCGCAGCTCCTGGGCGAGGTTGTGGAGGATGGCCGTGCGGAACGCATCATTGCCCGCGATGAGCGGGCCGAAGTCCGGCGAGGTCAGGATGTAGGTCACGGTCGGCTCGACGGCGATGGCCGCCGCCGAGCGGGGCGCGCCGTCGAGGAGCACGAGCTCGCCGAAGACCTCGCCCGGTCCGAGGGTCACGAGGATCGCCTCGTCGCCGTCGGGTGACTCGATCGAGATCTTCGCCCGACCCGTGGCGATGACGTGCATCGCGTCACCGGGGTCACCCTCGTGGAAGATCGTCTCGCCGGCTCGATAGCGGCGCTGGCGCAGCATCGGGGCGATGGTCGCCAGGTCCGGCTCGGGCACGCCGCGGAACAGCGGCGAGCGCCCGATGGCCTCGACGACGGCGGTCGTCTCGTCAGCTCCGCCCCCGAAGCCGCTCTCGGGCATGTCGTGCGCGACTCCTGCGATGACCCGGACCGACGACGGTGCGATCCGTTCATGGGAGTGTATGGCGTCGCCGAGCGTGCGTGTCAGGTCCGGTCCCACGTTCCGCGATAGCGATCGAGCAGCTGCGTGGTCAGGCCCGGACCGGCATCGACGAGTCCGAGGAATCCGTCGCGATCGAGGGCGAACAGCCGACCGGCCGAGGTCGCCGTGACGGTCGCCGTGCGCGGCACGGCCGACAGGACGCCGATCTCGCCGAACACCTCGCCCGGCCCCATCGTCCGGAGCTCGACGGATCCGCCGTCCACGGCACGCTGGGTGACCGTGAACGCTCCCGAATCGATGATGTAGATGCGGTCGGCGACGTCGCCCTGCACGACGACGTGCTGCCCGGCGTCGACCTCGACCGGTTGGAGTCGCCTGGCCGCCGCCTCGATCCTGATCGGCAGCACGCCACCGAACACGCTCGACCGGAGCAGCTCGAGCCGGCGGGGATCGAGCCCGGAGCTGGCCAGGACGCCCGTCGGACGGAGCACCAGGACCGCGGCCAGACCCAGGACCGTGGACGCGATCGCGATGATGGCCAGCGCGCTGGCGACCCCGAAGCGATCGGCCATCAGGGGCGCCATGAACGCCCCGGCGATCGAGGCCAGGCCGCCGGGGATCTGGACCACGCCCATCGCCCGGCCGCGCTCCTCGTCCGGGACCAGGCGCTGCAGGACGGTCGCCAGGATCACGTCGAGCAGCAGCAGCGCCCCGACGGCGATGCCGATGGCGAGGAGGGCGGGCGCAAGATCGTGCGTCGTGCCCAGCACCAGCAGCCCGACCGCACCGATGAGGCAGCCGGCCACGATCCCGACATCGAGCCGGCGCAGGACGACCCAGCCCGCCGCGAGCCCGGCCGCGATCCCGCCGATCCCCGTCGCCGCGTTCAGGAGACCGGTCGCCGCCTCGCCGGCACCGAGCGAATCGACCGCGATGACGACGGTCAGCACGCCCAGCGCACCACCGGCGAAGCTGGTCGCCGTGTCCAGCACGACGATCCCCGGCAGCCGTCGGACGATGGTGCCCCAGCCCGTGGCGACCGCCGCCTGGACCTCCGCCGCCCCCGCGGCACGAGCCTTGTCCTCGGCCGCCTCGATCAGGGTGCGGCGACTGGGCAGGGTCGCCAGCATCACCGAGACGAATGCGAACGTCGCCGCGTTGAGCAGGAAGGCGACGGCCAGCCCGCCGGTCGCGATGACCAGTCCCGCGATCGCGGGACCGACGAAGTAGGCCAGGTTGTCCAGGGTCGCCCAGACGCTGTTGGCCGGCCCGAGGTCCGCTTCGTCGTCGACCAGTGACGGCAGGTAGGCACCGATCGCCGGTCCGAAGAAGGTCGAGATGCACGACGCGACGATGGCCACGGCGACGATCGAGAGGACGGGCGCGCCGGTCAGGACGAGGGCCGCCAGGACGAGCTGGAGCGCGCCTCGGCTGACATCCGTCGCCAGCAGGATCAGACGGCGATCGAACCGATCGGCGACGACCCCGGCCGGCACCGACAGGACGAGGTACGGGGCGATGCGTGCGGCACCGACCAGTCCGAGCGCGAGCGCATCGTGCGATTGCTCGTAGACCACGATGAGCATCGCGACCAGGTAGAGCCAGTCGCCGACGGATGAGACGAACTCGCCGACCATGAGCCTCGCCAGTCGGGAGTTCGCGAAGACCCGGCGATAGGCGGTCAGCATCGGCTCACCCGGACATGATGACGCGACCGGGGTGATGTCGGCGAGTCTCGATCACCCAGATCGCGTCATCTTCGGAAACGGGAGACGAGCTCGGTCGAGCCGAGCTCGTCACGGGTGGACGATCAGCGAGCCTTGAAGCTCTGGCCCTCGGTGTCGTCCTCGTCGGGCGTGGCCCGAGCCTTGAAGCTCTGGCCCTCGGTGTCGTCCTCGCCCGAGTCGGCGAATTCGCCAGGTCGACGTCTGCTGTTCATGACTCGCTCCTGTCTCGCTTCTGCCCGTTGATCGATGGGCCTTGGCCATAGTCTGGGCGCGGCCGGCGGCACGTCACCAGTCCACGTGCGACCTTGATCGTGTCGGATAGCGGACACCGATGATGACCGCGCGCTCGTCGTCAGGCAACCCCCGACGCGGTCCGCTCGTCCACCAGCCGGACGCCCTCGCACTCGAGGAGCGCACGCTTGATCGTCAGGCGCTCCTCGCGACTGCCCCAGCCATCGCCGCCATAGCCGCCGATCGTCCCATCCGCCGCGATCACCCGATGGCAGGGGATGAGGAGGCTGATCGGGTTGCGGCCGACGGCACCACCGACCGCCCGGGCTGCGCGCGGCGCTCCGATCCGTCGGGCGATCTCCCCGTAGCTCGCGGTCCGTCCGCACGGGATCGCCGCGACGGCCTCGAGCACGCGGCGGTCCCACCCCGGCCGATCCTCGAGGTCGAACCTCACGGGCGTGCGGATCGGCCGGCCCGCCAGGACGGACTCGATCGCCGAGATCGCGACGCTCAGCTCGGCCAGGCGCGGGTCGCCGGGCCGTGCCTCGTCGGCCGGCGCGAGCGGCTCGCCGATGCGTCGCCGGACGCTCGCCTCGAACGCCTCCTCTGTCGTCCACCACTCGATCGCGACGATGCCGCGGGTCGTGACCGCCACGTGGAATGGGCCCCACGGTCCGGGGCACGAGGTCCGGATCGCTCCAGCTGCAGTCATCGGGGGAGTGTCGCACAGACCTCCGGATGCTATACTCCCAGGGAGTATGACGAGACGACCGGCGACGAACCCGACCATCGACTCCGAGCTGACCCTCCCCATCGAGGGGATGACCTGCGCGTCGTGCGTCAATCGGATCGAGCGCTTCCTGCTCAAGACGCCGGGCGTCGAGGCGGCGTCGGTCAACCTGGCGACCGAGACCGCCACCGTCCACTATCGCCCGGACCTGGCCGATCGCGCCGCTCTCGTCGGCGCCATCGAAGCAGCGGGCTACGACGTCCGCCGACGCCCGGCGACCCAGCCGGATGCCGCCGCACCGACACTCGCGGCGGCACTCGCCGCCGAGGATCTCGAGCGCGACCGCGACGCGCGTGCCCTCCTCGTCCGCGCCGTGGCATCGCTCACGGTCGCCGCCCTGATCATGATCGTGATGTTCGCGCCACAGACGGCCGTCGGGCTGATCGAGCTCGACCGCCTCGTGCTGCTGCCCGCGACGTTCATCCAGGTCTGGGCGGGTGGTCGCTTCTATCGCGCCGCGTGGCGCGCGGCACGGCACGGCACCACCAACATGGACACGCTCGTGGCGGTCGGAACGACCGCCGCCTGGGGATACAGCGTCGTCGTCACGCTCTGGCCGGAGGTCGTCGCATCGGCCGGCATCGAGCCGGTCACCTACTTCGACTCGGCGACGATCATCATCGGCCTGGTCCTGCTCGGGCGCTGGCTCGAGGCGCGGGCGAAGACCCGCACGACGGGCGCCATCCGCGGCCTGGTCGGCCTCGTCCCGGCCACCGCGCGGCTCGTCCGTGAGGGGACCGACGTCGAGATCGGGCTCGACGACGTCGAGCCGGGCGACATCCTTCGCGTCCGGCCCGGCGACAAGGTCCCGGTGGATGGCATCGTCATCGACGGTGGCTCGGCGGTCGACGCGTCGATGCTGACCGGTGAGCCGCTGCCCGTGGCGGTCGGCCCCGGCGACGAGGTGATCGGCGCGACCCTCAACACCACCGGCACGTTCCTGATGCGCGCGACGCGCGTCGGGCGTGACACCGCGCTGGCGCGGATCGTCGAGCTGGTCCAGCGCGCCCAGGGCTCGAAGGCGCCCATCCAGCGACTGGCCGATCGGATCGCCGAGATCTTCGTCCCGATCGTCATCGTGACCGCGGTCGTGACGTTCCTGATCTGGCTCGCCATCGGGCCGGAGCCGCGGCTGACCTATGCCCTGGCCGCGTTCATCAGCGTGCTCGTGATCGCCTGTCCGTGCGCGATGGGTCTGGCGACCCCGACCGCGATCATGGTCGGGACCGGGCGTGGCGCCGAGGCCGGGATCCTGATCCGCGGCGGCGAGGCCCTCGAGACCGCCCACCGGGTCGACGCGGTCGTGTTCGACAAGACGGGCACGCTGACGCTCGGTCACCCGTCGGTCATCGATGTCGTGCCGGCGGCCGGGATGTCGATCGCCGCAGTCCTCGAGGCAGCCGGATCGCTCGAGGCGGGGAGCGAGCATCCACTCGGGGCTGCGATCGTCGCCAGGGCCCGCGAGGACGGGCTCGGCCACGGGATGGTGTCGGGCTTCGAGGCCATCGCCGGCGGCGGTGTCGAAGGGACCGTCACCGATGGCTCCGGATCGCGCTCGGTGGTGATCGGGAGCCGCGTCCTGATGGGCGAACGCGGCATCGACATCTCCGGGCTCGCCGAGGCCGCGACCACGAGCGCATCGGCCGGCCGCACGGTCGCCTACGTCGCGATCGACGGCGTGGCGGCCGGCTGCATCTCGCTCGGTGATCCGATCAAGCCGACCGCGGCCGAGGCCGTTCGGGCATTGACCGAGCGCGGGATCGAGGTCTGGCTCGTGACCGGCGACGGCCGTGCCACTGCCGAGGCCGTCGGACGTCAGGTCGGGATCCGCGGTGACCGTATCGAGGCCGACGTCCGCCCCGCCGACAAGGTCGCGGTCATCGAACGGCTCCGCGCCGGACGCCGCCTGGTCGCGATGGTCGGTGACGGCATCAACGACGCGCCGGCCATCGCCTCCGCCGATCTCGGGGTCGCCATCGGGACCGGCGCGGACGTCGCCATCGAGGCCTCCGATGTCACGCTCATCGGCGGCGATCCGCGCGCCGTGGCGTCGGCGATCGCCCTGTCGCGGGCGACCATGTCGGTCATCCGCCAGAACCTGTTCTGGGCGTTCGGCTACAACGTGATCCTCATCCCGGTCGCCATGGGCGTCCTCTACCCGGCGTTCGGGATCGCGCTGAACCCGGCGCTGGCCGCCGGTGCGATGGCCCTCTCGTCCGTCTCGGTCGTGCTGAACTCGCTCCGGCTGCGCGGTTTCGACCCACGCCGCCCCGTACACTCGGGCGATGCACCAGCACCCGCACGCGAAGACGGCGTCGCCTGATCCGCGCGACCTGACCGGCCCGTTCAGCCATCGGGTCGAGATCACCGTGCGCTTCGCCGACACCGATGCGATGGGTCACGTCAACAACGCGAAATACCTGACCTATTGCGAGATCGCCCGGATCCGATACTGGACGGATGTGACCGGTGAGCCGATCGCGCTCGGGACCGAGGGCGCCGAGAGCCTGATCCTGGCCGAGGCGCGGATCACCTACCGAGCGCCCGCGTTCCACGGCGAGGTCGTCACGGTCGAGACCCGGGCGACCCGGGTCGGACGATCGTCATTCACCCTCGAGCACCGGCTCCTGGCCTGCGTCGCAGGCGACGATCGACGCCTGGTCGCGGTCAGCGAGTCGATCCTCGTGCGCTACGACTACGGCTCCGGGGCACCCATCCCGCTGTCAGCCGAGCACGTCGCGGCCATCGAGGCCTTCGAGGGCCGCGCCCTCAGCTGATGGCGCGGAAGATCGCCACGGCGTTCTGTCCGCCGAACCCGAAGCCATTGACCGCGACCGTGTCGATCCTGGCCTTCCGCGCGACGAGCGGCGTGTAGTCGAGATCGCATTCCGGGTCGGGGACGTGGAGGTTCGCCGTCGGCGGGATGACCTGGTCGCGGATGGCACCGATGGCCGCCAGGGCGGAGGCGATCCCGGCGGCCCCGACAAGATGGCCGATCATCGACTTCGGGGAGCTGATCGCGACCTTGTAGGCGTGCTCCCCGTAGGCCGCCTTGATCGCCTTGGTCTCGGTCGAGTCATTGAGCTGGGTGGCGGTCCCGTGGGCGACGATGTAATCGACCTCGTCGGGTGCGACACCGGCATTCCGCAGGGCGAGGGTCATCGCGCGCGCCTGGCCGCGGCCGCTCGGTTCGGGCGCGCTGATGTGGAACGCGTCAGCGGTCAGCGCCGCGCCGATGACCTCCGCGATGGGCGTCGCGCCACGCGCCTGCGCATGTGCCAGCGACTCGATGACGACCACACCGCCGCCTTCGCCCAGCACGAAGCCGTCGCGCGTGCCGTCGAACGGGCGCGATGCCGTGGCGGGATCGTCATTCCGCTTCGACAGTGCGCCCATGTTCGACAGGGCCGCCACGCCCATCGGCCAGATCGGCGCTTCCGAGCCGCCCGCCAGGACCACGTCGCACTCGCCGAGGCGGATGAGGCGGAGCGCGTCCTGGAACGCGATGACCGAGGTCGCACAGGCCGCCACCTGGGTCATGACCGGCCCGGTCAGACCGTATTCCATCGACAGGAGCGCCGCGCCCATGGAGCCGGACAGGGCCGGGATGGCGAACGGCGAGACGAAGCGCGGTCCCTTGGTGTCGTGGACATGGGTCCCGTCGATGATCTGCTCGATGCCACCGCCGCCGGTGTTGACGACCACGCCGACGCGGTCGCGCTCGTCCTGGTCCATGGCCGCGAAGTCGATCCCCGAGTCGCGCACGGCCTCCACCCCGGCTGCCATCGCGAAATGGATGAACCGGCTCATCCGGCGGGCCATCTTGGCGTCCATCGCGACGGTCGGGTCGAAGTCCTTGACCTCGGCCGCGATCCGCACCTCGAAGCCCGACGGGTCGAAGCTCGCGATGGTCCGCGTGCCGGTGACCCCCGCTACGAGGTTCGACCAGTAGGTCGGGAAGTCGTTGCCGATCGGCATGACCGCCCCGAGGCCGGTCACCACCGCCCGCCGAGCGGGATCCTGTTCAGGCACGTCGGCTCCTAGGGTCGAAGGCGCAGGAAACGTGATTGTACTGAGCGGTCGTGCCGGCGACGTCAGTCGCCGTCGTATCGCCCGAAGATGACCGCCCCGTTGTGACCGCCCAGGCCGATGTTGTTGGACAGGGCGTAACGGATCGGCAGCGCCTGCGTCTCGCGGACGACCCACAGATCGCACTCGGGATCGGCGTCGCGGTAGTTGATCGTCGCCGGGGCGCACTGCTCGGCCACCGACATGACCGTCGCGAAGGCCTCGAACGCGCCGGCCGCACCCATCATGTGACCGGTCATCGACTTGGTCGCGCTGATCGCGATCGATCGGGCGCCGCCGGCCGCGCGCGGTCCGAACACGTCCCAGATGGCTTCGGTCTCACGCTTGTCGCCGAGCGGGGTCGAGGTCCCGTGCGGGTTGATCAGGTCGACCTCGTCGGCCGGAACGCCACGCCGCTCGAGCGCCATCTGCATGGCCCGTGCCGAGCCGACACCGAGGTCGATCGGCTGGATCATGTCCCAGCCATCGGCCGCCGACCCGTAGCCGACGACCTCGGCGTAGATCCTGGCGCCACGCGCCTTGGCCAGCTCGAGATCCTCGAGGAACAGCGAACCGGCGCCCTCGCCAAGGACGAAGCCGTCGCGGGTGAGGTCGAACGGGCGGGAGACCGTCTGCGGCGCCTCACCCGGTCGGGGCATCCCCATCCCGCGCATGTTCGAGAAGCCCGCATGTCCCACTTCTAAAAGGGGTGCCTCGGTCGAGCCCGTGATGACGGCGATGCAATCACCGCGCCGGATCGCTTCGGCCGCCTCGCCGATGCTGTGCGTGCCGGTGGCGCAGGCCGACACCACGCACATGTTGTGGCCGATCGCCCCGGTCTCGATGGCGATCATCCCCGAACAGCTGTCGACGAGTGCGTTGGCGATGAACGTCGGCGCGACCGAGCGCGGCCCGCGCTCCTGGAGCGAGGCGTAGTTGTCGATCATCAGCTTCTGCCCGCCGGCGCCGGAGCCGAAGATCACGCCGACCTCGGTCCGGTTCTCGTCGGAGATCTCGAAACCGGAATCGGCGATGGCCTGCTTGGCCGCCGCGACCCCGAAATGGAGGCTCGATTCGCTGCGACGGGCAGCCTTGGCGTCCATCCACTGCGTCGCGTCGAAGTCGTGGACCTCGCCGCCGAGCTTGGCCTCGTACGGCCCGGTGTCGAAGTGGGTGATCGGACCGAGACCCGACACGCCGTTGACCAGGTTGGCCCACGCGGTGGCAGCGTCATTGCCGACCGAGCTGATGACGCCGAGGCCAGTGACGACGACACGCCGATCGTAGTCGGGCTTGCGCAAGATGTTTCCTCCTAGGACAGGGACAGGGGATGACTGGGGTTCAGGCGGGCACGGCGCCCAGTGAGAGGATGCGATCGGCAGAGGTCGGATCATCCGCGGGGATGACCTCGGCGTCAGGTGCGATCCGCTTGATGAGCCCGGTGAGCACGCGACCCGGGCCGAGCTCGACGAAGGTCGTGACACCCGCCGCGGCCATCCGTTCGACGATGCGGATCCAATCGACGCCGGCGGTCAGATGGTCGACCAGCTCGACCCGACAGCCCTCGGCGGTGGTGATCGGGGCCGCGTCCGCGTTCGCGAGGAGAGGGACGACCGGATCGCCGAAGGCGACCCCGGCGAGCACGCGTCGCATGCCCTCGGCAGCATCGGCCATCAACGGCGAGTGCGCCGCGACCGAGACCGGCAACACGATCGCCCGCTTGGCCCCGAGAGCCTTGGCGAGCTCTGCGCCGGCTTCGATGGCCGGCCGCTCGCCCGACACGACGACCTGGCCCGGGGCGTTCCGGTTGGCGACGACGAAGACGCCATGTTCGGAGGCGCCGGCGACCAGCTCGGGGAGGCGGGCCTCGTCGAGACCGATCAGGGCCGCCATCGCCCCGTCGCGTCCCTGGCCCGAGGCCTGCATCAGCCTCCCGCGCTCGCGGACGAGGCGGACGCCGTCGGCCAGCGACAACGCGCCGGCGGCGACCATCGCCGAGTACTGGCCCATCGAGTGCCCGGCGATGTAGGCCGGTGCGGGTGCCTGGAGGCCACCTGCCTCCCACCGCTCGCGCAGAGACGCGAGGATCGCCATCGACGTCGCCAGCAGGGCCGGCTGCGCGTTCTCGGTCAGGTCGAGGCGATCGGCGGGACCCTGCCAGGCGAGGTCGCTGATCGGCCAGCCGAGCGCGTCGTCGGCGTCGGCGAAGATGGCGGCGGCGGCAGGGGAGCTGGCGGCGAGGTCGTGGCCCATCCCCACGGTCTGGGAGCCCTGGCCGGGGCACACGAAGGCAAGCTGGTGCATCAGGTGCAGCGTAGGCGGCCGGAGCGTGGTCGAGCGCGACGACCGTGCATGGTTGCATACGTCTCGTGCGCGTCGTACGCTCCGAGCGTGTCCGACGACCGTCATGTCCCGCGGCAGATGAGCCGCCCGGCTCCGACCCGATCCATCGCCCGACGATTCGAAGCCGACCTGTCCGCCCCCGTCCTTGCGGCCGGCAACCGCCTGCCCAACGTCCGCCAGATCAGCGAGCGAGTGGCGATGGGCCGGGCCCTCTGGCGGGAGCTGGTCATCGGCTTTGCCGGCCAGCTCGGGGAGCTCCGACTCGGGTTCACCCAGCTCGCGGCGCTCTACGTGCTGGCTGACGGCAGCACCCTCACGGTCGGGGAGCTGGCCGAATCGATCGGCCGATCGCCCTCGGCGACGAGCCGCCTGGTCGATGGACTGGTCCGCCGGCGGCTGGTCGAACGCCACCAGGAGCCCGAGGACCGCCGACAGCGGACGCTCCGCCTGACCCAGCGCGGCCACGCCGTGCTGCGGGTCGTGGACCGGGCGCGGGCGGATCAGTTCCTGTCCGCGGTCAGGCCGCTGCCGACCGCCGAGCGCGCTATCGTCGCGATGGGCGTGGCGGCCCTGGCGACCCACGCCATCAGCCGGCGTGGTCGACTCATCCGGACCGGGCACGAGTAGGAGGAAGCGCGATGGACTACGGCCGCATCCAGGAGCTCATGCTCGAGGTCCAGCATCGCCACTCCGACGGGTCCTGGGGGTCGCTCGAGCCGGACACGACCCACCACGACTCGTCGTCGCACGATCCCGAGCGGGACTGGTCGACCTCGACCCTGTTCCGCTGCAAGACCTGCGAGGAGGAGGTCCGCATCCGGCCGATCAGCGAGCCCGGCGCCCGGCCCTGACCGCCGCGCGGCGCTAGCCGCAGAAGCCGCGGACGACGTCGTACAGGACGGGCAGCCCCCAGCGCAGCGCGTCGACCGAGACGCGTTCGTCGACGCCGTGGAACCGCTCGAGGAAGCGCTCGTCGGGGTCGAGTCGGAGCGGTGAGAAGCCGTAGGTCGGGGTCCCGAGCGTGTCGGTGTGCTTGGCGTCGGTCGCGAACGGCGCCATGACCGGCAAGGGGATGCCGTCGGGATCGTGGTCGCGGATGGCGTCGACGAGGAGATCGAACAGGCGCCCGTCGGCCGGCGCCTCGACCGGCGCGCCGAAGACGATCAGCTCGATGTCGCAGGCGGCCGCCAGGTCCGGTCCGAGCCGTTCGACCACCTGCGCGCGCATGTCCGCCTCGGTGGTGCCCGGCAGGACGCGGCAATCCACCTCGACGATGGCATCACCGGGGATGACGTTGTACTTGACCCCCGCGTGGACGACGTCGGGGCTCAGGGTGTCGCGGACGAGTGCCCGCAGCGCCCGGGCATACATCGGGTCGCAGGCGGCTGCGATCGCCGCCTCGGCGCGACCCGGATCGTCGCCGGTCAGACCACCGAGCAGGCGGCCGGCCCCGTCCGGCAGCGCGGCACCCGCCAGCTCGAGGAACCTGGCCATGACCGGGGTCACGCGCGAAGGCCCCGGGACGGCCAGCCGCTCGATGACGGTCGCGGCGAGCACGGCGGCATTGTCGTCACGCGGCATCGAGCCATGGCCCCACGTCCCGCGGATGGCGATCCGGTAGGCGGCGAAGCCTTTCTCGGCGACCTGGATGGGGTACAGCCGCTTGCCGGCGATGGTGGCCGAGACGCCGCCGCACTCGTTCAGCGCGCCGTCGCCGCGCAGCCAGTCCGGTCGGTTGTCGGCGACCCACTTCGCTCCGACCAGGCCGCCCGCCTCCTCGTCGGCGGTGCAGGTGAACAGCACGTCCCGCCGGAGTCCCGGGATCGGATCGCGGGCGGGGTCGAGCCCTGCGGCCCGGGCTTCGGCTGCGAGCAGACGCACGACCGCCAGCTCCATCCCGATCATCGCCTTCATGTCCACGGCACCACGGCCATAGATGTAGCCGTCGACCAGGTCGGCGGCGAACGGATCGCGGCTCCAGCGCTCGGCCGGCGCCGGGACGACGTCGAGATGGGACAGCAGAAGGAGCGGCGCGCCAGCGGTCCCGTCCCCGCGCAATCGAGCGTGGACCGAGCCACGACCGGGGACCGGTTCGACGACCTCGGGCTCCAGGCCGGCCGCAGCGAGCATGGCCGCGATCCGGCGCGCAGCAGCCAGCTCGCCGTCGGGGGCGTCGGGCGGTGGGGGATTGATCGACGGGATCCGGATGAGCTCGCGGACGGTCTCGACCAGCTCGTCGGTGGCGCGCGCCCAGGCCGACTCCTCGACGCGGCGTGACGGCGCCTCCGCGCTGACGGTCACGGCACGGTGCCGACGGTGAGGGCGATCGCGATACCGATCACGAAGCCGCCGAACATCAGCCCGGCGACCATCCACAGCAGCCACTTGCCGTATTTGCGATCCTCGGCCAGGCCCTTCTCGGGATCCGGGTCCAGGCCGCCGGCGATGTACGGTGCCTCGAGGCCCTTGGCCCTCGCGATCTGGGCGCGCGGCGAGTCGTACAGCTCGGGATCGGGCGGCAGGGCCGCGGGCCGGGTCTCGGGCTCGGTGGTCACCACGCCATGATGCCGCCGAACGGCCGACCGCGCAGGAACGGGATCCTCATCGCCGGACGAGGTTCGAGGACATCCGCGAGCCGGTCGTGATCGCCCCCTCCGATGCGGTCCCGACGAGCGCGGCGTACTTCGCCATGACCCCGCTCCGGTAGCGTGGCGCGGGCGGTGCCCAGCGCGCGAAGCGGCGTTCGCTCTCGCCCGGTGGGAGCTCGAGATCGAGGGCCTTGCGGTCCACGTCGATGACGATGGTGTCGCCCTCCTCGACGATCGCGATCGGGCCGCCGAGCGCCGCCTCGGGCGCGACATGGCCGATCATCAGCCCGTGCGTGCCGCCCGAGAAGCGGCCGTCGGTCAGCAGTGCGACCGAATCGCCCAGGCCCTCGCCGACGAGCGCGCCGGTCACCAGCAGCATCTCCTGCATGCCCGGGCCGCCGACGGGACCCTCGTAGCGGATCACGACCACGTCGCCCGGCTTGATCCGCTGGGCGCGCACCGCGTCGTAGCAGTCCGCCTCGGAATCGAACACCCGGGCCGGGCCGCGATGCGACCGACGCTCGTGGCCGGCCAGCTTGACGACGCAGCCGTCGGGTGCCAGCGACCCATGCAGGATGGCCAGCCCGCCGGTGGGCTTGAGCGGGGTCTCGAGCGGGACGACGACGTTCTGGCCGGGGGTCTCGACCGCATCGGCCGCGATCCCTGCGATGGTCCGGCCGTCGACCGTGACCTCGTCGCCGTGGAGCAGCCCGGGGCGCTTGAGCAGCTCGCGCATGACGAGCGCCACGCCACCGGCCTCGTACATGTCGGTCGCCGTGTAGCGGCCGCCCGGCTGCATGTCGGCCACGATCGGCGTCCGATCGGCGATGTCGCCGAACTCGTCGACATCGAGCGGGATGTCGAACTCATGGGCGATGGCGAGGAGGTGGAGGACGCCATTGGTCGAGCCGCCGGTCGCGGCCACGCTGGCGATCCCGTTCTCGAGCGAGGCTCTGGTCACGATCGACGACGGCCGGACGTCGCGCCGGACGAGGTCCATGACCAGCTCGCCGGTCTTGAACGCAGCCTCCTCCTTGCGCGGGTCCTCGGCCGGGATCCCGTTGAGGCCCGCCGGCGACAACCCGAGGAACTCCAGGACCATGCTCATCGTGTTGGCTGTGAACTGGCCACCGCAGGCCCCGGGTCCCGGGCAGGCGGCGTTCTCGATCTCGTACAGCCGCTCGAGCGTGATGGTCCCGGCGCGGTAGGCGCCGATCGCCTCGAACACGCTCACGACGGTGCCATTCCGGACGCCGTCGATCGTGCCTGGGTAGATCGTCCCGTTGTAGAGGGCCACGCCCGGCACGTCGAGGCGGCCGAGCGCCATCGCCGCCGCGGGGATGGTCTTGTCGCAGCCGACAAGGCAGACGACACCGTCGAGCAAGTGGCCGCGGACGACCAGCTCGATCGAATCGGCGATCACCTCGCGGCTGATGAGCGACGCCTTCATCCCCTCGGTGCCCATCGACACCCCGTCACTGACCGCGATCGTGTTGAACTCCATCGGCGTGCCACCGGCGGCGCGGATGCCGGCCTTGACGAACTCCGCCAGATGACGCTGGTTGAGGTTGCACGGCATCGTCTCGATCCACGTCGTCCCGACGCCCACCAGCGGCCGGGCGAGGTCCTCGTCGGTGAACCCGACGGCCTTGAGCATGGCGCGCGCGGCGGCCCGGTCGGGGCCGTCGGTCAGGGCCGCGGAATGGCGCTTGGCCGGATCGGAAGTCGAGGGCGCGTCGGACATCGGGGTCTCCTGGGCCGGATGGCGTGCGGTCGCGAGTGATCGTCGAGCGATAACCCTACACGGGCCTGCGGCCGCGCTACCGCTCGAGCACGCAGTCGCCGGTGTCGATCGCGGCGGTATCGCCGACCCCTGGCTCGACCGCCGCCGAGACTTCCGTGGCCGAGAGCGCGTAGCCCACGTCCTCGTTGGTCCGCGCCTCGGCGAAGACGACGCCGCCGACCGTGCCGTCCTCGAGGATCAGCGGCCCGCCGCTGTCACCACGGTCGATGGCCGCTCGCAGCTCGAGGATCTGGCGTCGGACCGTGTCCGTGCCATAGATGTCGTGGCCGGTGGCCGGATAGCGACCGGCGACGGCCGCGGGCAGGATGGTCAGCGCGCCGCCGCCCGGGTAGCCGAGGGTCGCGCCCAGCGCGCCGCGGTCCGGATCGTGACCGGCGAAGGCCAGTGACCGCGCCCCGAGACCCGGCACGTGGAGGAGTGCGACATCGAGCTTCGGGTCGAACACGACCGGCACGGCGTCGAGGGTCGTCCCGCTCGCGTTGACGCGGATGCCACGGGCGCTCGCGCCGGCGATGACATGCGCGTTCGTGACGACATAGCCACGCGCGATCGCGAAGCCGGTCCCGACCGATGACAGGCCGCACGTCGCGGCCGACACCTTGACCGTGCTCGCCTCGGCCGCGGCGGCGATGGCCCGAGCCTGCCGATCATCCGGTCGGTCGACCGGCGGGGCGGGGAGTGGCTCGAACCCGACGAACACGTCGGGCAGCCCGGTCGCGTCGAGCCAGCCGCCGAGGCCGACCGCGATCTCGGTCGGAGGCGGCAGGATCGTGGCCATCGTCCGGACCGCGGTCGAGCCACCGGCGGCCTCCGCCAGGCGCGGCACGGGGCCCTCGGCCAGGAGGCTCCCGGCCAGCCACACGATGAGCAGGGCCTGGACCACGCCGAGACCCGAGCCGATCGCCCGATCCGTGGCGCCGAGCAGGCCGTCGCCCAGGCCGCGAGCGGCCACGCGACCAAGACCCGCACCGATCGACTCGCCGATGGCGACCGCCCCGACCAGCGCGACCAGCACGACGATCGGGCGGAACGCCGGGTCGATCCCGGACAACGGATCTGCGAGATACGGGAACGCGATGATCGCCGCGGCACCACCGGCGATCGCGCCGACGAGCCCCGACACCTGCGGGATGGCGCCCGACCGCCAGCCGAGGACCGCCGCCACGACGACGAGGAGCAGCGTGAGCGCGTCGAGCGGGTTCACCGCCCGATCGTCGCACAGGATCCGCGGGTGCGCCGTGTGGACATCTGTCGATGCCTGTTCACGCCATCCGGCGATGGACCGTCGATCGGTGCGCGATCAGGCTCGCCCTGTCGCTCCTCGACAGCACGACCGACCCGACTCGCAGCGATCTGGAGACCCGTCCGATGACCCGCCCGACCGGCCACCCGGCCGCCAAGCCGTTCCGTCTCACGCGATCCGCGGTGGAGGCCCACCGCGCACATCTGCCGACGCCGTTCCTCGGCTGCCCGGTGTGCGCCCGCCGTCCACCGCTCAGTGCGCTCCACATCCGCTGGTCCTCGCCGCGTCTCGGCTGAGCGGGGCCGCGGGACCATCTCGCGGGATCGTGCTCAGCGCGCTCCGGCGAGCGAGTCGATCCGCGGCGGATGGCTCGCCTCCCAGGCGTCGATCTCGGGTTCCTTGGACAGGAGATAGCCGAGCTCGTCCGTCCCCGCCAGGATCATCTGCTTGGCGAACGGGTCGATGTCGAAGTCGATGGTCGAGCCGTCCGGCAGGAGCACACCCTGCTCGGCCAGGTCGACCGTGAGCTCGGCGTCCGGGTCGGTGGCGAGGAGGTCGAACAGGCGCGCATGCGTCGCCGGGTCGACCACGATCGGCAGGACGCCGTTCTTGAGGCTGTTCGACTTGAAGATGTCGGCGTACGAGGTCGACAGGATCACCCGGACGCCCCATGCCGACAGCGCCCACGGCGCGTGCTCGCGCGACGAGCCAGCGCCGAAGTTGTCGCCGACCAGCAGGATCCGGCGGCCGGCCATCCCGGGCTGATCGAGGATGAAGGGCGGTTCCTTGAGCGAGCCGTCCTCCTCGAACCGCCAGTCGCGGAAGAGCGCGTCGGCGAGGCCCTCCTTGGTCGTGACCTTGAGATAGCGGGCCGGCACGATCTGGTCGGTGTCGACGTTCTCGGCCGGCAGCGGCACGACTTTGCTGGTGAACACGCGGAACGGCTCGGCCACGGCTATCGACCGCCCACTGCGGCCAGCGTTTCGATGCCCGGCAGCCGACGCGGATCGGCGACGACACCGGCGATCGCGCTCGCGGCCGCGGTCAGCGGCGAGGCCAGGAACGTCCGCCCGCCCTTGCCCTGACGGCCCTCGAAGTTCCGGTTGCTGGTGCTGACCGCGTACTGGCCGGGCCGCAGCTGGTCGCCGTTCATGGCGATGCACATCGAACAGCCCGCTTCGCGCCAGTCCGCCCCGGCGGCCTTGAAGATGTCCGAGAGGCCCTCGCGCTCGGCCTCGCGCTTCACCTCGTCCGAGCCGGGGACGACCATCAGCCGAACCCCGTCGGCGACATGGCGATCCTTGAGCACGCTCGCCGCGAGGCGCAGATCGCTGATCCGCCCGTTCGTGCAGCTGCCGACGAACACGACGTCGACCTTCTGGCCGAGGATCTCCTGGCCGGGCTGGAGGTCCATGTACGCGAGGGCATGCTCGAGCGCCCGGCGCTGGCCGGGGTCCGCCTGGTCGGCCGGGGAGGGGACGCGGCTGGTGATCGGGATGCCCATCCCGGGGTTGGTGCCGTAGGTGACCATCGGCTCGAGCGCGTCGGCGTCGATGGTGATCGACTTGTCGTAGGTCGCGCCGTCGTCGGTCGGCAGGCGCCGCCACGCCTCGACCGCGCGGTCCCAGGCCGCACCGGCAGGGGCGTACGGCCGCCCGTGGACGTACTCGAAGGTCGTGTCGTCCGGAGCGATCAGGCCGGCCCGTGCCCCGCCCTCGATGCTCATGTTGCAGACGGTCATCCGCTGCTCCATCGTCAGGCCGCGGATCGCGTCACCGGTGTACTCGAACACGTGCCCGGTCCCGCCGCCGATGCCGATCCGGGCGATCAGGGCCAGGATGATGTCCTTGGCGCTCACGCCGGGGGTCAGCCGGCCGTCGACGCGGACCTCGTAGGTCTTCGGATCGCGCTGGAGCAGGGTCTGGGTGGCGAGCACCATCTCGACCTCGCTCGTGCCGATCCCGAAGGCGAGCGCGCCGAACGCACCGTGCGTGCTCGTGTGCGAATCGCCGCACACGATGGTCATCCCCGGCTGGGTCAGCCCCATCTGCGGCCCGATGACGTGGACGATGCCCTGTGACGGGTCGCCGATGCCGTGCATCGGGATCCCGAACTCGGCGCAGTTGGCCTCGAGCTGGTTGACCTGGGCGAGCGCCATCGCGTCGATGAACGGCAGGCTGCGGTCTGTCGTCGGGATGGAATGGTCGGCGGTGGCCACCGTCTGGTGCGGCCGGCGGACGCCGATCCCGCGGGCGCGCAGCGCGGAGAATGCCTGCGGGCTGGTGACCTCGTGGATGAGGTGGAGATCGATGGCCAGGACCGCCGGGGCACCCGGGTCCTGGGTCACGACGTGGTCCGTCCAGATCTTCTCGACGATGGTGCGTGGTGCCGCGGTGCTCATCGGGCGAGCCTACCAGAGGAGCCGCAGAGCTGGTTCAGGCGGTCGCCCGCATCTCCACGCCGGCCAGCAGGAAGCGCTCGAGCTCGGGTCCGGGCGCCGGCCGGCTGAACAGGTAACCCTGGCCCAGCTCGCACCCGAGGCGACGCAGGACCCGGAGCTGTTCCGGTGTCTCGATCCCTTCGGCGACGATCGGCAGACCGAGCGAGTTGCCGAGGGCGATGATGGCGCGCGCGAACGCCCAGGCCTCGGGGTCGTCCGATTCGGATGGGCCGGCGATCAGCTCGCGGGCGATCTTGAGGCTGTCCACCGGGAACCGGCGCAGGTAGGCCAGGGAGGAATAGCCCGTCCCGAAATCGTCCATGGCGATGCGCACGCCGAGCTCGCGCAGGGTGTCGAGCGTCGCGATGGTCGCGCCGATGTCCCGGAACATCGCGGTCTCGGTCATCTCGAAGGTCAGATGGCGCGGGTCGATGCCGGCCTCACGCACCTCGGCGACGACCTCCTCGATGAAGCCCGGATGCTGAAGCTGCAGCGGCGACAGGTTGACGCTCAGCTCGAGGTCCGCGAGGCCGGCCAGCCTGTGCCAGGCGACCACCTGCCGCGTGGCCGTCTGGAGCACGGACCGGCCGAGGGCGAGGATCGTGCCGTTCTCCTCGGCGAGGCGGATGAACTCGGTCGGGTCGATGGTGCCGCGTGTCGGGTGGTCCCAGCGGACGAGCGCCTCGACGCCGACCACCCGGCCGTTCGCGAGTGCGACGATCGGCTGGTACTCGACGGCCAGGTCGCCGCGACTGACGCTCCGTCCGAGATCGGAGGTGAGGGCATGCCGCTCGACGATGGAGCTGTGCATGGTCGGGTCGAACACCTCGGCGCGGCGCTTGCCGTCCGCCTTGGCCCGGTACATGGCCACGTCGGCATCGCGCAGCACCTCGTCGACGGGCGCGTCACCCCGCGCGGTGCTGATCCCGGCGCTGCAGCCGACGATCACGTCCGTGCCCTGGACGCGGAACGGCAGCTCGAGACCCTCGATGATCCGCTGGGTCATCCGCAGTGTGTCGTCGACCGACGATCCGGCGATGGGCAGCAGTGCGAACTCGTCGCCACCGAACCGGGCCACGAGGTCGCCCGGCCGGAGCTGCTCGCCGATCCGCTCGGAGACGGCCACGAGGAGCTGGTCGCCGGCGGCATGTCCGAGGGTGTCGTTGACGACCTTGAAATCGTCGAGATCGAGGAAGGCCACGACCGGTGGCGTCGCCCCGGCCGCCGCCTCGGCCTGCCGTCGCTCGACCTCTTCGACGAAGGCCGGCCGATTGGGCAGCCCGGTCAGTGAATCGTGGAACGCCTGGTGGCGCAGCTCCTCCTTGAGCCGTGACAGCTCGTGCAGGGACTGTTCCAGCTGACCGTTCTCGAGGGCCACGGCGGCCTGGTTGGCGACCGTCTCGAGCAGCCGCAGGTCGTCGGGCTCGAAGCGCGAGCCCTCGCCGAGGCGATTGATGATCGTCAACGCGCCGATGACGCCGCTCTCGCCGACCAGTGGGCCGACCATCGCTTCGCGGACATCCCCGACGTCGAGCGTCCAGGCGGAGCTCGGCAAGGCGCGGAACGCGCGGCCCTCGCGCGTCGTACGGGCCCGCAGCGGATCGTCGGCGGCGATCTCGACCGGGACCATCGTCTCGGTCCCGGCGACGCCGCCCGACGAGCTGCGGAGGGCCGCCTCGAGGAGCGGGTCGGGGAACAGCAGCAGCTCCGCCCGTTCTGCCCGGAACATCCGCCGCGCATGATCGAGCAGCGCCCCGATGGCGGAATCGAGCTCCGGGGCGTAGTGCAGCAGTCGGCTGGACTCGTACAGCAATTCGAGCCGCTCGTGCTTCTCGCGTTCGCGCATGTAGGCGCGGTAGGCGATCAGCACGATCCCCGTCGGCACAGCCAGCAGCACGATCGATCGCGGGTCGACCCACAGGACCATGACCGCGAGGGTGGCCAGGCTGGCATTGGCCATCGCCACCATCTCGCTGAAGCTCAGCATCTGGGGCAGCTGGCGGAACTGGGGCGCCCCGCCCGACAGCGAGATCGCGCTGGCGACAAGGATCGCTTCGATGGCGCTGGTGGCGCCGGCGGCGGCGAACGCGGCCAGCCATTCGCGCGGACCGGGTGGGGCAGTCGGCGTCGCGATGGCATGGAAGATGGTCAGCGCGACGACGGCCGCCAGGCCGAACTGGGCAAGGTTGAAGGCGCGCTTGACGCTCGACTGGCTGTTGTCGGCGAGGAGGGCGAGGCCCGTGCCGAGCAGGCAGGCGACGAGGTACTCGGTCGGTGGCAGGAAGAACAGGCCGACGATGCCCGGCAGTTCGCTGAGCGAGAAGGAATGGCGTTCCCGGAGGAAATGGACCTCGACGACGTTGACCTCGCCGAGATAGAACGCGAGCGCCGCCAACGGCCACGGGATCGCGAACGGCACCGGCAACGCCGGCAGGTCGCGGACGATGGCCAGGTAGATCCACGCGGCGACCAGCGCGATCGAGACGGTCAGGGCGCGGACACGGACGGCCGGGGTCAGCCAGGCGGGCGCACCGAAGCGCGGATGCTCACGCGGATCCATCCGGTGGGACGCCGGGTCCGGCATGTCTTCGTGGGTGGCAGTCGCCATCTCGACCTGGTGTGTCCGAGCGACCCCGGGCGGGGTGCTCGGCCAGTGTCATGTCGCTGGGTCGTGACTACCCCAACCCAAAAGTCCCATCGGCGACCGGGACCGCGTTCGTTCCGGCAGATCCGAGGAGCGGCGCCGTGGACGCCGCTCCTCGCCTGTCACGTCCGTGGGTCGCAAGCGACCGCGGACGACTCAGCTCCAGCGATGACCGGCTTCGGGGCCGGGTCGCGTGGGCTCGGTGCGGGGATGGATGGTCGGAGCCACGAACGGTGTGTTCATGGCTAGTTCCACTTGACTCCCGCGCCAAGTGTGAGGGCCATCGTCGCCAGGAGCGACAGGGCCACCGTGAAGCGCGCCAGGTTCGCCTTCACAACACCACCTCGATGGTTGGTCCACTGCGATGGCCCCGGCAACCGGGCGGTCTTCCGAGGAAGATCCCTGGCTTTGCGTCCCCGTCTCGCGACGGGTTTGCCCTGGACGGTGACCAGCGCGAAGCGAACATCGCCTCTGCTCCGTACCGTGCGCGACGTTCGTCAGGGCAGCCAGACGCCGAACGTCCTGCCCCGGGGCTGCGCATCGGGTCAGTGCATGGACGCACCGGCGACATCCGGCATCGGCCCCCGAAAACGACGACGGAGCGGCTCGAAAGCCGCTCCTGATCGGGCCGGATGGGTCGGAGGCGACCCGCTCGGCTCAGTCCCAGCGAAGACCGGCCGCAGGGCCGGGTCGCATCGTCGTGTCGGACGGATCCGTCGTGGGATCCACGGGCGCGAGGCCCGTCAATGCCACTTGAGGCCCGCTGCCAACGTCAGGGCCATCGTCGCCAGAAGCGACACGGCCACCGTGAAGCGCGCCAGGTTCGCCTTCACATCAACACCTCGACGGTTGTTGGGTTTCCGATGCGTCGGCCCGGCAACCGGGCGGTCTTCCGAGGAAGATCCCTGGCTTTGCGTCCCCGCCTCGCGACGGGTTTGCCCTGGACGGAGACCAGCGCGAAGCGGACATCGCTTCACCTCGAACGGTGCGGGGGACGCAGCCGGCGAGCCATGCACCGGTAGTACCCGGCGTGGGCGTCGGTCGGGTCAGTGCAGCCGCGCACCGGGCGGCGCGTCAGGCCGGCTCGGCCCGGTCGACCTTCGGCGTGCGGTCGACCATCGGTGCCCGACCGTGCATCGCGGCGACGATCGCGATGGCCGCCCCCACGCCGATGAGGACATCGCCGACGCTGAAGATGTTGGCCATCGGCAGCCAGGCGGGCATGGCGAACTGGTCGGTCAACGGCCCGAGCACGGCGCCGTCGACGAACCGGCTGTTCACGTAGCCGTCTCGCGCGCCCCGGCCGAGCGCGACGAGTGCCGCGGCGCTGACCGGCATATAGCCCCCGTTGGCGCAGATCGCGAGCAGGTTGGCCGCACCGCCGACGAGCACGAGCGGGAGACCCGGGATCGAGCGGTTCTTCCAGACGGCCACCAGGACGGCCACGTTCGAGGCCACGTACACCGCGGGCGCGAGCGGGCCGAGCGCGTCGCCGGCGCTCGTCGAGAACAGAAGCAGCTGGACGAGCATGCCGAGCGCGATGAGCGGCGCCCACGAGAAGCGCAGGTCGCCCAGGCGCGCCACCGACCCGCCGCTGACCAGACCGATGACCAGCCCGGCCAGGACCGCATAGAGGATGAACACGCGGTCATCGTGGCCGTCCGGGGAGGTGCACGGACGCACCCGTTGGTCCTACGAGGTGAAGTACGACGGTGCCCGTCCGCACAGGCCCGACGTGCGGCTATAACCGTCGAACCACTGCCACCGGAGCTCCGGGAGTCCTCCCATCGACGACCACGCCGCCCCAGACGAGCTGCTCGGCGAGTCGACCACCCTGCGCGTGGTCCGGATACGCCTGTTCCTCGCGCTCGTCACGATGTTCGCCATCCCGATCGCCATCGCGGCGCCGGTGGTCTACGGCCTGGCGTGGGGTTTCGGGACGTCGCTGGTCGTCCCGACCCTGGGCCTGCTCATCATCGCGGCGGTGCTCGGCTCGCTGACGGTCTGGCTGGCGCGCCGCGTGCTCGAGCCGGCCGAGCGCCTCGAGCAGGCGCGGCGGATCCTCGAGGACGCCTACGACCGGGCGCGCGCCGAAGCCTTGCGCGACACGCTCACCGGCCTCGGCAATCACCGAGCCTTCCAGGAGGAGATCGAGCGACAGTGGGCGAACGCCGTCCGCCACGCCCTGCCGCTCGCCCTGGCCCTGGTCGACCTCGACGACTTCAAGCAGATCAATGACGCGCGTGGGCACGCCCATGGCGACCGCCTGCTGCGCCACGCGTCGAGCACGATGGCGACCTGTCTCCGCCGCGGCGACCGGGCGTTCCGGGTCGGTGGCGACGAGTTCGCGATCATCATGCCGGGCACCGACGCCGAGGGCGCCCGGGTCTCGGTCCGGCGGCTGCTGGCCGCCTGTCTCGACGGCGGCGACGGGCGCGATCCGACCGCGGTGTCGTTCTCGGCCGGGATCAGCGAGCTGTCCGGTCTCGCCCGCGATCGCGACGCGCTGTACGGTCAGGCCGAATCGGCGCTGCAGTGGGGCAAGCGTCATGGCCGGACATGCGTCACGGTCTATGACGCGGAGCGACACGATGGTCCGACCGCCGAGCGCCCGAAGGCCGAGCTGTCGGCACTCATCGCGCGGGTGGCGGCGACCGGCGCCGTGCGGGCGCTGTTCCAGCCGATCTACGACCTGACGACCGGGGCGCCGCGCGGGTTCGAGGGCCTCGTCCGGCCGCTGCCCGACAGCGGCTTCGCGGATCCGGCCACGATGTTCGAGGCGGCCGAGGCCACCGGCCGCACGGCCGAGCTCGACATCGCCTGCATGAACATGGTCATGGAGACGGCCGCCCGCCTCCGGCTGCCCGGGACCCTGGCCGTCAACCTCTCGCCGCGTACGCTCGAGATGGACGATTTCAGCATCCACGCCCTGCTCCGCATGGTCAGCCGCCACGGTCTCGATCCGCGGAACATCGTGCTCGAGCTGACCGAGCGCGAGGCGGTCGAGGACATCGCCCGCCTGCGCCGCGCGGTCGAGGCCTGTCGGGTCGCCGGCATCCGGCTGGCGGCCGACGACGTCGGCGCCGGGAACGCCGGGCTCCGCCTGCTCAGCCAGCTTCGCTTCGACATCGTCAAGATCGACCTGTCGCTTGTCCAGGGTGGGGCGCGGCGCGAGGCCTCGCTCGAGGTCGTCCGGACGCTCCGGGACCTGGCCGACCGATGGGGCGCGCTCGTCATCGCCGAGGGCATCGAGACCCCCGCCCAGCTCGACGTCCTGCGCTCGCTCGGCATCGGGGCAGGGCAGGGCTATCTCCTCGGGCGGCCGACCGATCGGCCCTCGACCGACCCGCTCGACCTCGACGAGCTCAGCCGCAGCACCGACTGGCTCATCGAACGGCTGCGGACGATGCCGGCATGACCGGGAGGCCGTCGCCGGTCGTTCGGATGGCCGGATGGGTGCGGTTGACGCATCCGGGATCGATGCTAGACTGCCAAAACGTCGCAGCATCCCTGCGGCCGCACGTGGAGACACGATTGGGCTGGTTCGATACGGGAGCTCACCGCAAGGTCGCCGTCGTCGTGACGTCGGATGGCCGGCGCGTGCACGTCCCGATCGATCCATCACCGTCTGACGTATCCCTCCTCGAC
This sequence comes from Candidatus Limnocylindrales bacterium, assembly GCA_036003325.1. Classification (GTDB taxonomy): domain Bacteria; phylum Chloroflexota; class Limnocylindria; order Limnocylindrales; family CSP1-4; genus SPCO01. The sequence goes on from DASYSM010000027.1 coordinate 26,224, forward strand.
CTTCTCCTTTCGCTTCCGGGGCTTGGCGGCCTTCTTGGGCTGATTACCGGCTCCCGGCGGGACCGAGGGACACGGAGGGGCGAGCGCCGCTAGGCTCGATCACCACCGACCAACCTCAGGACCCTCGCCGGGGCGGCGAGGGTCTTTCGTATTTCCAGACGCGGGAGGCCCACCGACATGACGATCGCCAAGGGAGACCCAGCGACCAGACGAAGCCACGTGCCCAACGACGGCACGGTGGAGGCGGCGGCGGTCGAACGCGCCCGCAAGTCGATGCTCCATGAGGGTCGCGACCTCAAGCGGACGCGGATCGGGGCGGACGTCCTGTGCGAGGCACTCCTCCTCCAGGGGGTGGACGTCTTCTTCAGCTACCCGGGCGGGGTGATCCTGCCTCTCTACGACATCCTCGGCGACTACCCGGAGCTGCGCCATGTCCTCGTCCGGCACGAGCAGGGCGGCGCCCACGCGGCCGACGGATACGCTCGGGTGACCGGGCGGGTCGGCGTGTGCATGGGCACCTCGGGTCCGGGCGCGACCAACCTGGTCACCGGCATCGGCACGGCCCTCCTCGACTCGGTCCCGATGGTCGCCATCACCGGCAACGTGCCGGCCGCGCTGATCGGCAAGGACGCCTTCCAGGAGATCGACATCAACGGCATCACGCTGCCGATGACCAAGCACAACTACCTCGTCCGCGACGCTGACGAGCTGCCACGGGTCGTGGCCGAGGCGTTCCACATCGCGCGGTCCGGGCGACCGGGGCCGGTCCACATCGACATCACCAAGGACGCCCTCCAGCAGGAGACCCGCGCCACCCACCCGACCGAGGCCGAGGTCATCGCCGGCCTGCCCGGCTTCCGGCCGAACATGGACGGCCATCCGCGCCAGCTCAAGTCGGCCGCCGCGGAGATCGCCGCCGCGAGGCGCCCGGTCATCCTGGCCGGGCATGGCGTGCTGCACGCTGAGGCATGGGACGACCTGGTCGCCTTCGCCGAGAAGGCGCAGATCCCGGTCGCCTGGACGCTGCTCGGGATCGGGGCCATCGACGAGACCCATCCGCTCGCCTACGGCTACATGGGGATGCACGGCTGGAAGCACGTCAACCGGGCCATCCAGAGCGCCGACCTGCTGATCGCCATCGGGATGCGCTTCGACGACCGGGTCACCGGGAACGTGCGGACCTACGCGCCGTATGCCCGGATCATCCACGCCGACATCGATCCGGCCGAGATCGGCAAGAATGTCGCGGTCGAGGTGCCCATCGTGGGTGACGCCAAGCGCGTGCTCCAGGCACTGACCGGGCTGGTCGCCGCGGTCGATCCCGCCACCCGGGCGGACTACTTCGCCCAGCTCGAGGAGTGGAAGACCGACTCGGTCGCGTCGAGCTGGCATGGCTCGGGCGCCTGGCGCGACGGCCTCCTGTCGGCCGACTACGTGGTCGAGCGGATCGGCGAGCTGACCGACCACGCAGCGACCTATGTCGCCGACGTCGGCCAGAACCAGATGTGGCTGGCACGCTATGCGGGCTTCCGCCAGCCGAACAGCCACGTCTCCTCGGGCGGGCTCGGGACGATGGGCTTCTCGGTCCCGGCGGCGATGGGCGCCGCGCTCGGCCGGCCGGATCGCGAGACCTGGGCGATCACCGGCGACGGCGGCTTCCAGATGACGTTCCAGGAGTTGATGACCCTCGTCCAGGACCGGATCCCGGTCAAGATCGCCCTCTTCGACAACAAGAAGCTCGGGATGATCCGGCAGTGGCAGGAGATCATCTACGCGGGCAACTACCACTCCTCGCACCTGCTCGGGCCCGATTTCGCCAAGCTCGCAGATGCGTTCGGGGTGCCGGCCTTCCGCGCCCGGACGCCCGACGAGGTCGACAACGCGATCCGCGACGCGCAGGCGGTCGATGGCCCGGCGCTCATCTGGTTCGAGATCGCCGAGGAGCAGAACATCTTCCCGATGATGCCGGCCGGCAAGGGGCTGTCCGACCTGATCGAGAAATGGGGCGGGGCGGACGAATGAGCTCCGGTGCCGAGTCGAACGGACAGCTGCCGGGTGCCGAAGCGGCCACGGCCCCGGCCCATGCCCAGAGCGCCCCACCGTCCCGAGCGCTCCCCGGCGGCGGCGAGACGCGCCGGCACGTGCTCGTCGCGGTCGTGCTCAACAAGCCGGGCGTCCTGAACCGGGTGTCGAGCCTGATGCGGGCACGCAACTTCAACATCGACTCGCTCGCGGTCAGCCACACCGACCGGGAGGACGTCAGCCGGATGACCATCACCCTCCACGGTGACGACGTCGCGGTGGAGCAGGCGGCCAAGCAGCTCTACCGGCTCATCGACGTGCTCAAGGTCCAGGACGTCACCGCCGAGCCGACCATCCAGCAGGAGCTCGCCCTGGTCAAGATCAGGGCGACCGACGCCACCCGGGCGGAGGTCCTCAAGCTCGTCGAGCTGTCGCGCGGTCGGGTCGTCGACCTGGCCGACGGCTCGGTCATCGTCGAGGTGACCGGCTCGGAGTCCGAGGTCGACGCGTTCGTGGCGCTGGTGCGCACCTACGGCATCAAGGAATTGGTCCGCACCGGCGCCGTCGTGATGGCCCGGGGCTCAAGCTCGATCGAGGAGGCCATCAAGCGATGACGGCGACGATGTACTACGACAACGACGCGGATCCGGCGGCGCTGGCGGGCCAGACGGTGGCCGTCATCGGGTACGGAAGCCAGGGCCACGCCCATGCCCTGAACCTCCACGAATCGGGGGTGGATGTCGTCGTCGGGCTGGCGCCGGGCTCGAAGAGCCGGGAGATGGCGTCGGAGGCGGGCCTGCGCGTGGTGGACGTCGCCGAGGCCGTCCAGGCCGCCGACGTCGTCATGATCCTCGTTCCCGACACCGCCCAGAAGGCCCTGTACGACGCCGAGATCGAACCGCACCTGCGGCCGGGTCACCTGCTGATGTTCGCCCACGGCTTCAACATCCATTTCGGACGGATCGATCCACCCGGCATCGTCGACGTCGGGATGGTCGCGCCGAAGGGACCGGGTCACCTGCTGCGGTCGGTCTATCGCTCCGGTGGCGGCGTCCCGGCGCTGTTCGCGGTCCATCGCGACCAGTCCGGGACCGCACGTGACCGCGTCCTCGCCTATGCCCGTGCGCTGGGCTGCACCCGCGCCGGCGTCCTCGAGACGACCTTCGCGGAGGAGACCGAGACCGACCTGTTCGGCGAGCAGGCGGTCCTGTGCGGGGGGACCGCGGCGCTCATCAAGATGGGCTTCGAGACGCTGGTCGAGGCCGGCTACCAGCCCGAGCTCGCCTACTTCGAGACGATGCACGAGCTCAAGCTCATCGTCGACCTGATCTACCGCGGCGGCCTCAACTTCATGCGCTTCTCGGTGAGCGACACGGCCGAGTACGGCGACTACGTCAGCGGCCCCCGGATCATCGACGACCACGTCCGGGCGACGATGCAGCAGGTCCTGCGCGAGATCCAGGACGGGACCTTCGCACGCAACTGGATCGCCGAGAGCGACTCCGGTCGCAAGGAGTTCGAGCGGCTGCGGGCCGCGGATCGTGACCACCTCGTCGAGCGGGTCGGGTCGCGGTTGCGGGCCCAGATGCCCTTCCTCGACCCGGTCGAGGTCGTCGCCGGTCAGACACAGGCGTCGGCCACGACGCCGGGGGCCTCGCGGTGAGCGGCTCCGTACCGCGGCCCGCCGCGCCGTTCGTGCCGGCGGGCAGCGTCCGCATCTTCGACACCACCCTGCGCGATGGCGAGCAGGCACCGGGAGCCGGCCTGACCGCCGCCGAGAAGCTCGATGTCGCGCGGCAGCTCGCGCGGCTCCGGGTCGATGTCATCGAGGCCGGTTTCCCGGCCGCCTCGCCAGGCGACTTCGAGGCGGTCCGCCGGATCGCCCAGGAGACGCGCGGCGGGATCGCGGTGGCGGCGCTCGCACGCTGCAAGGATGGCGACCCGCAACGGGCGATCGAGGCCATCAAGGTCGCCGAGCGACCACATCTCCACGTGTTCATCGCGACCAGCGACATCCATCTCAAGCACAAGCTCCGGATCGATCGCGAGACCGCGCTCGCCGAGGCCGTCCGCTGGGTCCGTCATGGCCGCGAGCAGCTCGGCCGCGACGCCGAGATCGAGTTCTCGGCCGAGGACGCGTCGCGGACCGACCTCGACTACCTGCTCAGGATCTACGAGGCGGTCGTCGAGGCCGGCGCATCCACCGTCAACATCCCCGACACCGTCGGTTACGCCATCCCCGCGGAGTTCGGCGCCCTGGTCGAACGGGTCGTCGCGCTGGTCGGCGACCAGGCGACGGTCAGCGTCCATTGCCACAACGACCTGGGGCTCGCCACCGCCAACACGCTGGCCGCGGTCCAGGCCGGCGCCCGCCAGGTCGAGGTGACCATCAACGGCCTCGGCGAGCGCGCGGGCAACGCCTCGCTCGAAGAGGTGGTGATGGCCATCCGCACCCGGCCGACGCAGTTCGCCGAGCTCGGATCGGGCGTCGCGACCGAGCAGCTGACCGCTGCCAGCCGTCTGGTCAGCTACCTGACCGGGTTCGCCGTCCAGCCCAACAAGGCGATCGTCGGTGGCAACGCGTTCGCGCACGAATCGGGCATCCACCAGGACGGCGTGATCAAGAACCCGCTGACCTACGAGATCATGACCCCGCAGTCGGTCGGGCTGTCCGGCAGCCAGCTGACGATCGGCAAGCTGTCCGGCCGCCGCGGCCTGCAGGGCAAGCTCCACGAGCTCGGTTACGAGTTCGAGGGCGACGCGCTCGACGAGATCTACCGGCAGGCGGTGGCGCTCGCCGACGCCAAGAAGGAGGTCACCGACGCCGACCTCCACGCGCTCGTCGAGCAACGCTCGTCCGAGGTGCCGGCATCGGTGGAGATCGTCGGCTGGAGCGTGACCTCGTCGCACGGCGGCAACGCCACGGGCTCGGTCACCCTCACCATCGCCGGCGAGGAACGCACGGCCGAGGCGACCGGCAACGGACCGGTCGACGCGCTGTTCGACGCGGTCGATGAGGCGCTCCAGCCCGTCCTCGGCTGGCACCCGACGCTGACCGAGTACGAGATCAAGGCGGTATCCGCCGGCGAGGATGCCCAGGGCCAGGTGCTGGTCCGCTGCCGGCGCTCATCGGACGAGGGTCCGGGCGCGCTGGTGGTGACCGGTCACGGGCTATCCACGAACATCATCGAGGCCTCGCTCGAGGGCTATCTCGTGGCCGTCAACAAGCTCCACGGCGCCGAGATCAACGGCGTGTCGGTGGCGTTCGTGTCGCCGCGCCAGGGCGAATCGCTCCCGTGACGACCTATCGGGTCGCGACGATCCCGGGCGACGGGGTCGGGCCGGAGGTCGTGGCCGCCGCCCGCCGCGTCGTCGATGCCGCCGGGGCTCGGTCCGGCTTCGACACCGACTGGTCGGAGTTGGTGGTCGGTGGCGCCGCGATCGACGCCTACGGGGTCGCGATCCGCGACGAAGACGTCGAGGCGTGCCGTGCGGCCGACGCAGTGCTGCTCGGCGCGGTCGGCGGACCCAAGTGGTCGGACCCGAGTGCGCCGGTCCGGCCCGAGCAGGCCCTGTTCGCGCTGCGCGGCGGGCTCGGCCTGTTCGCCAACCTGCGGCCGATCTCGGTCCAGCCGACGCTGGTCGCCTCGTCGCCGCTCCGACCGGAGCTGCTCGACGGCGTCGACATGGTCATCGTCCGCGAGCTGACCGGCGGGATCTACTTCGGGGACCGCCAGGAAGCCGCGGCCGACCCCGGCGCCAGGAGCGCGCTCGACACGCTGCCCTACGCCGAGCACGAGATCGAGCGGATCGTCCGGCTCGGGTTCGAGCTGGCACGCAGCCGGCGCGGCATCCTGACCTCGGTCGACAAGGCCAACGTCATCGCGACCTCGCGTCTGTGGCGGCGGATCGCCGACGAGCTGGCCGGGGAGTACCCCGACGTCCGGCTCAACCACCAGCTCGTCGATTCGTGCGCGATGCTGCTCATCCGCCGCCCCGCCGACTTCGACGTCATCGTCACCGAGAACCTGTTCGGCGACATCCTGTCGGACGAGGCCGCCGTGCTGGCCGGGAGCCTCGGCGTCCTGCCATCCGCGTCGCTCGGGGAGCGCCGGACCGACCATGGCCAGTTCGGGTTGTACGAGCCCATCCATGGCTCGGCGCCCGACATCGCCGGACGCGACATCGCCAACCCCATCGGCACGATCCTGAGCGCGGCGATGATGCTCCGCACGTCGCTCGGACAGGCGGCTGCGGCCGCGGCGATCGAGGCTGCCGTCGGCCGTGCCCTGGCCGACGGCTGGCGGACCGGCGACCTGGCCGACCAGTCCGATCAGGCCGACGGTCTCGTGGTCGTCGGCACCACCGCGTTCGCGACCGCGGTCATCGAGGCGCTCGAGTCGCCTGCCGGGGTGGCGGCATGAGTGACGCGCCGGTCGTCCTGTACGACACGACCCTGCGCGACGGCACGCAGGGCGAGAACATCACGCTGTCCCTGGCCGACAAGCTGCGTGTCGCGCGGATGCTCGACGAATTCGGGATGCCGTTCGTCGAGGGCGGCTGGCCGGGCTCGAACCCCAAGGACATCGAGTTCTTCGCCGCCGCCCGGACCATGCGCTGGGAGCGCGCCCGTCTGGCCGCCTTCGGGTCCACCCGCCACCGCGCCAACACGCCCGACAACGACCCGAACCTGCGCGAGCTGGTCGCGGCCGAGACCCCGGTCGTCACCATCTTCGGCAAGAGCTGGCTGCTCCACGTGATCGAGGTGCTGGGCGCGACGCCGGCCGAGAACCTCGACATGATCGCGGACTCGGTCGGCTTCGTCGTCGATCACGGACGCGAGGCGGTCTACGACGCGGAGCACTTCTTCGACGGGTTCAAGACCGACCGGGACTACGCGCTGTCGACCCTGCGTGCGGCCCGCCAGGCCGGCGCGCGGACGATCGTCCTGTGCGACACGAACGGGGGGACGATGACCGATGAGCTGGTGACGATCATCGGTGACGTGCGGGCGACCCTCGAGGCCGACCCGGACGCGCCCGACGTCACCTGGGGCATCCACACCCACAACGACGCAGAGCTGGCGGTCGCGAACTCGATGGCCGCGGTGGCCGCCGGGATCCGGCACGTCCAGGCGACCATCAACGGCTACGGCGAGCGGGCGGGCAACGCCAACATGGTCAGCATCCTGGCCAACCTGGCGCTCAAGACCGCGAACGTCCTCGTCCCCGCCGGTGGCGGCGACCTCGCCGGCCTGACCGAGCTGTCGCGCTCGGTCGCGGAGATCGCCAACATCACTCCCAACGACTACCAGCCCTACGTCGGCAGATCGGCATTCGCGCACAAGGGCGGTGTCCACGGTGCCGCCGTGGCCAAGGTCGAGCGGAGCTACCAGCACGTCGATCCGGCCGCGGTCGGCAACGAGGGGCGCCTGGTCGTCTCCGAGCTCGGCGGCCGGGCCAACATCTCCATCCGGGCGGAGCAGCTCGGGCACCAACTCGAAGGCGTCGTCGATCCGCGAGAGCTGTCGCGCCTGATCAAGCAGCTCGAGGCCGACGGACTCGCGTTCGAGGGCGCCGAGGCCAGCTTCGAGCTCCTCATCCGCCGCCACGCCGCGGACTACGTGGCGCCGTTCCGGATCGTCGATTACACCTGCCTGGTCGAGCAGCGCGACGGGCGCGAGATGCTGGCCGAGGCGACCGTGAAGGTCGAGGTCGATGGCGAGATCCTGCACACCGCCGCCGACGGCAATGGACCGGTCAACGCGCTGGACGCGGCACTGCGGAAGGCGCTCGGCGCGTTCTATCCCGGGATCGAGGAGGTCCACCTCGTCGACTACAAGGTGCGCATCCTCGATGGCGGCGCGGCGACCGCCGCCCGGACCCGGGTCGTCATCGATTCGATGGACGGCGCACGGACCTGGTCGACGATGGGCAGCGACACCAACATCATCGCCGCGTCCGCCTCGGCCCTGGCCGATTCGCTCGAGTACGGGATCTGGAAGTCCGGCTCCGAGCTGCGCCGTCGCGACGAACGGCATTTCACGACCGCCCCGAACCGCGACGCGCCCGCCGCGGCCGGTCCGACATCGACCCACGGCGCGACCGCGACCCCACGGAGGTGACCCGATGAGCGACTCGAACGCGACCCCCGGCACGAATGGCGGGGCGCTGCACCTCGCCCGCTGGACCGCATCGTCGGGCAGCAACGTGCGCAGCCGCGGAGCCGTGGTCATCGCGTCCGGCGACCACGAATGGCGTGCGTCCGAGACCGGCAACGGCGCGATCGACGCCCTGTACCGGGCGGTGGACAAGGCGCTCTCCGGGGTGCTGAGCGGTCACCCGCGCCTGCTCGCGTACGACATCCACGCGCTCGGGGAGGGGACCGACACCATCGGCGCGGTGACGGTCCGGATCGCCCCGCCCGACATCGGCGGCGAGCGTGGCAGCGGCGAGTACACCGGCCAGGCCCGCGGCCCGAACATCATCGCAGCCTCGATCGAGGCGTACATCGCGGCGCTCAACACCCTGCTGGCCGAGGCCCACTGGGAGGGCGCGACCGAGGCCGCCGGCAACCGGCGCGGCGTGGCCGTGTCGGCCGGGGCCGCGCGCGAGCAGCGGGCCGACCTCGATGAGGAGAAGGTCCCGCAGGACACGACGGCCTGGTTCGAGCGGTAGGGCCCGGAGCGGCGAGCGCGGCGAGCGCGGCGGGCTCGCCGGGGGCGGCCGGCTTGCCGGGGCCGTGCGCCGCTAGACTCCGGCCACGATGACCATCGACCTCCCGATCGCCTACGCGGGCGAGCCCGGCGCGTTCGCCGAGGACGCCGTGATCGCGGCCTTCGGCGACGTGGACCGCGTCGCGCTGGGGAGCTTCCGCGAGGTGTTCGATGCCGTCGCCGCGGGCGAGGCGGGGGCGGGCGTCGTCCCCATCGAGAACGTCATCAACGGTACGGTCCGCGAGAACTACGACCTGCTCCTCGAGCACGACCTCGAGATCCGCGGTGAGGTCGTCGTCCCGGTCAGCCTCTGCCTCGCGGCCCTGGCCGGCCAGTCGCTCGACGACATCGAACGGGTCTACTCGCACATCCAGGCCCTCGGCCAGGCCGAGGCCTTCCTGCGCCGCCGACCCTGGCAGCTCCTCTCGACCTACAACACCGCCGGTGCCGGGAAGGCCATCGCCGACCAGGCCGAACGCGGCGCGGCGGCCGTTCTCTCACCGCGGGCGGCCGGCCTGTTCGGTCTCGAGATCCTGGCCGACGAGATCGGCGACCTGCCGGGCAACAGGACGCGGTTCCTGGTGCTGGCCGGACCGGATGCGGGACCGCTCGCCCTCATGACCGACGGCGGCGGCCGCCGGACGACCCTCGTGGTGGCCGTCCGCAACGAGCCCGGGACGCTGCTGGCGGTCCTGCGGGTGTTTGCGGACCATGAACTGAACATGCACAAGCTCGAGTCCCGTCCGAGCCGGGAACGAGCCTGGGAATACGTCTTCTGGATCGACCTCGACGCCGACATCCGGGACGTCGCGACCGCAGCGGCGTTCGACGATCTCCGCGCCGTGACGACGATGACCCGCGTCCTCGGCAGCTACCCGGCGGCCCCTGCTCCCTGATCCGCCGGCGGGCCCGACTGGGACTGGGCGCGGCCCTCGCGCGCCTGCCGCAGCTCGTCGCGTATCTCGGTCAGCAGGACCTCCTCGGGCGACGGTCCGGGATCCGGCGCCTCCTTGATGAACAGCTTGCTGATGACATAGACGACGAGCATCACCACGACGAACACGATCAGCGAGTTGAGGAAGAGGCCCCATCCGATCGAGACCTCCTCACCCTTCGCGTTCGTCCCGAGCACGGTCTTGATCGACGCGAAATCGATCGATCCCAGGACCCAGCCGATCGGCGGCATGATGATCGCGTTGACCAGGGTCATCACGACGGAGCCGAGGGCGACGCCGATGATGACGCCGATCGCCAGCGCGAGGGCGTTCGACTTGGTCAGGAACGCCCCGAACCCACCCATCACCGTCTCCTCAGTGCTCGACGACCTTGTCGAGGTCCTTCGCCGCGGCGATCCAGCCCGCGACCTCGGCCTCCGACGGCGTGCGCCGGACGATCCCGGGTCGCGCCGCGACGACTTCCTGGAGGGTGATCGCCAGGTTCGCCGCGTTCCGGTTCGCCAGCTCGGACGGGGAATCCACGCCGGCCGCCTCGAGCAGGTCCGAATACTCGGAGCCGACCCCGCTGATCCGCATCAGGTCCACGTGATTGACCCATTCGAGGATCAGCGTGCCGCTGATGCCCGTCGTGTCCGCCAGCGACGTGCGGCCGGCCTGGTTGGCGCCCCACTGGAGGAGCTCGTCGGTGGTCGACACCCCCGCGTCGGCGAGCTTGGCCGCGTACGTCGCGCCGATGCCCTCGACTTCGTCGATCTTCATGCGATGTGGCCTCCTGTCCGAGCGATGGCTCGCGCCGGGAAGGCCCGATGATACGCTTGCCCACCGCCCGAAACCATCCAGCGCAGGCTCGGAGGACCGATGGACAAGGCGTTCCATGACGAGATGGCGGCCGGCTACGCCCTGACCGAACCGGGCCTCGTCATCGGCAGCCCGATGCTCGGTGCGGAGCTCGCGAACGACGCCCGCGTCCAGGTGGCGCTGAGCATGATGAACCGCCACGGGCTGATCGCCGGGGCGACCGGCACCGGCAAGACCAAGACGCTCCAGCTCCTCGCCGGCCAGCTGTCCAAGGCGGGCGTACCGGTCTTCGTCGCCGACATCAAGGGAGACCTGACCGGGATGGCCGCACCCGGCGACGGCACCAGCCCGAAGATGGTCGAGCGCCTGACCTCGCTCGGCTGGACCTATCAGCCGTCGGGCCACCCGGTCGAGTACCTGTCGCTGTCGGGGAAGCTCGGGGCGCAGGTCCGGGCGACCACCCACTCGTTCGGTCCGCTGCTGCTCGGCAAGGTGCTGGGGCTCAACGACACCCAGACCTCGATCCTGTCGCTCATCTTCAAGTACTGCGACGACAACCAGCTGCCGCTGCTCGACCTCAAGGACCTCGCGGCCACCCTCAAGTACCTCGCCTCTGACGATGGCAAGCCGGTGCTCGCCGACTACGGGGGCATGTCGAGCGCGTCGGTCGGCGTCCTGCTGCGCTCGATCGTCGTGCTCGAGCAGTCGGGCGCCGACATCTTCTTCGGGGAGCCCGAGTTCGACGTCGCCGACCTGATCCGTTCGACACCCGAGGGCGAAGGCATCGTCAGCATCCTCGAGCTGTCGGACGTCATGGATCAGCCCAGCCTGTTCTCGACGTTCATGCTCTGGATGCTCGCCCGGCTGTACGAGACGCTGCCCGAGGTCGGCGACCTGCCCAAGCCGAAGCTGTGCTTCTTCTTCGACGAGGCGCACCTCCTGTTCGACGACGCCTCGAAGGCGCTGCTCGACGAGATCGAGCGGACCGCGCGCCTCATCCGCTCGAAGGGGGTCGGCGTCTACTTCGTGACCCAGGCGCCGACCGACGTGCCGTCGTCGGTCCTCGCCCAGCTCGGCAACCGCGTCCAGCACGCGCTCCGGGCGTTCACCCCCGACGATGCCGACGCGTTGCGCAAGACCGCCCGGACCTTCCCGACCACGACCTTCTACGACGTCGAGAAGACCATCACCTCGCTCGGGACAGGGGAGGCGCTGGTCACCGTGCTGTCACCGCGCGGCGTCCCGACCCCGCTCGCGGCGACCCGGCTGCTGGCGCCCGATTCATCGATGACGCCGCTCGACCCGGTCCAGTTCGCCGGCCGGATCGCGACCAGCCCGTTCGCGGCGAAGTACGGCACGCCGATCGACCGCGACAGCGCCTATGAGCTGATCAACGCCAAGATCGCCGCGTCACGGGCGGCCGCGGCGCAGGCCGCCACCGATGCGGCCGTGGCGGCCGGCGCCCCGCCGACGACCGCGACCGGCCTGAACCAGATGACGCCGGCGCAGCAACGGGCCGAGATCAACCGCCAGGCCAGGGAGATGGCCGCCGCGCAGAAGGCGGCCGAGCGCGAGCGCAAGGCGCAGGCCAAGGCCGCCGCCGACGCCCGCAAGGCCCAGCAGCGGACCATCGATACCGCGATCAGGACCGGCGGCCGGGTCGTGTCCTCGAAGCTGGGCCAGGACGTGATCCGGGGCGTGTTCGGGACGTTGTTCGGTGGTGGCAAGCGGTGACATCGGTGCCGCCCGGGGCAGAGTCCTGGCGGCAGAGATGGCTCGATCCGGCGTGGCAGGCGAGCGCACTGGGTTGGGCGGAGCGCGAGCTGGCGGCCTTGGGGCGCTCGATCGTGGGCCCGGTCGAGCAACCGCACATCCGGCCCTGGGCGACCGCGTTCCGCCTCGCGACCGACGATGGAGTCGCGTGGCTGAAGGCATCCCGATCGGGGCCCGGCTACGAGGGCCCATTGCTGATGGTGTTCCGTGCCCGGAACGTCCGGCGCGTCGTCCTGCCCCTGGCGATCCATCCCGACGAGCCGTGGCTCCTCTCGGACGATGCCGGACCGACGCTCCGGCAGACCCGTCCGGCGGGTGACGGCGACCACGATCTCGACGCTTGGCAGCGCATCCTGGGCGAGTACGCCGAACTGCAGCGATCGCTCGAGGGCGACGACGCCGTGACGGCGATGCTGGCCGCAGGTGTCCCGGACGGGCGGTCCACGGCCCTGATCGGCGAGCTTGACCGGCTGCTCGATGACGACGCGGTCTGGGATCTGCTCTCCCCGGTCGAGGCCGCGGCCGGTGCCGTCGCCCGCGGTCGTCTTCGCGGGGCGCTGCCGGCGATCCGTGCGGCCGCCGACGAACTGACGAGCGTCGGCATCCGGCCGAGCATCCAGCACGACGACCTGCATGGGGCGAACGTCATGGTCGGGCCAGCGGGCGACCGGTTCTTCGACTGGGGCGACAGCGTGGTGGCCCAACCCTTCGCCACCCTGAACGTGACATTCAACTCGATCGCCCACAAGACCGGCCGCCGGCTTGACGATCCAGTGTTCGAACCCCTACGCGACACGTATCTCGAAGCGTGGTCGGGCGTCGCCCCGCGGTCGGCACTCGTTCGGGCGGCGGCTCTCGCCCGGGACCTCGGATGCATCCACCGGTCGCTATCGTGGGAACGGGCGGTCATGGGGCTCGCACCGGGCGAGATGGACGGCTTCGATGATTCGATCGCCGGCTGGCTGATGGAGCTGGCGGATCGTCTCGATGGTCCGGCCTGGGCCGGGCGCTCGGTCTGACCGCGACGCCTGGCTGACCCCGACGCCTACTCGATGACCAGGTCCGCCGGCAGATCCGCCGGCTCCGGGTAGGCCGGCTTGAGCCCGGCCAGGACGTCGGCCAGGATGGTCGAGACCGCCAGGTTGCGGAACCAGTTGCGATTGGCGGGGATGACGTACCACGGCGCCCACCGGGTCGAGGTCCTCGTCAGCGCATCGTCGAAGGCGGCCTGGTAGTCATCCCAGAGCTTCCGCTCGGCGAGGTCGCCGAGCTTGAACTTCCAGCGCTTGGTCGGGTCGTCGTAGCGGTCCTGGATGCGCTGGCGCTGCTCGTCGCGGTCGATGGTCAGGAAGAACTTGACGATGGTCGTCCCGCTCTCGGCCAGGGTCCGCTCGAAGTCGTTGATCTGGTCGTAGCGCTTCGACCAGACATTCTTCGGAACGAGGTCGTGGACCCGCACGACGAGCACGTCCTCGTAGTGCGACCGGTTGAAGATGGCGATCTCACCCTTGGCCGGGGTCCGCTGATGGACGCGCCACAGGTAGTCGTGCGCGAGCTCGACCGCGCTCGGGACCTTGAACGAGGTCACCGGGCAACCCTGCGGGTCGAACGCGTCCATGACCTTGGCGATGGTCCCGTCCTTGCCCGCGGCGTCGATGCCCTGCAGGACGACGAGGACCGGGTGCTTCTGCTCCGCCCAGATCCGGTCCTGGAGGTCGCGCAGCCGGACCATCTGCTTCGCGGTCCGCTCCACCGAGGAGGCCTTGTCGTGGCCGAAGGTCGCATTCGCGTCGAGCCTGGCCAGCCGGACGCGGGTGCCGGGCTTGATCCTCAGGGCGTCTCGAAGGGCGGGCTGTCGGGGCATCGTGTTCCTCCTCGGCGGGAGTGCTGCGGCGGGGCACGCCGGGGCGTCGTTGTACGATGCAACGTACCCCACAGGAGCCCGATCCGATGACCATCGCCGCTGGCACCAAGCCTCATCCGATCTTCCTCGCCGGCCGCTGGGTCGAGTCCCCCGACGTCCTGGTCGTCGACAACCCAGCCGATCCCTCGACCCCGGCCGGCACCACCTACACCGCGACCGAGGCCCAGTACGAGGAGGCCGTCGAGGCCGCGGTCGCCGCCTTCGCGGTCACCCGGACGCTGCCCGCCTACGAGCGTGGCCGGATCCTGCGTGACATCAGCGCGGGTCTGCGCGCACGGCGCGAGGAGATCGGCCGGATCCTCGCGACCGAGGCCGGGAAGCCGATCCGCGACGCTCTGGTCGAGGTGGACCGCGCGTGCCTGACCTTCCGGCTCGGTGCCGAGGAGGCGGAACGGATGACCGGCGAGGTCATCCCGCTCGACCTCCTGCCATCGTCCAAGGATCGGGTCGGCATCACCCGGCGCTTCCCGATCGGCCCGATCGCCGGGATCAGCCCATTCAACTTCCCGCTCAACCTGGCGGCCCACAAGATCGCACCGGCGATCGCGTCGGGGAACCCGATCGTGCTCAAGCCGCCGTCCAAGGACCCGCTCACGATGCTGGCCGTGGCCGAGATCATCGAGGCGGCCGGGGCACCGACCGGCTCGGTCTCGATCCTGCCGATGACCCGCGAGCTCGGCGACCGGATGGTGGCCGACGACCGCTTCAAGCTGCTGACCTTCACCGGCTCGCCGTCGGTCGGCTGGCGGATGAAGGAGCGGGCAGGCAAGAAGCGGGTCGTGCTCGAGCTCGGCGGCAACGCCGGGGTCATCGTCGACAAGACCGCCGACCTCGACTGGGCCGTCAAGCGCTGCCTGGTTGGCGCGTTCACCTATGCCGGTCAGGTATGCATCAGCGTCCAGCGGATGTTCATCCACGAGGAGATCTGGGACGCCTTCATGGATCGGTTCACGGAGGGCGCCCGAGCGCTCAAGATGGGCGACCCGCTCGACCCGACCACCGACATCGGGCCGATGGTCGACGCCACGGCGGCCGGCCGGACGCAGCGCTGGGTCGACGAGGCCATCGCCCTCGGTGGCAAGGCCCTGCTCGGTGGCACGGCAGACGGGACGTTCTTCCCGCCGACGATCCTGACCGACGTGCCAATGAGCGCCCAGGTCTGCTCGAACGAGGCGTTCGCACCGCTGGTCGTGGCCTTCCCGTTCAGCGCGCTCGACGATGCCATCACGGCGGTCAATGACTCGATGTTCGGGCTCCAGACCGGCGTCTTCACCAACGATCTTGCCGGTGCGTGGCGCGCGTTCGGTGAGCTCGAGGTCGGTGGCGTGATCGTCAACGACGTGCCAACCTACCGGATCGACCACATGCCCTACGGCGGCGTCAAGGACTCGGGCCTCGGGCGCGAGGGCCTGCGCTACGCCATCGAGGACATGACCGAGCTTCGGATCCTGGTGCTCGCGCAGCCGTCGTAGGCGCCACCGGCGCGTCCCGGGGCTCGCGACGCGGCCGACGGCCGGACCGTCGCGTGACGCATCCTTGGCGGCGATGGATCCGACCCTGACGCCCGCCCAGCTCGAGCTGCAGGCACGCGCCCGGGCGTTCGTCCGCGACGTGCTCCAGCCGCGCGAGGTCGAGTTCGAACGAGCCGGCGGGCGGGTGCCGCGCGAGTGGGGGAACCCGATCCGGGCAGCCGCCCGAGAGGCCCGGCTCCACGGCGGCTCGCTTCCGGCCGCGGTCGGTGGCCAGGGCTGGTCGGTCGTCGAACAGGTCCTGGTCCACGAGCAGTTCGGGCAGGCGACCGGCGGTCTCTGGTCGTACGTTCCGGGTGCCTACAACGTCCTCGTCCACGCCGATGCCGAGCAGCGTCGGCGCTATCTGGACCCGTCGTTGCGCGGCGAGCGCTCGGGGAGCTACGCCATCACCGAGGACGGCCCCGGCTCCGATGCCCGAACGCTGCGCGCGACCGCGGTCCGCGACGCCGCCACCGGCGAGTACGTCCTCGCCGGCGAGAAGTGGTTCGTGACCGGCCCCGACGACACCGACTTCATGATCTTCCACTGCGCCGTGGTCGAGGGCGACCGGCGGCTGCCGACGCTGTTCCTGGTCGACTACGACACGCCGGGCGTGGTCATGCGCCACGACCCCGATTACACCCACACCTTCGCCGACCGGCATCCCCAGTTCGTGCTCACCGAGGTGCGCGTCCAGGCGTCGGCGGTGCTGGGCGGGGTCGGCCGGGCCGACGAGCTGACCAATGAGTGGTTCGTCGAGGAGCGGATCCACATCGCGGCGCGCTGTGCCGGAGCGATGGAGCGGCTGCTCGACCTGGCCGTCGACTGGGCGACCGAGCGGGTCGCGTTCGGCGAACGGATCTACGACTTCCAGGGCGTCAGCTTCCCGCTGGCCGATTCGGCGGCCGATGCGTCGGCGGCGCGCCTGCTCGCGCGCGAATGCGCCTGGCTGGCCGACAGCGGCGCGGATCCCAAGGTCGTCCACGCCAAGGCGTCGATGGCCAAGCTGTTCGCATCGGAGGCGGCGTGGCGCTGCGCGGACCGGGTGGTCCAGGTCTACGGGGGCCGGGGCTACATGCGCGAGTTCGCGGCCGAGCGGTTCCTCCGCGAGCTGCGGGTCGATCGCATCTGGGAAGGGACGTCCGAGATCCAGCGGATGATCATCGCCCGCGCCCTCGAGAAGCGCGGCGTCGGGCGGGTGGTCGGATGACCTCCGAAGCGGGCGCGGGCGTCATCGACCTCCGGCCGCTGTTCGCGCCGACGAGCATCGCGGTCGTCGGGGCATCACCGCGCTCCTGGATCGCCGAGACGGTCCGGGACAACCTGCGGGTGATGGGCAGCGCGACGCGCTGCCACTTCGTCAACCCGAAGTACGAGGAGCTGCACGGTCAGCCGTGCTACCCGTCACTTGACGCCCTCCCGGAGACGCCCGACATCGCGATCGTGGCGCTCAACCCGCTCCGTGCCGGTTCGGTCACCGAGGCCGCGGCTGCGGCCGGCGTGCCCGCGGTGGTCATCCCGGGCGGCGGCGTCGTCGAAGGCGGCGCGGCGGCCGCTGCGATGCAGCTCGAGGTCGCAGCGATCGCCCGCGAGCATGGGCTGGCACTGCTCGGGCCGAATTGCATGGGCGTCATCGACCTCGTCAGCAACAGCGCGACCTACATCGGCGACGTGTCGCCGTATCTGCCCCGCGGTGGCGTCGCCGGGATCGCCCAGTCGGGCTCGGTCAGCGACGCGTTCGTCCACTCGGGGAACCGGATCGGCTTCTCGCGGATCATCAGCTGTGGCTCGGAGGTCGTCCTCGACGTCTGCGACTACCTCGCCTATTGCCTCGACGACCCCGAGACGAGCTCGGTCATCCTGTTCCTGGAGGGGTTCAAGCGACCCGAGCGGTTCCTGGCCCTGGCCGACCGGGCGCTGGAGCTGGGCAAGCCGATCATGGCGGTCAAGGTCGGCCACAGCGACCAGGCGCAGGCAGCGTCCGTCGCCCACTCGGGGTCGCTGGCCGGCGAGGCGCGCGTGACCGACGCGGCGCTCGAGGCGGCCGGGGTCATCCGCTGCCGCGACCTCGACGAGCTGCTCGAGACGGCCGAGCTCGTCGAAGGCGTCCGGCGCACCGGTCGGCGTGTCGGTCGCGGGCGCGCCGGCGTCGTGACCGTGTCGACCGGTGAGGCGTCGCTCATCGCCGACCTCGTGCCCGCGACGGGGCTTTCCCTGCCGGCGATCCCCGCCTCCGCCCGAGCCGCGATCCTCGAGGCGCTGCCGACGATGGGCTATATCGGCAACCCGCTCGACCCTTGGGGAGCGGCGGACGCCACCACGTCCTACGGCGCCGCGTTCGAGGCGATGGCTGCCTCCGGAGCCTACGACGTCCTCGTCCTGGTCCACGACTTCCCGTACCGCTCCCTGCCGTCCGAGGTCAACACCGCGAACGAGGTCACGGCCGCGCTCCTCGCGGCGACCGCCGACCGAGCCGGGATCCTGCCGGTCTATGTCTCCCTGACGTCGGGCGAGCCGCCGCCCGAGACCAAGGCACTGCTCGACACGGTCGGCGGGGGTGCGCCGCTGCTGCGCGGGGCGGTGGCGGCATTCCGCGCCATCGCCGAGGTCGCCGCCTGGGAGGGTCGCCACGCCCGACGTGTGGATGGTGGCCCGTGGCGGGACGGTTGGCCGGTCCTGGCCGCCGACCGCACGTCATACGGCGCCGAGTCCCTGGCCGTGTCGCCGTCCGCCCATCGCCCCCATGCGCCCGTCCCGCTGTCCGAACCGGAGAGCCTGGCGTTCATCGGACGGACCGGGATCGCCGTCAGCCAGGTCACCGCCGTGGCCGATGCGGCCGCGGCCGTCAGCGCAGCGCGGGCGATGTCTGTCCCGGTCGCGCTCAAGCTCGACGCGGTCGGTCTGGCGCACAAGAGCGATGTGGGCGGCGTGGCCCTCGGCCTCCGCGGTGACGACGCCGTCTATGGCGCGGCGCTCACCCTGCTCGAGGTCGGCCGGCGCCGCGGGCTGACCGTGCGGGGCCTGCTGATCTCTGCCATGGCGCCCCACGGGGTCGAGCTGATCCTCGGCTACCGGCGCGATCCGCAATTCGGACCGACCGTGCTGGTGGGGTTCGGCGGGATCCTGACCGAGGTGCTCGACGACGTCGCGGTGCGCCTGGCGCCGCTCGATCACGCGGCCGCCGAGGCCATGCTCGACGACCTGCGTGGGAGCCCGATCCTCAGTGCGCTGCGAGGGCGACCGGCGGTCGATCGGGGGACCG
Source organism: Candidatus Limnocylindrales bacterium (assembly GCA_036003325.1). Taxonomy (GTDB): domain Bacteria; phylum Chloroflexota; class Limnocylindria; order Limnocylindrales; family CSP1-4; genus SPCO01. The sequence continues at coordinate 45,185 of DASYSM010000027.1, forward strand.
TGGCGGAGATGCTGGTGGCGCTCGGCCGCCTCGGTGTCGAGCGCCCCGACGTGCTCGAGGTGGACCTCAACCCGGTCATCGCGTCGGCCGGCGGGGCGATCGCGGTCGACGCGCTGGTCGTGCTGGAGGCAGGTGACGCGTGACCGACCCGACCGAGCCGGTCGTGCTGACCGAACGGACGTCGTGGGGCGTCCGTCTCACCCTCAACCGGCCGGCCAAGCTCAACGCCCTGTCGGGCGAGCTCGTCAGGGAGCTCGTTGCGGCGATCGATGCCGCGGCGGCCGACGACGCCGTCCGCGTCATCGTCCTCGAAGGGGCCGGCCGCGCGTTCTCGGCGGGCTACGACCTGACCGAGGAAGCTGCAGGTGGGTCGCTCGGGCCGGTCGGCTGGCGTGAGCTGCTCGCCATCGACGTCGCCGCCACCCTCCACGTCCTCGACTGCCCGAAGCCCGTCATCGCCCAGGTCCACGGGTATGCCCTGGCAGGTGGGCTCGAGCTTGCGATGGCCTGCGACCTCATCGTCGCCGCCGAGGGGACGAAGCTGGGCGAGCCGGAGATCCGCTATGGCTCGGCGCCGGTCACCCTCCTGATGCCGTACCTCATCGGCCAGAAGAAGACCCGCGAACTGCTGTTCACCGGAGACCTGATCGATGCGCTCGAGGCGGAGCGGATCGGGCTGGTCAACCGGGTCGTCCCGGTCGAGCGACTGGCGACCGAGGTGGATGCCCTGGCCGACCGGCTGGCACGGACACCGCCCGAGGTCATCGGCCTGACCAAGAGGATGCTCAACCGCGCGATGGACGCGGCCGGCTTCCGGGCCGCAGTCGAGGCGGGCCTCGATCTCGGCGCGATCATCAACGCGGCGGATACCCCGGAACAGCGCGAATGGGACGAGATCGTCCGCCGCGACGGCCTGACGGCGGCTCTCGCCTGGCGGGACAAGCGCTATGACGAAAGGCTCGGCGGAGCTTCCTGACGTGATGCCTCGAGCGTCGGCAGGCTAGTTCGAGTGCATGTCCAGACCCGTCTGGCGGCGCCAGCCGGCGAGATCGAGCGCCTGGCCGAGGTACCCGAACGGCTCCCCTGCGAACGCGTTGTAGTCACTCTGGTAGCGACTGAGGACGCAGTTCGACGTGACCAGGATGACGTCCTGCGTCGCACTGACCGCGTTGCCTGTGACGTGGACGGTCCCGCCGGCATCGGCGAAGACCACCCCGCGGGGGCTCCCCGATATGGTGTTCCCGGTGACCGTGCCAGAGCCGGATGCCTTGATCCCGGACGCGCTGTTGTCCCGGATCACGTTGTCGTCGATCACGTATCCGGTCGCGACCGAGGACGCGTAGATCCCGTGTTCATACAGGGGGGAATCACCGTTGCGAAGGATCGTGTTGCCGCGCACCACGGCCCCGCCGCCCTTGAGCAGCAAACCATCGCCGTTGTAGTCGGCTCCGTCGTGCCCGTTGTCGGTGATGACGTTCCGCAGATAGCGACCCGACGTCGTCCCGTCGAGCTCCCGCACCCCTGACATCTTGTTCGAGGTGACCTGGGAATCACTGACTTCGACCCGGGTCGAGCGGATGATCTGGATCCCGTGTCCGAGGTTGTCCTCGACCGTGAGCCCGGAAAGGAGAACGTCCGCCACGCTGTCGACCCAGATCCCCTGAGCGGTCGCACTCGTCACGCGAAGCCCACGGACGACGGTGTCACCGGCCAGGATCGAGATCGCGCTGGTGCCGCCGCTCACCGTCACCGTGCTCCCCGACGCAGGGCTGAGCGTCAGGCCAGGGCGACGGACGACGAAGGCGGCGTATGTCCCGCTGAAGATCCGGATCGTGCTGCCTGCCGGCGCCGTCGCGACGGCCTTGGCGATCGTCCGCCACGGTGCGGTCGCGGAGCCCGCGCCCGTATCGCTGCCCGTGGTCGAGACATAGAAGGTGGGTGAGGCGGTCGCCGGATCCGGGGTCGCGGTCGGCGCGGGCGTCGGCGCCGGAGTCGCGGTGCCGGCGGCGGGCGTCGGGGTCGGAGCGACCGTGGGCGCCGGGGTTGCAGTCTTCGTCGGGGTCGGGGTGGGCGTGGGCGTGGGGCTCGGCGTCGGTGAGGCCGAAGGGGCTTTCGAAGCGTTCGGGCTAGGGGCGCTGACGCGGCCGTTCCCCTGATTCGTGTGGTCGGTCTTGACGACGGCCGAACCACTCCCGGCCGAGACGACGTCCCGCGGGATCACCCCGAGCAATGGGACCGCCACCATCGCAAGCGTCGCCAGCCATGTCGCCGCCCGTTGGAACCTCGGCGCGGGCTTGGATGCCGGGCGCGGATGCTCGTCGACCCATCGGTCGCCGTCCCAGAAGGACATAGGGCGGACTCCATTCGGTAGCCCGGCTGACTCGTGGAGTCCCGTGGCTTTGCGACCCCGCCTCGCGACGGGTGTGCCGATTCGTGGTCAATGGGAGTTGTGGAGCGATGCTCGCACCAGGAGCCCGCGATTCCTATCGCAAAATATGTTCCCGAGATGCTGGTACCTGATGGATCCCCGGACGCGGACGTCTGGGGGTATGCGGAGGGGATGGCTTCGGCCCGGGATAGTACCCTCGGAGCCTGGCGGCCCGGAGTGCGAACGGAAGCTCAATCCGAGTGCAGATCGAGCCCCGTCGCCAAGCGCCATCCCGCGAGATCGAGCGGTCCACTGTCGCCGAAGATCTTCAGAAGGAACGTGTTGTAGTCGCTCTGGTAGCGACTGATCTCGGTGTTCGACATCACGAGGATCGCGTACGTCAGGGCGTCGATGGTGTTGCCCGTGACCTTGACCGTGCCACCGCTATCGGCGAAGACGACGCCTCGGACGCTTCCGCTGATCACGTTGTCGGTGACCGACCCCTGGCCGGATGCCTTGATCCCCGATGCCGCGTTGTCGCGGATCGTGTTGCCTGTGATGACGTAGCCGGCCGCAAGCGACGAGGCATAGATCCCATGCTCGTATGTCGTCGAGTCGCCGTTGCGGAGGATGGTGTTGGAGGCGACATAGGCGCCCGAGCCCTGGAGCATCAAGCCGTCACCGTTGTAGGCCGCACCGTCATGGCCGTTATCGGCGATCGTGTTTCCGACATATCGATCGGAGGACGTTCCAGCGAGCTCGCGGATGCCGGACAGGCGATTGGCGCTGATCGTCGAGCCGAGGATCTGGACGTGAGATGAGCGGATGATCTGGATGCCGTGGCCGTCGTTGTGATCGACACGGAGCCCGTCGAGGACGATCCCGCTCACCGTGTCGACCCAGATCCCCTCGTCGGAGGCTTGCGTCACCCGCAGCCCACGGATCGTCGTGTCGGAAGCGGTGATGGCGATCCCGCTCGTCCCGCCGCTGACGATCGGACTGTCGCCTGGGTCCGCTTTGATCTCGAGGTGGCCGCGAGACACGGTGAATGGCGCGTACGTCCCGGTCCGGACGAGGATCGTCGACCCGGCAGGGGCCACGGCAACGGCTTTGCCGATGGTCCGCCACGGGGCGGCCGACGTCCCGGGGTTCGAATCGCGCCCGGTGATCGCGACGTAGTACGTATCGCTCGGCGTCGGAACGGGCGTCGGCGGTAGGGTCGCAGTCGACGTTGACTTCGGGACAGCGGTCGCGGCAGCCGTCGCGGCGGCTGACGGGACCGGCTGGGTCGGCGCGGCCGCTGATGCCTCCGGCCAGACAGCTCCAGGCGTCGGGGGGCGATCGGATGGGCCGGTCGCGGACGCCGTCGCAGTCGACGCCGAGCTGGCGGCGTCCATCGTGTTCGATCCGCCCTCGCCGGCCGCCGGGTCCGATGCGGTCGGGACCGAGCCCACGGTCACTGACGGCATGCTCGTGGGCGAGAGATCGATCGCAGTCCGTGGTCTCGTGACCGAGCCGACCGTGGAGGCGGCGGCCACGGGCTGCCCGAGATCGACCGGTGCGGGGTCGACCGGCATGTTGGACGCCGCGGACCGGATCATCCCGACAGGGAGGATCAGGATCCCGATGGCCAACAAGGCAGGGGCCCAGCGTCGCCGAGTCATCCCGGATGGAGGACGGCGGGGCCCGCGCGGCGGGAAGACGTGCGTGCTCTTGGCATGAGAGGGATTCGGTCCGTACGACTCTGGCGGGCGATCTGGAGGATATCCGGTTGGGCTTGGTGCGTGCGCGCACCGACGAATCGAGCCTGCAAGGTTTGAGCGTGGCTTTGGGACAAAAAAGTATGGTCCGCTGAAGTTTGGTGTGGTTAGTCTTCACGCATGGCCGCAAGGTCAGCCGTCGGGGACAAGCGCGCGTACGCACAGGAGGAATGGGATATGGCCCGTGTGCTCAGGGCACTTCTCGCGAGCGGGTTGCTCGTCTTTGCGATCGCCCTTCCGGCCTTCGCCAACACCATCAACCAGACGTTGCCGATCAAGGAAGCTGACGCGACGCAGGATTGCACCAACGTCACCGTCGACGACGGAATGACGACCTGGCACTTCGTGCACACCGGTTCGGTCGCCGGAGACGCCGGCTCGACGTTGACCGCCACATTCGCCAACGCCGGGACCCAGACGGCGACGGGCTTCTTCCAGGGCGGTGGCGACAGCGTCATCATGTACAACATCACCATCCCGTCCGGCGACACTCTGATCAGCCCGGTCTCGGACACGATCAGCAACTCGGGCAATCTCGTCCTCTCGAGCGTCTGCGTCGGTGGCCCGCCCCCGGAGGTTCCGGAGGCCCCGATCGCACTGCTGCTGCCGATCGTGGCGCTGCTCGTGTTCGGTGGCTACCTCCTGATCAATCGTCGGCGCTCCTCGGTCATCTGACCGTAGGGACAACGCGACCGGCCAACTGATGGCCACACGACGGCTCGGTTCGATCCGCCCCCAGGTCCCCTGGTGGGCGGGTCGAGCCGCGCTGCTCGCCGTTCTCGTCGTCATCGGCTACTGGCTGTCGCTGGGCAGCCTGTGGCGTGACCTCGGCGGTCAGACCCCGCTCGCCTTCGTCGGTCTGGCGCCCATCCTCGCGTTCGGCCTGTTGCTCGCGGGCCTTCGGCGTCGAGAGGCACTGCCCTTCCCGGGGCGTGTCGATCTCATCCTTGGACTCATCCTCATCGCCGCGGCCGGGGCGATCGTCCTGGCCGGGCCGTCCTTCGCTTCGGTCTATTTCTGGACGGCGCGGCTCGACATCGCATCGCTTCCCCTCTTCGCGGGAGGCGCATTGATCCTGCTGTTCGGCTGGCGCGTCCTCTTCGTTTCCCGCGGGGCGATCCTTCTGCTGCTGATGGCCTGGCCGTTGCCATATCTCGTATTGCTCGAGAACACGAGCGAGGGCCTCACGGACGTGACCGTGGGAGCGCTCGGCGTCGTGACGGCGGTCCTGCCCATCGCCCGGGCATTGCCCGGGGACAGCGCCACCTTCACGGTCGCCAACGCCCATCCGTTCCAGATCCAGGTCGCCACCGCTTGTGCGGGACTCAACAGCACCGTCGCGTTCACCCTCGTCGGCAGCGCTTTCGTCCTCGTCCTGCGCGGAGGGTGGATGGCCAAGCTGGCCTGGTTCCTTGCCGGCATCGCCCTGGTCTTCGCGTTCAACGTCGTCCGGGTCGTCCTGCTCGTGGCCGTCGGGGCGATGTTCGGTCAGACCGCCGCGCTGGACTTCTTCCACCCCGTCGCGGGCATGGTGGCGCTGGGCGCCGGACTCGCGATCATGCTGGTCCTGCTGCCGCGATTCGGCTTGCGGGCGCCGGACTTGAGCCCGGTCCCTCCGATCGCCTCGCCCCTCCCGGTGCGCCCCTCGACGGCGCCCAGCCGTCATGCCCTTCCTGCCCGGCTGGCTCTCCTGGCTGTGCTTGCCCTGCTCTTCGGCGCGGTGAACTCGACCTTTGCCGCCTATGGGAAGGGCACGGATCAGACGGCAACGGTCGTCAGGCCGGTGGCAGGCACGATCACCGAGCTCGGCGGATGGGGAGTCACGGAGCAGCACGACATCCTCGTCGGCAAGCCCTACTTCGGCTCCGACTCTGTCTGGACGCGCTACCGCCTGAACCCGATCGGCGATACGCCCAAGGACCAGCAGTACACGATCTGGGTCGACAGCGTGACGGCCAATGACCGTCAGGTCTTCGACGACTTCGGGATCGAAAAGTGCTATCGCTTCCACGGCAGCACGATCGATGCCGCCGAACCCGTCACCCTGGGTTCCGGCGTCGTCGGCAGCGTCATCGCCGTCACCCGCTCGACCGGAGCGGAGTGGGTGGTCCTCTGGTGGGAGTGGCCGGTCCAGATGAACGGCAAGGTTCGCCATGAACGCGTCGTCCTGCTGGCGAGCACCAAGGTCCGGCCAGATGTGCGATCCGACCAGATCGCCGGCAAGCCCCTTCTTCTGTTCGACACCGGCACCCCGATCCCGCCGGACCAGAAGCCCCTCGCGGACGGCCTGACCGCGGTGGCCAGCGGCATCGTCGCCCAGCAGACCACGACCGTGGCGGCCGCCAGATGACCTCGCTGGCGCTGGAGCTCGGGCGGACCGTCCTGGGTTGGCTCTTCGTGACGTACACGGTCGTCGCCGTGAGTCACTACCTGCTCCAGCTGCTTTATGCGCACCGGACATATCGACTGCAGCGCTCCGAGACCTTCCTTGCCGCATTCCCTGATGGCGCGCTGGCGGTCGACGTCGTGGTCCCGTCATACAACGAGGACCCCGCTCTCCTGGAAGCGTGTGTCCGGTCCGCCTTTGCCCAGGATCACCTCGGTCCGGTCCGGGTGATCGTCGTTGATGACGGCTCGCCGAATCGAGCGGCGCTCGATGCCACCTATGACCGCCTCGAGGCGGATGGCGCCGTCGTCATCCGCTCGCCGCGCAACGTCGGGAAGCGCCACGCTCAGGCGCTTGCCCTGCCACGTTGCGAAGGCGAGATCTTGGTCACGGTCGATTCCGACACGGTCCTCGCCCCGGATGCGATCCGCCGGTTGACCCGCCAATTCAAGGATCCGCGAGTCGGCGCAGCCACCGGCTTCGTGGACGTCCTGAACAACCGCAAGAATTTCCTGACGCGGGTCCAGCGCATCCGCTATTGGATGGCATTCAAGCAGGAGCGGGCCGCACAGTCATGGTTCCGCAGCGTCCTGTGCTGCTCAGGGCCGTTGGCTGCCTATCGCCGCCGCCTGGTCGAGCGGGTCGCACCTGCTTACCTCAGCCAGTACTACGGCGGCGTTGCATGCACGTTCGGAGACGACCGTCACCTCACGAATCTCATCCTCGGGACAGGTCACGACACGGTCTTCGATGCCGGCGCGGTGGCCTACACCAACGTGCCCGAGAACCTCCGCCAATTCCTGCGACAGCAGTTGCGCTGGAGCAAGAGCTTCTACCGCGAGCTCGTGTGGACGGTGCCCTTCATCGGTAGCCGCCCGTGGTACTCGCGATTCGATCTCGCCTGCCTCGTTGCGATGCCGATGATGCTGACCCTGACGGCCGGGGTGGCCCTGATCTTCGGCCTCTTCGTGAGCCCCGCCTACCTGATCCATTTCGCGGTCTTCATCACGATCGCCGCGGCGATCCGCATCACTTATGCGGTCGCGCGAGAGCGAGACCTGGGCATGTATCTGTTCATCGTGTATGGCTTCGTCAGCGCATTCTTGTTGCTATCGGTCCGGCTGGTGGCGATGTCGACCCTGACCGATGCACGCTGGGGCACCCGTGGTCCGGTGCTACCGCCCTTGGCGAGTGGACCGTTGAGCCGCCTGCGCGCGGTGGTGCAGCCCACGGGCCTCGTGGCGGCGCCGGTATCGTGGCCGACCGATGCGCTGAGCCGGATGCAACCTGGGCCTGACGGCAAACGGCCCCAGTTCGATGGCGCCTGGCGCGCCGGTGTGTCGCGGATGATGGCTCACCCGAACCGGATGATGGCGCACCCCGGGAGTTCGGCGCCACCGTCGGGGGGACTGATCGCCGGCGCGATGGATCCGATAGTCGCACTCGCCCCTGAGCCGACCCGCAGCGCCACGCTTGGCCCGACGTGTAAGCATGCCTCGCGTCCCGGCGCGCTCTTCTGTCGCGCGTGTGGCGCGCCGTATGCCCCGATCGTGGCGACGGCGATCGACCGGGCGGGGCCGGCGATCGTTCCGTCGCCCTCCTTGGCGGTGGCTTCCGAA
>DASYSM010000028.1:0-23873 GCA_036003325.1 Candidatus Limnocylindrales bacterium
GATCTGGAGTGCGACCACGCTGGAATATCGTGAACGTGCGCCTCACAGGAGCATCGGCGCAACGGCCGGGCCGGGGCCTGATCGGCCCTCTGGTAGACTCCGGCCGGTCGTCGCCCCCATCGTCTAGAGGCCTAGGACGCCACCCTTTCAAGGTGGAGATCAGGGGTTCGAATCCCCTTGGGGGTACCACCTCGCGCGGCGCCGATGACCCATCGCCGACGGCCATCGACCCGGCGACCCACCGCGGCTCGCCCGGCGATCCACTGCCGACCCGGCGACTCACTGCGGCCCCCCGCCGACCCGGCGACACCGACCCGCCGACACCGACCGGCGAACCAGCGCGACCCGACGGCTCACCGCAGACCTGGCCCCGACACCCCTGCTACCATCGAACGCGATGGAGATCATGGGCATCGACATCCGGACGATCGTCAGGGACAACGTCGCAGTTCGCTGCGATGGCTGCCTCGACGTCATCGACGGCACGCCCTGGCGGGTGAACCTCCTCGACATCGTCGCGGCCGAGTCCCCCGTCGCCTGGACCGAGCGCCCGACCATCAATCCTGGCCCGTTCCAGTTCCACCCCGATCCGAGCCACGTCCGACGTTGGATGGCCGACAAGGGCTATCTGTTCTGCCGGCGCGGCGAGGTCCGCGAGATCATGCGGCCGATCCGGATCCCGACCGATCCGCCTGCCTGGGGCCTGTGCGACGGGATCCATCGCGATGACCACGAGTTCGTCCCGGCCTGAGCGACCGGATCCCGGTTGACACGGTCATCCCGCGGCTCCTATCCTGCCCCCGTCCCGAGCGACACATCGCGTACGTAGATTCGCCTATATACGCCTAGGTTTCCCCCTCGCTAACTCCTTTCATGTCGACGGGCCGAGCGCGCGTATCCCCCCACGCGCGCTCGGCCTGTCGGCCACTCACCCTCAGAGGCTCCCATGGCTGACCCGGTCGCCGCCTCGCCCCAATGGCTTTCTCTCGGGCCCGCCAGCCGCCTCGTCGGGGTCGATCCCGACACGCTCCGGCGGTGGGCCGATGAAGGTCGGATCGAGGCATACGTCACGCCCGGCGGCCACCGCCGGTTCGACCGCGTCTCGATCGAGGCCATGCTCGCGACACGGCGGACGGGGACACGACCGCTGGCCAGCATGGGCGCCAGCCCCGAGCGTCTCAACCGCGCCTATCGGCGCAGCTACACGCCCGGTCATGCTGCCCGGCAGGTCTCGCCGGATGACCAGGCTTCACGCGACCGGTACCGGCGCGACGGCCGCCTCCTGGTCGAGGCGCTCATCTCGCATCTCGACGCCGATCCCGCCGACGCCACCGGACGCGCTCGCTCGGAGGCGGACGCGGTCGCGCTGGTCGATGACCTGGCGCGACGCCTGGCCGAGTCCGGCATCAGCCTGACCGAAGCGGTCGCCTTGTTCGTCGCTGCGCGCCGACCATTCCTCGACGCGCTGACCGGACTCGGGCGTCGTCGGGCGCTCGAGGCGTCGCGCCTCGCCGTCCTCTACGACGACGCGTCGGGTCTGCTCGATCGGCTGCTCCTGCGCTTGATCGGCACCTTCCAGGAAGCCTCGCGCGCCGCATGAACCCGTCGGTCTTCCTTCCGGCCGTCACCTCGATCCTGGCGCTGGTCTTCGCCCTGGCACTGTTCGACCAGTGGCGTGAGCGGCGCGGCGGGTTCCAGCTCATCTGGACGCTCGGCATGGTGTTCTACGGGGTCGGCGCAGGCTGCGAGGCGATCGGCGCGGCGAGCGGCTGGAACGAGACCCTATACAGAACGTGGTATCTGACCGGCGCGGTCTGGACGGCAGGCTGGCTCGGGCTCGGCACGACATTCCTGCTCGGCCGTACCCGGTTCGGCTACAGCTTCGCGCTGTGCCTGTTCCTGGCCGGGCTGTTCACCTTCCTGCTGCGCACCAAGCCGGAATATGCCGGGGCGGGGGCGTTGCCGCTGCTCTACTTCATCGTCGCCGGCGTCCTCGCACTCGCGGTCGCGATCGAGACGTACTTCGCCAACGAGCGCTGGCCGCTGCTGGCCGCAGCCGCCGTCGTCGGTGCCACGATCCTGAGCCTGATCCTGATGGCGACCACCACCCTGGCGGCGCCCGGCTACGCGCTCGATCCGACGACCGGCGCGCCGGTGGCCACGCTGTTCCCGCCCCAGCTTCGGCTCCTGACGCCGTTCCTGAACATCACCGGCGCGTTCGCGCTGATCCTCGGCGCGATCTTCTCGACCTACGTGTTCATGCCCAAGCGACGGGTCCTGGCCTACTCGCTCGATCCCAACCAGCCGGGCGACGAGTTCCTGTTCAACCTCGTCATCAGCGCCGTGGCCATCCCGGTCAACCTCGTGGCATCGCTGCCAGGTGCCGCCCGGGCGCTCATCGCAGGCAAGCTCCACAGCCGGGTACCGGCCACGATCCTGATCGCCATCGGCGCGTTCGTGGCCACGCTCGGCGACACGCTCAACCGGTTCGGGATGACCGAATGGTTCCAGCTCGGCAAGTTCCTCGGCGTGCTGTTCCTGTTCGCGGGCTTCCTCGTCTCGATCGAGGTCTTCCACCAGATCCGAGTGCCGTTCACCCGGATCGCCCTGGGCCGGGCGCGGCACGAGCCGGCGGGCGCCGAGCAGCTTGCCGCCGCGGCCGAGGAGGCCGTCGACGAGCGCGCGGCCGCCGAGGCGGCACGAGGCTGACCACCCGGGCCCGACGACCCGGGCTGACCACGCGAGCTGACCACCCGGGCTGACGACCCGGTCTGATCCTCCGGGGCCGACCTCTCCGTGCCCCGCCGACCTACCATGGCCCCGATGTCCGCCCCCGCCGCCAGCTCGACCATCGACTCGACCCCGACCGTGACCGCGGCAGCAGCCCGCCCGCCCGTCACCGGCTTCCTGATCGTGATCGTCGCGGCCTCGCTGTTCGGGATGCTCGGACCGCTGTCGCGCTTCGCCTATGACGCCGGGATGACGCCGCTGGCCTTCGTCGCGTGGCGTGGTGCGATCGGCCTCATCGCGACGTCGGCCTTCATCGCCTGGCGGATCCGGCGCGGCTCGGAGCGGATGACGCGGCTGCGCGATCTCGACCGTGGTGCGCGAGCCAGCATCGCGCTGGCGGCCCTGATGGGCTTCACCCTGAACCTCGCGATGTTCATCTCGTTCGACCTGGTCACCGTCGCCCTCGCGCTGCTCGGCTTCTACACCTATCCGGTGATGGTCGCGCTGGTCAACGTCGCGTCCGGGCGCGAGACGCTGGATCGACCGCGGACGGTCGCCCTCGGGCTGGCGGTGGCCGGGATGATCGCCGTCGTCGCCTCGCAGCTCGACCCGGCAGCAGGCATCCGCTTCGACGCGATCGGGTTCGGGCTGGCCCTCGGTGCCGCGCTCAGCCAGACCGTCTTCGTGGTCGTCAGCCGGACCGGCTACCGGCAGGTCCCGGCCGACCAGGCGATGGCCGTGGTGCTCGCGACGACCGTCGGCTGCAGCCTCGTCGTCGGGCTGGTGACCGGCAACAGCGCCGCGCTCGGCTACCCGGTCCACGACACATCGGTCCTGCCGCTGCTCGTGTTCACCGGGCTGTTCGCCGCGGCCATCCCCTCGACGATGTTCCTGACCGGCATCCGTCTCGTGGGCGGGACGCGGGCCGGGATCCTGATGCTGTTCGAGCCCGTCGTCGGCGTCGTCCTGGCGGCCGTCCTGCTCGGCGAATCGCTGGCTCCGATCCAGATCCTGGGCGGCATGGCCATCCTGGCCGCGGCCGTCATCCTGCAGCGGGCCGCGGCGCCGGGCGAGCGCGCGGTGGCGGCGCCGGCCATCGAAGCCGATGCGGTCGCCTGACGTGGCCGGCCGCATCCGGGTGCTCATCGTCGACGACCACGCCATGGTCCGCCGCGGGATGCGCGATTTCCTGGACCTGCACCACGACCTCGAGGTGGTCGGCGAGGCGGCCGATGGCGCCGCCGGGCTCGACGCCACGGCCGAGCTGTCGCCCGACGTCGTCGTCATGGACCTCCTGATGCCGGGCATGGACGGCATCACCGCGACCGCCGAGATCAAGGCGCGCCATCCGGCGGTCGAGGTGGTCGCCATCACGAGCTTCGTCGATGAGGACCGGATCGCCGCTGCGATCGAGGCGGGCGCCAGCGCCGTCCTGCTCAAGGATGCCGAGGCCGATGACCTGGCCGGGGCGATCCGGGCCGCGCGCGATGGCGACGTCTACTTCGACCCGGCGGTGGCCGGGATCGTCGCCCGTCGCCTCCGGACGCGCGGTGGCCGGGCGACCGCCGAGGCGCGGGCCGAGGCCGCGCTCGGGCAGCTCACCGCGCGGGAGCGGGACGTGCTCGGCTGCCTGGCGCGCGGGCTGTCGAACCGGGCCATCGCCGAGGAGCTCGGGATGGCCGAGCGGACGGCCCGCACCCATGTCTCCAACATCCTGTCCAAGCTCGGCCTGACCAGCCGAACGCAGGCAGCCCTGTTCGCGGTCGAGCACCGGCTCGATCCAGGTCGGTGACGCTGGTCGCCGGTCCGCCCGACGCCCCAGCCATCGTCTTCGTCCATGGCACCCGGCTCACGGGATCGATGTGGAGCCCGCAACTCGCCGCGCTGAGCGATGAGTTCCGGGTCGTCGCGCTCGACCTGCCCGCCCATGGATCGCGCGCCGGCGAGCCGTTCACGCTGGAGTCGGCCGCCGGGACGCTGGCCGCGGACATCGCGGAGCACGCCGGTGGTCGGGCGGTGGTGGTCGGCCTGTCGCTCGGCGGATACGTGGCGATGACGCTGGCCGCCCGCGAGCCGGGTCTCGTGCGCGCCCTGGTGCTGTCGGGCGCGACCGCAGAGCCGGTCGGGATGCGGATGGTGCCGTACCGAGCCCTGGCCGCTGCCATGGGCAGGGTCGGCGATCAGCGCTTCCAGCGGATCAACGCGCGCTCTTTCCGACGACGCTACCCGGCGGCCATCGCCGAGCCCATCGTCGAGGGCGGCTTCTGGTCCCGAGGCGGGGCGGACGCCCTGCGCGCCATCAGCGGCCAGCGGTTCATCCCGCGGCTGGCGGCCTATCCCGGGCCGATCCTCATCATCAACGGCGATCGGGACGTGCCATTCCGCCTGTTCGCGCCGGCCTTCGCGGCGGCCGGCAGCGATGTCCGCCGCGTGCGCCTGGCGCGCGCCCGGCACCTGGCCAACCTCGACCAGCCGGCCGCCTTCAACCAGGCGATCCGCCGGTTCGTCCGATCGCTCGACGTCGCGTCGCCGCTCGACGGCGGCGCCGAGACAGCGCCACGGTAGACCCGTTCCTGGCTGTCCCGGGCTCGTGGTTCCGACCAAGCGGAACGATGTCGCGTGGTTGGAACCAGCGGCCATCACGCCCCCGGCCGATGTCTCACGTGCCCGCGGTCGCCCCCGGCGCGACCCGGCCGGCGCCCTCCGGCGGGCAGCCAAACGCCCCCGGCTATACTGGCCCGACCCGCCGATATCCCGTCATCCAGAGGTTCGATGCGCGTTCGAAAGGCCGTCTTCCCCGCCGCCGGCTGGGGCACCCGCTTCCTCCCGGCGACGAAAGCCCAGCCCAAGGAGATGCTCCCGCTCGTCGACAAGCCGATCATCCAGTACGCGGTCGAAGAAGCCGTCGCGGCCGGGATCGAGCAGGTCATCATCGTCACCTCCAGCCAGAAACGGGCGATCGAGGACCACTTCGACCTCTCCTACGAGCTCGAGCACCTGCTCGAGGAGAAGGGCGACATCGAGATGCTCCGGCAGGTCCGCGCGATCAGCGATCTCGCCCAGGTCGCCTACGTCCGGCAGAAGGAGCAGCTCGGGCTCGGGCATGCCGTGCTGATGGCCAAGGACCTCATCGGCCACGAGCCGTTCGCGGTCATCCTCCCCGACGACGTGGTCGTCGGCGACCGGCCGTGCATCGGCCAGCTGATCCATGCCTATCACCAGACGCACGGCTCGGTCATCGCCCTGATGGAGGTCCCGCCCGAGGACGCCGGGCGCTACGGCGTCATCGATTCGGAGGCGACCGCCGACCCGCTCGACCATGGCCGCCTGCGTCTGATCACCAAGCTGGTCGAGAAGCCGCCCGCCGGCGAGGCGCCCTCCAACCTGGCCATCATCGGCCGCTACGTGCTGACGCCGAAGATCTTCGACAAGCTCGAGCAGACCCAGCGTGGGGCGGGTGGCGAGATCCAGCTGACCGACGCGATCTCGGCGCTGATGGAGGAGCAGCAGGTCTTCGGCTACGAGTTCGAGGGCACCCGCTACGACGCCGGGACGACGATGGGCTGGCTCAAGGCATCGGTCGAGATCGCTCTGGCGCGCGACGACCTGGGCACCGACTTCCGCGCCTATCTCCAGGGCCTGCAGCTCTGACCGAGCGGCGCGTGGGGTACGATGCCGCGGCACGACAGGTCGGGCGGCACGCGCACGACAGGGTTTGAGGGGACGACTTGGCAGAGATCGGGCAGGTCCTCGGGGGCCGCTATCGACTGGTCGAGCTGCTGGGCAGCGGCGGGATGGCGACCATCTATCGGGCCACCGACACCGGCCTCGGTCGCGACGTCGCGCTGAAGCTCCTCCGTCCGGAATATCTGCGCGACCCCGACTTCTCGGCGCGGTTCCGCCAGGAGGCCCAGGCGGCCGCCTCGCTCAGCCACCCGAACATCGTCCACGTCTACGACTACGGCGAGGACCCGAGCGGGCCGTACATCGTGATGGAGCTGATCGACGGCGAGGACCTCGCCACGATCCTCCGGCGAAGCGGTGCCCTGCCGCCGCGTCAGGTCGCACGTATCGGCGTCGGCGTCGCCCGCGCGCTCGCGGCGGCGCATGCCCGTGGCCTGATCCATCGCGACATCAAGCCGGGCAATGTGCTGATCGGTGCCGATGGCGCGGTCAAGGTCACCGATTTCGGGATCGCGCGGGCGGTCGCCGAGGCGCAGGTCACCCTGCCCGGCACGACCCTCGGCTCGGTCCACTACTTCAGCCCCGAGCAGGCCCGCGGCGAGCCGGCCACGACGTCGTCGGACATCTACAGCCTCGGCATCGTCCTGTACGAGATGCTGACCGGCACGCGCCCGTTCGAGGGCGACAGTGCCGCATCGGTGGCGCTCGCCCGGCTGACCGGCCCGATCCCCGACCCCGCCGCCGTCCGCCCATCGGTGCCGACCGACCTCGCCTCGATCACCCGGCGCGCGCTCGCGCTCGACCCGAAGGACCGCTGGCCGTCGGCCGCGGTCATGGCCGATGCCCTCGATGCCACGCTGGCCCCGGGCGGCGGCGCGGCCGGTGCGGCTGGCGCTGCGGCGGCGGGAGCGCTGGCCGGCGCCACGGTCGTGTCGGCGACCGCACGCCCGAACCCGGCGGCGATCCCGTATGCCCCCGATGCATATGTCGGCGCGGAGGGCGACGCGGCCGCCGGAACCCCGCCACCGCCTCCCACCCCGCCCCCGAGCGCGACCGGAGACACCGACGACGAGGGCAAGACGAGCCCGCTGGTGTGGATCGCCGGGATCGTCGCGATCCTGCTGCTCGCTGCCATCGCCTTCCTGGTCTTCCAGCTCACCTCCGGCGGCGCCACGCCGGCCGCGCAGGTGACTGTCCCGAACCTGGTCGGCCAGACGTCGGCCGCCGCCAACCAGCAGGCCACGGCTCTCGGCCTGACCCTCAGCCCGACCGGACAGGTCTCCTCGGATCAGCCCGAGGGTACGGTCCTGTCGCAGGATCCGCCCGCCGGTACGAAGGTTGACGCCGGCAGCGTCGTCAAGATCACCGTCGCGACCGGGGTCGGGACGGTGCCGGTGCCCGACATCCGCAACCTCGACGAGTCGAGCGCCCTCCAGGCGCTGTCCGATGCCGGCTTGCGGGTCGGCCTCCGCAGCGAGGCGTTCGACGAGACGGTCGCGGTGGGCCTCGTGTCCGCCCAGAGCCCGTCGGGCGGCATCGTCGTCGCCAAGGGCACGCCGGTCGACTACACGATCTCGAAGGGCCCCGAGCCGACGCCGTCACCCACGCCGACGCCGACGCCGACTCCCACCCCGACCCCGACGCCGACCCCCACGCCGACGCCGACTCCGACGCCGACCCCCACGCCGACGCCGACGCCGACCCCCACGCCGACCGAGGCGCCGACCGATACCCCGGCCGCCTCGTAGCTCCGCGGCTCAGCTTCGGCGCTCGCCCTCCGCGCGCTGACGGTGGATCTCGACCCCCGCGTAGTCGAGCGGGCCGTCGAGCCTGACCTCGGGCTTCCGGACGCGGACGACGACCTCGGTCACGTCGAAGTCGGCGAGCAGCTCGTGGCTGATCGCCTCGGCCAGGGCCTCGAGCAACCGGAACGACGTCGACTCGACGATCTGCCGCACGGCGTCGTAGACCCGGCCGTAGTCGACCGACAGCTCGAGGGCGTCGTCGATCCCGGCGGGCTGGAGGTTGAGCGCGAGCTCGACGTCGACCTCGAACGGCTGGGCGGTCAGCTGTTCCCATTCGTAGACGCCGTGGCGGCCCTGGAAGCGCATGTTGGCGAGCAGGATCCGGTCGCTCATGGGCGGCCGCCCTCCGCCACGCCGGCAGGATCCGGCGCGCGCACGACGGCGTCGGTCAGCCGCGCGGCACGGACGTTGGCCCGCACGTCGTGGACACGGACGATGTCGGTCCCAGACGCGATCCCGAGCGCCGTCGTGGCCAGCGTCGCCTCGAGCCGTTCATCGGCGGGCAGGTCGAGCACGCGCCCGAGGGTCGACTTGCGGCTCGTCCCGAGGAGGATGGGCCGCCCGAGCATGCGCAGGGTGTCGAGCTCGCGCAGCAGCTCGAGGTTGTGATCGGCCGTCTTGCCGAACCCGAAGCCCGGGTCGACGATGAGGTCATCCCACGGCACGCCGAGGCCTGCGGCGCGATCGAGCGCGCGCTGGAGATCGGCGATCAGCTCCGGCAGGAACGTCCGGTAGACGGGCTCGGCGCGATTGTGCATGACGATGAGTGGGACACCGTGGTCGGCCGCGAGTCGGGCGAGGGCGTCGTCGTCGGCGACCGCCCAGACGTCGTTGATCAGGTCGGCCCCGGCGGCGAGGGCCGCCTCGGCGACCAGGGGTTTCGTCGTATCGACGCTCAATGGTGTGTCCGGCAGCGCCGCCCGGACCGCCGCCACGACCGGGACGACCCGGGCACGCTCCTCATCCACCTCGACTGGGACGTGACCCGGCCGTGTCGATTCGCCACCGATGTCGAGGATGTCGGCGCCTTCGGCGACCATCCGGCGCGCCTGAGCCACCGCGGCCGCGACCGGGTCGGCTGCCCCCGGCCCGTCGAGCAGGCCGTCGCCGGAGAATGAATCGGGGGTCACGTTGAGGATGCCCATCACGTAGGTCCGCGCGCCCCAGCGGAACGTGGCCGGGCCGATGCGGGTGCTGCCGAGGTCGCGCGCCGGGTGCGTCATCGGGTCAGGGTACGGGGTCGCCGTCGGGTGTGGGGTCCCGCAGGTCCGGGTCGTCGACGAGGTGGCCGCGCGCGGCCCCGACGAGGTACAGCGACCCGGCGATCAGGACGGGGCCCGATCCGGTGGTGAGCGCGGCGGCGACGGCATCGATCGGGTCGTCCTCGACGACGACGGCGTGCGGGACACCGGTCGCCCGCCAGAGGGCCGCGAGGTCGGCGGCCGGCAGGGCGCGCGGGACCGGGAGGCTCGTGCAGATGACCGTCGCACCGGCCAGGCTGACGCTGACGGCGAGCGCGGCGACGACGCCGGCGACGTCCTTGTCGGCCATGGACGCCGTGACCAGGGCGATCGGGCCGGGCTCGAGGGACGGCCGGAGGTCGTCGAGGGAGGCGGCCAGCGCCGCGGCCCCGGCCGGGTTGTGGGCACCATCGAGGAGCACATCCCGTCTGCCGGTCCGGATGAGCTCGAGGCGGCCCGGCCAGACCGCGGTCGCGAAGCCGCGGCGGCGGGCGTCGTCGGGGACGGTGGCGATGCCGGCCTCCTCGAGCGCGTCGAGCGTCGCGTTGGCGATGGCCGCGTTGGCTGCCTGGTGGCGGCCACGCAGACCGACCCGCGTTCGACCGAGTCGGGAAAGCTCGATCTCGATGCCGTCGCGGTCCCAGCCGAGCAGCGGGACGGGCGCGACCTCGGTCAGAGGCACGCCCAGCCGCCGCGCGCGCCGCCGGACGACCGCCAGGCCATCACCGCGCGCGCCGGTCACGGCCAGGTCCCCGCGCTCGATGATCGCCGCCTTCTCGCGGGCGATCTTCGTGATGGTGTCGCCGAGCCGGTCCATGTGGTCGAGATCGACGTTGGTCACGACCGCGACCCCGCCATCCCACGCGTGCGTCGCGTCGAGGCGGCCGCCCAGACCGACCTCGACGAGAGCGAGGTCGGGCCGCACCTCGGCGAATCGGGCGAACACGACCGCAGTCAGCAGCTCGAACTCGGTCGGATCGCCATACCGAGGCGCGATCCGGTCGGCGATCGGCAGCACCCGCTCGACCAGACGGGCGAAGTCGGCGGCTGCGATCGGCCGGCCGTCGACCTGGACGCGTTCCCGATACGTGACCAGGTGCGGCTTCGGGGTCGTGCCGACGTGATAGCCCGCGGCCCGCAGCGCCGCATCTGCGAGGGCGAGGACGCTGCCCTTGCCGTTGGTCCCCGCGATGAGCGCGCCACGGACCGTGCGCTCGGGGTTGCCCAGCTCGCGCAGCAGCGCGCGCGTCCGCCCGAGGCCCAGCCGGATGCCGAAGCGACCGCGTTCCGAGAGCGCCCGGAGCGCCTGCTCGTACGTCACTCCCGGGTCAGCTCGTCCTCGTAGAAGACACACTGGTTGAAGCGTGGAGTCAGGCACACGTCATTGACGTAGCCCTGTTCCATGTGGACGCCCCCGCGCAGCTGGCAGCGAGAGGTGTTGGTGTCCTGGCGGATGAGCGCCTTGAGCAGGTGCGGTGCCTGGATCGGGATGGCGCCGCGGCTGCCGGTCATGTAGAAGTGCGGGCAGACGTTGCGGCGCAGGTTCGGCAGACCGAAGTTGGGGCGGATCATCGACGACGTGCCGGACGGAGCCCCGGGACCGGTCGCGGGCGAGCTCGGAGGGCGCATCGACGGGGTCACCCGGGCGATGGGTCCGACCCCGAACTCCGGTCGCCCGGTCGGGTTGGATCCTCGCTTCCCGGATCGCGGATCGCGCGCCTGCACCAGCCAGTGTCCCTCGGATCGTGGGCGCCCGCGACGAGGGTCGTCACGCGCGCAACCCGGCCAGAGTACAACGCACCGTACCCGCGGGTGCAACCATGCACCGGCCGGGGGCGCTCCCCGTCCACCGTTCCCGAGCCGTCGTGCGACAATCCCGCGGATGACCACCCGGCGCGACCACCGCCAGACGCATGTCCGGCCTCGTCCACCGTCGACCGGCCGACCCGCCCCGGTCAAGGTCAAGCCGCGCGCACCCGCGACGACCCGCCTCGCCGGTCACCGGCCGATCCAGCGTGGCGGCGGCATGCCGTGGCTCGTGCGTCTGGCGCTCATCGCCGCGGTCGTCGCGCTCAGCGCGGGGATCCTGTATGTCGGGGCGCGCGGGTTCGGCGTCGTCGTCGGGGGCGTCGGTTCGTCGCTCGGCGGCTTCGTCAAGGGCGTGACCGCGACTCCCTCGCCGTCCCCGATCGCCGATACCGTGTCGGCCGCCCCGACGCTCGACCAGCCATCGGAGCCGTACACCAGCGAGGCCACCGTCGATCTCGTGGTCACCGTGCCGGCCAGCCTGATCGGCGACGCGACCCACCGCATCCGGCTGTACCTGACACTGCCCGGTCAGGACGCCACGCCCATCACCGAGGTGCCGATCGCCGATACGGCCAAGACCGTCATCCCGGGGGTCTCGCTGACCGACGGGATCAACGACTTCCAGGTGTCGATCACCGGACCCGGGGGCGAGACGGATCGGTCGGCCGTCGTCCGCTACGTGTTCGACGACGCCCCGCCGAAGATCACCATCACGTCGCCCAAGAACAACGCCGTCGTCAACAGCAAGGCGGTCACCATCAAGGGCAAGACCCAGGCCCGGACCACCCTGCTGGCGCGGAACGACGCGAACGGGTCGTCGGTCGCGGGGACGGCCGAATCGGACGGTACCTTCACGCTCAGCGTGGCCCTCGCGACGGGGTCGAACAAGATCACGGTCACCGGCACCGACCCTGCCGGCAACACCGCGCAGGCGAGCGTCAGCGTCAAGCGCGGGACGGGCAAGCTGACGGTCGATCTCAGCGCGTCGAGCTACAACATCAAGCGCTCGAGGCTGCCCGAGCCGATCACCCTGACCGCCAGCGTCACCGACCCCGACGGGCATGTGCTGCCCGGCGCCGATGTCACGTTCACCCTCAGCATCCCGGGCATCCCGACCGTCAGCATCGATACGACCACGGGGGGTGACGGCCAGGCCACGTTCAAGACCACCGTGCCCAAGGGGGCCGACCTCGGCCAGGGGAGCGCGACCGTCCTGGTCACGACCAAGGACTTCGGCTCGGCGCAGGACTACACCGTCATCACCATCTCGAAGTAGGGCCGCCCGGACATCGCGGGGGGCGGGGGCGCCGGCTCGACAACGCCATCGGTCGCAGCTACCATCCGGGCATGGCGATGTGGCGCTGTCCGCACTGCGGGACACCCCAGGCCGAGACGGCCAGGTGCTGGGTCTGCCGTCGTTCCAGCACCGCCTGCGCCAGCTGTCGACACTTCCGCCGCTCGGTCGCGGCCCAGCTCGGTTACTGCGGGCTCGACCGTGAACGGCGCCCGCTGCGCGGCGATGAGATACGGGCGTGCTGGGAGGCGTCGGTCGCACCGGTGCTGTCGGACGAGGCCCCGATCGCGCCGATCCGGGTGCCGCCGCCGCGGTCGCTCGACATCATCCTGGATCGAACGCCCGTTCGGAAGCTCGAGTTCGTCGACATCGACCCGACACCCATCCGGCCACAGCGTCGCCGGCCAGCCACCGCCGATCGGACGACGCCCGCCGCCGGCGCGGAAGGACCCGCGAGCGATGTCGCCGAGCTCGCGGCGGCCGGATCGGTCGACCCCGGCGAGCCGCGCTGGAGCCTGTGGGGCGACGCCGAGGTCTGACGCCGGTTCGCTTGTCCGGAGGGCCGGCTAGAGGCCCGGAGGTCGCGTCGCCAGGGTCACGTGGAGGGTCAGGTCCTTGCCATCGCGCAGGACGACCACCGTCACGGTGTCGCCGGGCGCGAACTGGGCGAGGGTCGCGTCGAGCGGATGCTCCTCGTCGATGACCTTGCCGTCGATGCTGACCACGATGTCGCCGTCCTTGATCCCGGCCTTCGCGGCGGGCGTGCCGTCCTTGACGCCCGGGGCCGGGTTGCCGTTCTCATCGAAGCCGCCGACGAGCGCCCCGACCATGACCGGCAGCTTCTTCTCGTCGGCGAGCTGGCGGTTGATCGACACGAAGCTGATGCCCAGGTAGGGCCGGCTCAGCGGCTGGCCGGCCACGGCCTGCGCCATGATCGGCCGGGCGATGTCGATCGGGATCGCGAAGCCGATGCCGTTGCTGTTCTGGGCGATGGCGGTGTTGATGCCGATGACGTTGCCACCGGCGTCGAGGAGCGGCCCACCCGAGTTGCCCGGGTTGATGGCGGCGTCCGTCTGGATGAGGTTCGACAGCGACTCGTTGTTGTCGGTGGTGATCGAGCGGCCCTTGGCCGACACGATGCCGCTGGTGACCGAGTTCGAATACGTCCCGAGCGGGCTGCCGATGGCGACGACCAGCTGGCCGACCTTGAGCGCGTCCGACTCGCCGATGGCGGCCGTCGGCAGATCCTTGGCGTTCACCTTGACGATGGCCAGGTCCGTGAGGGTGTCGATGCCGTACACGGTGCCGGACAGGACACGGCCGTCCTTGAGCTCGACGTCGAACTTCTCGCCGCCCTCGACGACGTGGTGGTTGGTGAGGATCCAGCCGTTGCTGTCGAAGATCACGCCCGAGCCGACACCGGTCGCCGGGATCACCCCGCTGTTCCCCGAATCGCCGGCACCGGTGACGGTGATGCGGACGACGGCCGGGCTGACCTTGGCGGCCACGGCGATGGTCGCCGACGACTCGTCGATGGTCACCGGCTGGGTGGCCCCGGTGTTGGTCGCCTGGCTCGAGGCCGGCGCCGGTGCCCCCGGGCGGTCGAGCGCACCGGTCGCCCCGAGGGCCAGGACCGTTCCGCCCGCGGCGAGCACCGCCGACAGGACGGCCGCCGCGAGGATCGATCCGCCGCGGCCGCCGCGGCCGCCATCGTCCGTCGTGGTCGCCGCGACCGGGGACGCTGTGGGGACCGGCTCGTACCACCGTTCGGGGGTGACCGGCGGGGTCTCGTCCCACGAGCGTGCCCAGCCGGAGCGCGGTTCCGGAGCCGGCGTGTAGCGATCGGTGGCGGTATACGGCTCGACCCGCGCGCCATATGGCTCGATGACCGGGGAGCCGGGCCCGGCCGGGCCGAGCGGTGCCGTCGGCGATGACGAGGACCCGGCACCGAGCGGGGCGACCGGGTCGGGCGTCGCGGGCGGGACCGCAGGCGTCGCGGGCGGGACCGCATCCGTCGCGGGTGCGACCGCATCCGCCGCGGCCGGCTCGACCGGCCGGATGACGTGGCGCTCGGTCAGATCGCCTGGATCGGAGCCGTCGGCGTGGGGATCGTCGTGCATGGTGTCGGCAGGGTCCTTCGTTCGGCGGCCGGTGAGCGACCGCGACAGGTCTGATCAGGTGTTCAGGGTGCTGGTTCCGGGTTCACCTGCGGGCGTTCGGAAGGTGAAGTTTCCTGCACGTTCGGGATCGTGCGGGTCGTCGACTCGATCGTCGTGCCATCGTCGATGCGGGCCTGCCGCTCCGAAGCCGAGGCGACCGCGGCCCGCTGGGCGGCAGGAGTGCCTTCGATCAGCCGTGGATCGCGCGGAAGCGTGACCACGAACCGCGAACCTGCCCCGACGCGACTCTCGACCTCGACGGTGCCGCCGTGCATGTCCACGATCGAATGGACGATGGCCAGCCCCAGACCGCTGCCGCTGCCACGGGCCTCGTTCGCCCGCGACCCGCGGTAGAACCGCTCGAAGATGTGCGGCAGCTCGGCCGGGTCGATCCCGACGCCCGTGTCGGCCACCTCGATCCGTCCGCCGTCCGGTGTCGGTTCGACGTCCACGGTCACCGATCCGCCGCGTGGCGTGAACTTGACCGCGTTGGCGACCAGGTTGGCCACCACCTGACCGATGCGCTGTGGATCGTGCCGGATCCGGATGGGCACGCTCGAGTGGTGGAGGGTGACGCTGACGCCACGGCGCCGGGCCGCGCCGCTCGTCTGCTCGACCGCCGACTCGACCGCCGCCCGGAGGTCGTCCGGTCGCAGGTCGAGCAGGACCAGCCCCGAATCCAGCTTGGACAGCTCGAGCAGGTTCTGGGCGAGCCAGTCGAGCCGTTCGATCTGCTGGCCACTTGACTCGAGGAACTCGTCGCGCGCCTCGGGATCGTCGCCGGCGCCCTCGCGCAGCAGCTCGTTGAAGGTCCGGAGCGCGGCGAGCGGGGTCCGCAGCTCGTGCGAGACGTCGGCCAGGAAGTCGCGGCTCCGATCGCGATCGCGGCGGATGATCTCGACGCTCTCCTGGAGCCGGTCGGCCATGGCGTTGAACTGGACCGCCAGCTCGGCCATCTCGGACGAGCCGGCGCGGACCTCGCTCTCGGGGACGCGCCGGGTGAGGTCGCCCTCGGCCAGGCCGCGGGACGCCTCGGTCAGTCTGCGCAACGGGGTCGTGAACCGGCGGGCCATGGCGGCCGACACGAGAACGCTCAGCCCGAGCGCGAACAGCGCGACCGCCGCCAGCAGGCCGGTGACGTTGGCCAGGGCGGTCGCCCGGAAGGTGTACGGGTTCGACAGCGTGACCCGGACGGCGTACGGCGTGAACACCGACCCCGCGCCGTAGTCCTGGTTCCAGGCCACGTCCCGCTCCTGGGTCTGGCCGGGCTCGGGCGACGCCTCGAGCGGGATGTTGATCGGATCGCCCTTGGCCGGCACGAACCGCTGCGATTCGCCGTCGGCGACGTACTGGCCGAAGGTGACCGCGACGTCGGCCTGGCCCAGCCGGTCGGCGATGAACCGCTGGATATCGGGGTCGGCCATCCGTTCGAGGACGATCGGGTCCACGGCGCCATCGGCGCCGACGACGGGCCGACCGGCGGCCGCCACATGGGCCAGCGCCTCGACGTAGGTGTCGACCGTCTTCGATCGCTGGTCGAGATCGGCCTGCTGCTGCTTGGTGAAGTAATCATCGAGGCGGTTGACCACGAGGGCCGCCACGACCAGCAGGGTCAGGGCGACGACGGCGAGGAACGCGACCGTCAGCCGACCCTGGAAGGTCCGCGGGAAGAGCCGGCGCAAG
Source organism: Candidatus Limnocylindrales bacterium (assembly GCA_036003325.1). GTDB lineage: Bacteria > Chloroflexota > Limnocylindria > Limnocylindrales > CSP1-4 > SPCO01. Next base: position 16,406 of record DASYSM010000028.1, read on the forward strand.
CGATGCGGGAGGCGGATGCGCCGTTCCGCAGTGTGCTCAGCGCTCGGCGAACGCGTAACCGACACCTCGCACCGTCAGGACGAACGCGGGCGCGGCCGGGTCGTCCTCGATCTTGTCGCGCAGATGGCTGACGTGGACATTGATGGTCTTCTCGTCCTGGTCGAGCGCCTCGTAGTCGCGCAGCAGCTCGAGCAGCTCCGAGCGCGTGTAGACTCGGCCCGGGCGGGAGGCGAGATGGCGAAGGATCTCGAACTCGGTCGGGGTCAGGCTGACCCGCCGGGTGCCGCGCTGGACACGCCGCCGCTCGAGGTCGATGAGCAGGTCGCCGTGGCGGATGACCCGGCCGCCGACGGCGTCCGACAGATCACCGTACGAGCGCCGCAGGAGCGCCTTGATCCGGCTCATCAGCTCGCGCAGACCGAACGGCTTGGTCAGGTAGTCGTCCGCCCCGAGCTCGAGGCCGATGACCTTGTCGACCTCATCGTCGCGGGCGGTCAGGACGAGGACGGGCATCTTGGCGCCGGCCGCGCGCAGGCGGCGGAGCACCTCGAAGCCGTCGATCCCGGGCAGCCGGACGTCGAGCACGACCAGGTCGGGCGCCTGGTGGGTGGCGATATCGAGCCCCTCCTCGCCCGACCGGGCGACGGCGACCTCGTATCCCTCCTGCTGGAGGGCGTACTGGATCCCGCGCGCGACGGCGTGCTCGTCTTCGACGATGAGGATGGTGGCTGCCACGCGGGGATGCTACACCGCCACGCCCGAAATGCCGCGCCATGACCGCCGTCGATGCGACGCGGCCTGGTGGGCGACCCGTGGTACCCTATCGGCCGCTACCGGGCGCCTCGCCATCTCCGGCCCCGCCGGCGAGCCGCAGCCCGCACTCGACACGATCCGACAACCTGAGGTCCCGATCAGATGCCTACCGCCCGCGCAACGCTTGCCGCCGAACACCGCGACGTGACCGGCAAGAAGGTCGCCGTCCTCCGCCGCGCCGGCCGCCTGCCGGCCGTGGTCTACGGTCACGGCGTCGACTCGAGCAGCGTCTCGATCGATGCGCACGAGTTCGAGCAGCTCCGACGCCATACCGGGCCGAACGCGCTGGTCGACCTGTCGGTCGACGGCAAGAAGGCCCAGCCGGTCCTCGTCTCCGCGGTCCAGACCCATCCGGTCAACCGCCGGACGCTGCACGTGGACCTGTTCCTGGTCCGGATGACCGAGGAACTGACTGTCGACGTCCCGCTCGTCGCCACGGGTGACTCGCCCGCGGTCGCCAACATGGGCGGCACGCTGCTCCATCCGATCGAGTCGGTCCGCATCCGGGCGCTGCCCGATCACCTGCCCCAGTCGATCGAGTACACGGTCGACTCGCTGGTCGACTTCGACACGACCATCCACGTCCGCGATCTCACGATCCCCGAGGGCGCAACGCTGCTGACCGATGGCGACGACATCATCGCCAAGGTCCAGGCGCCGCGCGTCGAGGAGGTCGTGGAGGTCCCGGCGGAGATCGGCGAGGGTGCGCCCGAGGAGGGCGAGGCCGGCGAGGCGGCCGAGGCATCCGGTTCGTCCGACAGCGGATCCGCCGAACAGTCCGAGGGCTGACGCCGGGCCGCCGGCTGCCGGCAGTCAGCTCGAGCGGCGCCCCGAAGCGAACACGATCGGGAAACGCATCGTCATCTGCTCAGGCGGGAGCGCCATGAGCCGGTCGCGGAGCGTGCCGAGGAATCGCGCCCGGACCTCCGGCTCCAGACCGGCGATCAGGGATTCTTCGTGGAATTCGGTCATGAAGCCGACATAGCCCTCGACCGTGAACGAGTGCACGAGCTCGCCTGATCGCGCGGTGACGCCGGCGAAGCCTGCCCGTCGCAGCTCGCCGCCGGCGCGCTCGACGCTCGGCAGGTCGCCGGGGCGACCGGGGTCCTCGTCGCCGGCGTCGATCTCGAGCTCGTCGAGCAGGTCGTCGAAGATGTCGTCGGGCCGAAAGATGCGCTCATCCTGCAGCCACGAGACGTAGGCGAACGTCGCCCCCGGCCGCAGCACGCGGCGGATCTCGCGGAGGACGCGTGCCCGGTTCGGGACGAGCTGGACGACGAACGACGACAGGGCGAGGTCGAACTCCCGGTCGCGGAACGGGAGTTGGTCGGCGAACGCGACCGTCGTCTCGAACCGAACGCGGACCTCCGGTGCGAGGCGTCGGGCGGCCTCACGATCGGCCATCGCGCGCATCTCGCCCGAGGCGTCGATGCCGACGATCGACGACGTCGGCCAGCGGGTCAGCGCCTCGATCGCGAGCTGGCCGGTGCCCGTGCCGACGTCGAGCACCCGGCCGCCGGCCGCCAGCAGCGGTGCCACCCCCTCGAGCAGCTGGAGGACCGCCGGGGTGAGGACCGGCGCCCACCAGCGGGCATAGCCGGTGGCGATGCGGTCGTAACGCTCGGCCTGCTCGGTCATCGGCGCATCGTGCCACGCCGGGGCTGGCCCGGCGTGGCCGAGGCGCGGGCGGATCGAGTGGCGTCCCGGGCCGGCTATCCCTCCGCGATCGGCGCGGCCGGTGGCGGGGTCATCGGTGCGTCCCGACGCGAGCCGAGCCGGCGGGCGATCCAGACGATGCCGAGGCTGGCAGCGCCGACGACCAGCAGGATCGGCAGCCACACGATCAGGAACCAGATCCCGGCCGTGCCGAGGTTCTGGAGGACCGACACCATGGTGGCCGCGGCCTCGTCGACGACCATCGCGGGATCCCAGCCCTTGCTGGCGACCTGGACGGCAACGACCGGCACGTTGTAGTCGACCGTCATCGCCGCATAGGACGACCGGTCGTTCAGGTCCTTGAGCTGTGCCTCGAGGGTCTGGATCTGGCCACGGGTCGTGGTCAGCTGGGCCTCGACCTCGAGGACATCCGAGATCTTGGTCGCCTTCTCGGCGATCCCCTGCAGCGCCGTCTCGCTCGCCTTCAGGTTCGCGATGTTCGCCTCCAGGTCGACGACCTGGCCGGTGACCTCGACGGCCTCGGTGTGTTCGGTGACGACCTTGGTCGTCAGCCCGCCGAGCCCGTGGAGCAGGTCGATGGCCGATTCCCACTTGGCGGACGGGATCCGGTAGGTGATCGTCGCCGACGGCTGGTCCTGCTGGTTGCTGGTGGTCGAGGCGCCGACGTAGCCGCCCAGACCGACGATCCCGTCGCGCGCCGTCCGCAGAGCGGCGTTCAGGTCGCTGACCTCAAGGCTCATCGTGCCCGTCCGGATGATCTTGGCGTCGTCGACCGCGGCGACCGGGCCACCACCCTGCCCGGTCACGGGCTGCGGGACCCCATCGGCCGGCGGCTGGCCCTCGGATGCACCACCGGCGGCCTGGTCCTTGGCGGCGGGCGCGGCGACTGGCTGGCCGACGGTGCTCAACGCGCTCGAGCTCGAGCCCGAGCAGGCGGCCAGGACGAGCGCGATCGCGATCAGTGGAAGGAAGGAACGGATGGCGCGCATGGGTACCTCCGTGGGCTGCCCCGATCGACTTGACCGCGGCGGCACGCCGATGACGCGTGTGTCGAGCGGCTGGTTCCGCGGACGCGTCGGGGGTCCGGGCGGGGGGTTGCGGGCCGGGGCGGGGACTCCGGGCTGGGGTTCCGCCAGCAGCTCCTGTTTGCGGACAGATGCACGCCACCCGGGCATTTGTCCGCGGATTTCCGTCGGATGCACGCCAGATCGCACATCAGTCAGAGAAGACCCACGCAGCCGAGCGTGAGGCCCGCCGGATCTCGGCACGGCGACTGACCAACGCTCGCCTGGCGTGCATCTGACACAAAGCCAGGCGCGCCCGACCAATGAGCGGCGGCCGCGCATGAGTCGCGCCCGACACCACGTGGCCGCGCCCGACACCACGGCCGCACCCGACCCACCAGCCGCGCCCGACCCACCAGCCGCGTGCCGGCATACCTGACACCACGGCGCCGCGCGCGACACACGCGCCGCGGCCGACGGGCCGGACCGACCCCATCGGTGCCGCCCGCGCTATCGTTGGCCGGTGGCACTCCCGTTCGACCCGCCCATCGAGCCGATGCTGGCCAAGGCGTCCGACTCGCTGCCGAACGACGACGGCTGGCTGTTCGAGCCGAAGTGGGACGGCTTCCGCGCACTCGTCTTTCGTGACGGCGACAGCGTCTACACGCAGTCGCGCGACCTCAAGCCGCTCGACCGCTACTTCCCGGAGCTGGCCGCACCGCTCCGGGCCAACCTGCCGGACCGCTGCGTGCTCGATGGCGAGGTCGTCATCGCGCGCGACGGCGCGCTCGACTTCGAAGCTCTGCTCCTGCGGATCCATCCGGCCGCGTCGCGCGTGAAGATGCTGTCCGAGGAGTCGCCGGCCAGCTTCGTCGCCTGGGACCTGCTCGCGCTCGGCGACGAGGATCTCCGAACGGTCCCGCAGGGCGAGCGCCGGGCGCGCCTCGAGACGATCCTCGGCAAGGCGCAGCCGCCGGTCCATCTCACGCCGGCCACCCTGGAGCGCGCCACCGCCGCCGACTGGTTCGAGCGGTTCGAAGGTGCCGGGCTCGACGGTGTCGTCGCCAAACGGCTCGACGCGGCCTACCAGCCGGGCAAGCGAGCGATGCTCAAGATCAAGCACCAGCGGACGGCCGACTGCGTGGTGGCCGGGTTCCGCTGGCACAAGAACGGGCCCGGCACGCACGTCGGATCCCTGCTGCTCGGTCTGTACGACGATGGTGGCACGCTCCACCACGTCGGCATCACCTCGTCGTTCTCCTGGGAGCGCCGGGCCGAGCTCGTGGAGGAGCTGGCACCCCTGCGTGAGAACGCTGCCGAGGGCCACCCGTGGGGCAGCTGGGCCGAGTGGGCCGCGGAGATGGCGGCCTCCGGCCAGCGGGTCCCGGGCGCGACGTCACGCTGGAACCGCGGCAAGGACCTGTCCTGGGAGCCGTTGCGTGTGGAGCGCGTCGCGGAGGTCGCCTACGACCATCTCCAGGGCGACCGCTTCCGCCACGCCACCACGTTCAAGCGCTGGCGTCCGGACAAGCCGCCGGAGGCCTGCCGCTACGACCAGCTCGAGGAGACCGCTCCCTTCCTGCTCGCCGGGATCTTCGGCACCGACTGATCAGCCGGATCCGGGCGTGACGAACGAGAACACGTGCTGGCCCGGAAGGAACGGACTCGGATCGACCACGAGCCGGTGGACCCCGACGCTCCACTGGAACGCCTCGGGTGCATCGAAGGCGACCTGCTCGAAGCCGGTCGCCGCGAACCAGCGGCGGATGTCGACGGTCAGGTCGGGCGCGCGTCGATGTCGGGTCCAGATCACCACGGCCCCACGGGCGCAGAGCATCGGCAGGGAACGGATCGTCCGCTCGATATCGGGCTCGTCGATGTTGCCGAAGACGCCACAGACCAAGAGGAGATCGGCGGGAACGGCGCCGATGTAGGCATCGGTCGACCCTGCGTCGGCACGAACGACGTCGATCCCCGACGGCGCATCCGCGGCGGCTGTCGCGGCCAGCTCCGGATCGAGCTCCACGAGGCGACCTCCGACATCGGCCCGGCGTGGATGGTCGATCAGCGTCTCGAACAGGTCGCGGCCGTCCCCCGCGCAGACGCTGATCACCCGGATGGGACCAGCGGGACGCTCGAGCAGGGCCTCGTGGATGTGCCCCTTGACGGCGATGAGCCGATGACTGAGGGGCGTGTCGTCAGCGTACGCCGCGTGCCACTCGATCCAGTCCTTGCCGGCCCGGCCGTCGTCCACGCTCACTCTGGGTCGTCGGACAGCGCCCCGGTCGCGTCCGGCTTCGCCTTCGACGTCGCCTTCGGCTTGGGTGTCCGTGCGCGCGACCCCGACGTCGCCTCCTTCCAGGCCTCGATGTCCATGCCGGCCCACGGGTCGAAGTCGCTCTCGAGCGGTTCCTGCACCGGCCGGTCCGCTTCCGGGACGTGGATCAGGTTGACCCGAACGCGGTACCAGACCGCCGACCGACCGCGCATCCCGTCGACGAGGATGTCCGGTGGCTCGAGGTACGGGACCACCTCGGGATGGCGCGCCTTCCAGCGCTCGAGTCCGGCCAGTGCCTCGTCCTTGAACTCGGCCCGCGAGATCTCGACCACGGGAGTCGACGTCCTGCGGCGGCCGGTCGGGGTCGGGCGCGAGCCGGCCCATTCGGTCGGGAGCCCCGCGTTCGCGTCACCGGCCGCGACCGCGGCCGCGCGCGCCGCGGCGACGTCGGGCGGTGGACCGCCACCTTCGCCGCGTCCCGGCTCGTACTCCGACTTCGGCCGCCGGGCACGCGACGGCTGGACGCGCGGCGGCTCACCGGCCTGCTTGGCGTAGTTCGGTGGCCACGGCGCGTCGCCGAGGCCCTCCGCCTCGTCGCGCGCCGACAGCTCCAGCAGGCCCTCGAGCGACCCGACCGCCTCGTCGATGCCGGCCCCCGGGTCACCGATCGAGGCGAAGCGGGCCGGGACGGTGTCGATGGTGAACGCCTCGGCCTCGACCGTCGGGACCTCGTCCCAGGTCAGCGGCGTCGAAACCCGGGCGTCGGGCAACGGCCGCACGGAATAGGCGGATGCGACGGTCCGGTCTTTGGCGTTCTGGTTGTAGTCGAGGAAGACGCCGTGGCGCTCCTCCTTCCACCACTTGGAGGTCGCCAGCTCCGGCACCCGCCGCTCCACGTCGCGGGCCAGGGCCAACGCGGCACGGCGGACCTCCGGGAACGTCCAGCGCGGCTCGATCCTGACGTTGATGTGGATCCCGCGCGAGCCGGACGTCTTGGGCCAGCCGACCAGCCCGACCGCCGCGAGCGCCTCGCGGGCCGCCAGGGCGACCAGGCGGATGTGATCCCAGGGCACGCCCGGCACCGGGTCGAGGTCGACGCGCAGCTCGTCGGGATGGTCGAGGTCCTCGGCCCGGACCGGGTGCGGGTTGAGGTCGATGCAGCCGAGGTTGTTGACCCAGGCGAGCCCCGCTGCGTCGTCGATGACGATCTCGTCGGCGGTCCGGCCGGACGGGAAGGTGAGGGTCGCGGTCCGGATGAAGTCGGGGATGTTCTCGGGCGCCCGCTTCTGGAAGAACGGTTGGCCCGCGGCACCGTCGACGAAGCGCTTGAGCGCCTGCGGCCGGCCGCCCGCGCCTCGCAGCGCCCCGTCGGCGACAGCCTGGTAGTAGCGCACCAGGTCGAGCTTGGTATGACCGCTCTCCGGGAAGTACACCTTGTTCGGGTTCGAGACGGTGACCTCGTGCCCGTTGATCCGGAGGATCTCCTTCTCCGTCGGCATGCCGGACACGATACCGCTCGACAGCCGGGCACGGTCCGACCGACAGATCCTCGACGCCCTGTCGATTCGGGCGTGGCCGGTTCGTCGTAAGGTAGACGGCCGCGGTGGCGGCCACCCGATCGGAGGCAGGACATGCAGTACGCGTTGCTCATCTACACGCCCGAGCCGACCGAGGACGTCCCGCCGGAGGCGATCGC
>DASYSM010000029.1:0-56122 GCA_036003325.1 Candidatus Limnocylindrales bacterium
GGGCCGTGGCGGCCGTCCTCCGCCGGCTCGACCTGCGCCGATCGGTCGCGGCCGGTGCCCTGGTCATGGTCGTGATCGTCCTCGCCCTGACCGTCGGCGGCGCATTCCGGCCGGTCGGCGGGGTGGAGGGCATCGCCTACGCCCCGCCGTCTGGGACGGCCGGAGCGACCGACTCGTCCACGCCCGCGGTGGACGCCACGGCGCCGCCTGGAGCGTCAACCGATCCGACCGCGAGCGCGACGGCAACCGCGACGCCCGGGAGCTCCCAGGCGACGAGCGCACCGGGCGAGATCGTCACGCCGGGCAGCACACCCACGACTCCACCGACCGGCGCGACCCCCGCGCCGACCATCGCACCGCGCCAGCCGCCGCCCCCGACGGCGACGCCCGGGCCCATCCCGACGCCGACGCCGACCGCGACGTCGACCTCCGTCCCGACCCCGACGCCGAGCCCGACCCCGACGCCCACCGCCGCACCCACTCCGACCCCGACGCCGACGCCCACCCCGACGCCCCCGGCCTGCAAGGTCGTCCCGAACCTCGTGGGAATGACGGTCCTCGACGCGAAGGCGGCCTGGAAGGCGGCCGGCTTCACCAGACCGCTCTCGGCGCCGGGTGGGAGCAACGACCAGATCGTCACGTCGCAGCAGCCGGCGGCCGCCGGTTCGTGCGTCCCGGCGAACGCGTCCGAATCGGTGAGCGTGACCTAGTCGGGGATCACTCCTCGGGGTCGAGCGTCAACGCCGCCGAATTGATGCAATAGCGCAGGCCGGTCGGGTTCGGCCCGTCGTCGAAGACGTGGCCGAGGTGGCCGCCGCAGGCCGCACACAGCGCCTCGGTCCGGGTCATGAACAGCGAGCGGTCCTTCTCGGTCGCGACGGCGGCCGGGTCGGCCGGGGCGAAGAAGCTCGGCCAGCCGGTGCCCGACTCGAACTTGGTCTCCGAGCGGAAGAGCTCGGCGCCGCAGCCCGCGCAGCGGTAGGTGCCCGCTCGGTGCTCGTCCCACAGGGCGCCGGTGAAGGCCCGCTCGGTGCCCTTGTGGCGCAGGACACGGTACTGCTCGGGGGTGAGGGTGGCGCGCCATTCGGCATCAGTGCGGTTCGGGCTCGTTGGGGTGGGGGAGCTCTGGGCGGACGGCTGGGCAGGGGGTGTTTCGATGTCACTCATGGCGAAAGACTACGTCCGCTCCGTGTCGAGCGGATGACAGCGCCCGATGCGGGACGCTACGGTGTGCGGATGTCGAACCTGTTCGTTCCCGCCGATTTCGAGCCGCCGCTCGTGCTCGATCAGCCGGACTTCGAGCTTCGCCCGCTCGGTCCCGAGCACAACGACAGCGACTACGCCGCGTGGACCTCGAGCCTGGACCACATCCGCGCCACGCCGGGCTTCGTCGGCGGGTCCTGGCCGCGAGCGATGACGCTCGAGGAGAACCACGGGGACCTCGTCCGTCATGCCGCCGACTTCACCGGCCGGATCGGCTTCACCTACACGGTCCTCCGGCCGGGGACGACGACGGTGATCGGTTGCGTCTACATCTACCCGAGCCGGGCGACCGGATACGACGCGAGCGTCCGATCGTGGGTCCGCGCGGCGGATGCGGACCTGGATCGGGTCCTGTATCGCGCGGTCGCGAGGTGGCTCGCGGCCGCCTGGCCGTTCGAGCGGATCGACTACGCGGCCCGCCCCGACGCCTAGCGCGGGAGCCGCTCCCAGTCGACCCAGCGCGTCCCGTCCCACCAGCGGTGCCAGGTCAGGCCGTCGCGGCCGGCCGCCCAGACGTCGATGCGATCGGCGCCCCACGACGAGGCGGCCGGATCGCCGGCCAGCTCGCCACCGAGCGATTCCCAGGGGTGCCACGACACGCCGTCCCAGTAGCGGTTCCACAGCGCGCCGTCGGGGAAGACCGCGAACACCTGGAGCTGGTCGGCGGCCCAGGCGGTCGCCGCCGGCGTCGAGGCCGGCGTCCCGCCGAGTGATCCGGGCTCGTCCCATGTGCCGTCGTGGAACGAGCGATGGGTGAGCGCACCATCGGCGCCCACCCAGAAGAGGTCGATGCGGTCATCCCCCCAGGAGACCGCTGCGGTCCCGTCGGTCATCTCGTCCTCCCGTGTGCAGGGAGGCTACTCCGACGAGGTCAGTGCCCGTCCGAGATCGTCGGCCACGCACGCGTCGAGTCGACGCACGGCGGCGGCGGAGCCGCGGCTCAGCGCGGCGAACACCAGGGCAGCCGATCGGCGGACACGGGACGTCTCACCGTCGCGCGTCGCGCGGAGCTCCGCCAGCAGACGGTGTTCCTCGGATTCGAGCTCGTGGAAACGGTCGCGCTGGACCGCCTGGCTATAGAGAAGCAGGGGATGCATGAGGGGCCTCCCTCGAGGTCAGTGATGATGCTCTTGCGGGAAATACTCGCGCGTGTCGACACCCCAGCGCGCCGCGGCAAGATCGAACGCGACGAATGCGATGAACACGATGGCGATCACGATGAGGATGCCCATTGTCACGTTCTCCTTGCTAACCTGTCTGTGCTGCCTGATCGGTTACTTGAGTAATGTACCCTCTTGCGCGTAACCTGTCAACCGTTGTAAAGTGGTTATCGAGATGAATATCCAGATGCTCGACCAGCCGCGTCGTGGGCACGCTCACGACGTCGACCTCGAGGACACCTTCGACTTCCTGAACACCGACGACACCGACAATGGTTTCCCCGTCGAGAAGCTCCCGACCCTCGACATCGCCCTCGGCTGGTTCGTCGATCGGGGCGTGATCCACACCGAAGGCGCGGACCGCGTCCGTGCCCAGGCCGCGGCCCAACGATCGGTCGAGACGACCGAGCTGGCACGGGTCCACCGGGTGCGCTCGGCCCTGCGCGATGTCGCGCACGCGATCTCCGAGCATCGGGCGCCCGATCCAGGCTCACTCGAGACCATCAATCGGGCGCTCCACGCGCGCCAGATCATCGAGCTCGTCCCGGCGCCCGACGGCTGCAGCGTCGACCATCGCCATGTCGGCGACCCCATCGACGACGCGCTGGCGCGGCTGACGGAGCCGCTCGTGCTCGAGTTGACCGAGGGTCACCCCGAGCGCATCAAGACCTGCGCCAGCGACACCTGCGACTGGATCTTCTACGACGCGTCACGGACGAGCCGTCGCCGGTGGTGCGACATGGCGACCTGCGGCAACCGCGCCAAGGCCGCGCGACATCGCGCCAAGGAGAAGGCCGTGCAGGCCGACGCGGACGGCGGCGGCGGGCCGCAGGTCCAGACCCAGGCCTGACTGAGCGCTACTCGGCGCCCGGCACCTGGGCGAGGACCGTCTGGATCGCCTGGGCGGCACCGAGCAACGCCGACGATTCGGCCGGGATCACGATCTTGGTGTTCGGGCTGAGCGCGAACTTGCTCAGCGTGTCGAGCTGGAGGATGGCGACCAGCGTCGGGTCGGGCGCCTGGCTCTTGATGGCGGTGTAGACGATCTCGATCGCGCGCGCCCGGCCTTCGCCCTCGAGGATGGCGGCCTGCCGTTGACCCTCGGCGATGAGGATGGCGGCCTGTCGTTCGCCCTCGGCGCTCTTGATCGCGGCCTGCCGCTCGCCGTCGGCCACGTTGACCGCGGACTGCTGGATGCCCTCCGACTGGAGGATCTTGGCCCGCTTCTCCTGGTCGGCCTGCTTCTGGAGCGCCAGCGCCTGGAGGATCTGCGGCGGCGGCGTGATCTCGACGATCTCGATCCGGTTGATCCGGATGCCCCACTTGTCGGTGACCGCCTCCATCTGCTGCTGGACGTCGACGTTGATCCGCTCGCGCTCGGACAGCGCCTCATCGAGCGACAGTGTGCCGATGACCGAGCGGAGTGCCGTCCGCGCCAGGGCGTCGATGGCGACGTCGAAGTTGGCGATCGAGAAGAGCGCCTGCTTGGCGTCGACGACCTGGGTGAAGATCGTGGCGTTGACCGACACGACGACGTTGTCCTTGGTGATGACCTCCTGGCGGTCGCCCGGGCGCGGGTACTCGCGCATGTCGACGGCGACCAGCTTGTCGATGAACGGCGCGATGATCGCCAGCCCCGGCTCATGGATGGCCCGGAACTCGCCGAGCCGGGTGGTCACCCCGACGAAGCCCTGCTGCACCAGGTTGACCGTGTTGCGGAAGAGGTAGAACGCGAACAGGACGAACAGGATGGCGATGATGAAGGCGACGACGAGGGGCAGGAGGTCCCCGTTCATGTGGCGTTCTCCGCTGTGGCCGGTGCGCCCGCGGGCCGGACCACGAGAGTCGTCCCGCGGACCGCGGTGACGATCACGGGCGCACCCGACGGGATGAGGAGGTGATCCGCCGAGAATGCGAGCCACGTCTCGCCGGCAAGGCGGACATGGCCCGGGTGGAGCTCGTCGCCGATGTCGTCGAGCCCGAGCGCGCGCTGTCCGACGAACCCGCCGTGGACGCCCGGGGTGAGGGGCGGCTCGCCCTGCCGGCGGAGGCGCTGGCGCAGGAACGGCCGGCCGACGACGACGCCGAGCATCGCGACCGCGATGGCGACGACGGCCTGGATCCAGATCGCCGAATCGGGCACGAAGAAGGCCAGCAGGCCGGCCGCGAAGGCGCCGATGGCGAGGAAGATCGAGAAGAACGTCGTGCTCGCGAGCTCCAGCACGAGCAGGGCCAGTGCGGCCACGAACCAGATCGCGTAGATCGGCATGGCCGGAGTCTAGGACGTTCCCGCCACGCCGTCGTGGCTTCGTGTCAACGCCGTGCGAGGAGCGGCACGACCTCGGTCGCCAGGCGGGTCATCGATTCCTCGTCGTGCGGCGCCGGGAAACCGGCGATCAGGTGGCGGTAGCCGAGCTCCAGGAACGGCGCCAGGCGCTCGGCGACGTCCTCGGGGGTGCCGACGGGCTGGTCGGTCCACCGGTCGGCGTGGCCGTTGCGCTCGAACATCGCGGCGTGGGCCTTCTCCGCCTCGGCGCGCGAGTCGCGGATGATCACGGTCCCGAGCCCGGCCGTTCGCTCGATCTCGGCCGGATCGCGCCCGACCGCGGCGCAGTGCTCGAGGAGGATCGCCTCCTTGCGCCGGACGTTGTCGATGCCGCCGCCGACGTTGTTGGCGTCGGCGTAGCGGGCGACGAGCTTGAGCGTGACCCGTTCGCCGCCGCCGCCGACCAGCAGCGGGATCCGGCGCTGGATCGGGGGTGGATCGTTGCGGACGGACTGCGCCGCGTAGCGCGGCCCGGTGGCGCTCGGCTGTTCCCCGTCGAGCATCCCGCGCATGATCGGCAGCGCCTCACCGAGCCAGCGCAGCCGCTCGGGCGGGCCGCTGCCGAACGGGATGCCGAACGCGACGTGCTCCTCCTCGAACCATGCGGCGCCGATACCGAGCACCGCTCGTCCGTTCGAGATGTGGTCGAGCGTCGTTGCCATCTTGGCGGTCAGCGTCGGCACCCGGAACGTGTTGGCACCGACCATCAGCCCGATCCGGACGCGCTCGGTCGCCTGCGCCCACGCTGCGAGCATCAGCCAGGCCTCGAACATCGGGCCGTCGGAGCTGCCGACGATCGGGTAGAGGTGGTCCCATGTCCACAGGGAGTGGTAGCCGAGCTGATCGGCGCGCCGGCCCGCGGCCAGCAGGTCCGGCCAGGTGGTGTACTGGTTCCAGCAGTTGGCGCCGAGTCGGATGTCGCTCACGACGTCACTCGTCGCCGATGATGTCGACGGAGACCTCGACGGCCGGCGTCGCGCCCCGGTTCTCGACCCAATGCAGGGTGTGCCGATCCTCGGGCCAGCCCAATCCCGGACCATAGTCGGTGGTGGCACCGTTCCGGTGATCGGTGAGCGTTCCTTCCAGGACGTAGACCGTGCCCGGTCTGCCGGCGTGGTCGTGGATCGGGCCGACCGCGCCACCCGGCTCGAAGGTGACCCTCCGGATCCGCAGCCTGCGTCCGGCCATGCCCTCGATCTCGCCGGCGAGGTCGACTGTCGCCAGGATCTCCACCGAGACGCCTCTCGGTTCCGGGGGCGCCTCGTCGTCATGCATGTGTTCTCCTCCGTCTGATCTGACCACGACTCTCAGCGGGCCTTGGTGGATGCGGCGCGGAACGCGACCTGGGCTGCCACGACCGCCCGGACCCAGGTCGCGCCGGCTTCCTCGACCGAGCGGACCTTGACGTGGCGGATGCGCTTGCCGCTGCCCTCGATGCGACCGTCGGGGTCCGGCAGGTCGACGCCGTCGGCGAGCTGCAGGTTCACGTGTGCCTTGTGCGGGATGATCGCGAACACGAAGTCCCGCATCGAGCCGCCGGTGCCGATGGCCAGGAGGCCGTCCCCTGCGTCGAACAGCTCGATGGCGCCCGGGAAGCCCTCGAGGACGGTGAGCCGGAGGGCTCGCGCGACGTCCGCGACGCCGGGCGCGGTCGCGTCGAGATGCCGGTCGAACGCTCGGGCGTCGGCCGAGGGCTCCGTCATCGGATGACGAGGTTCACCAGCTTGCCGCCCCCGGCGACGACGATCCGATCCGGCGTGCGCCCGTCGAGGATCGCCCGGACACGGTCACGGGCGAGCACGGCGGCCTCGATGTCCGCATTCGTGGCATCCGCGGCGACCACGATCTTGTCGCGCAGCTTGCCGTTGACCTGCACCGGGATCTCGCGAGTGGACTCGATGACCGCGCTCGGATCGACCTCCGGCCAGGACTCCGCGTGGACCGAGGTCCACGGCACGCCGGCCGCGGCCAGGCGCCGGCTCCACAGCTCTTCCGCGATGTGGGGAGCGGCGGGCGCGAGCATCAGCAGCAGCAGGCGGACCGCCTCGTCCCAGGCAGGCGTGGCGGCGGCGGCCGTGCCCCGGTAGCGGAACAGGGTATTGGCCAGCTCCATGAGCTTGGCGACCATGACGTTGAACCGGAACCCCTCGTAGTCGGTGGTCACGTCGCGGAGCGTGCGGTGAGCTGCTGCGCGCAGGGCGGCACCCGCCTCGGCCTCCGCCTGGCCGGCCGGCAAGACGCCCGATTCGGGGTCGCCGGCCTCGCGCCCGTGCGGGTCCAGGACGATCGTCCAGACCCGGCTCAGGAATCGGTGCACGCCCCCGATGCCGGTCGGGCTCCACGGCCCGCCCTGGTCCCACGGCCCCATGAACATGAGGAACAGCCGGATCGAGTCGGCGCCGTAGCGGGCGACGAGGTCGTCGGGATCCTGGGTGTTGCCGCGCGACTTCGACATCCGCTCGCCATCGGCGCCCAGGATCTGGCCCTGGTTGAACAGCCGCTTCCAGGGCTCGTTCTGCTGGATCAGCCCGACGTCGCGCATCATCTTGGTGAACTCGCGGGCGTAGAGCAGGTGCATCACCGCGTGCTCGGCCCCACCGGTGTACTGCTCGACCGGCGTCCAGCCCTCGACCAGGTCCGGGTCGAACGGGGCCTCCGCCTTGTGCGGCGACAGGTAGCGATACCAGTACCAGCTCGAGTCCACGAACGTGTCCATCGTGTCGGTCTCGCGCTTGGCGGGCCCGCCACACCGCGGGCAGGTCACGTTCAGGAACGCCTCGTCGCGGGTCAGCGGGTTCACGCCGCTGCCCTCGTAGTCGACGGTGTGGGGCAGCAGGACGGGGAGGTCCTCGTCGGGCACGGGCACGATGCCGCAGGTCGGACAGTGGATGACCGGGATCGGCGTGCCCCAATAGCGCTGGCGACTGATCAGCCAGTCACGCAACCGGTAGGTGACCGCGGCCTTGCCGGCGTCGCGCGTCTGGAGCTCGGCCACGATGCGGCGGCCGCCCTCGTCGGCCGGCAAACCGCTGTACGGGCCGCTGTTGACGAGGACCTCGCCGGCCGCATGGGCGATGTAGGCGGCGTCGAGCTCGGCCGACTCGTCGCCCGGCGCGGCGACCACCCGGCGGATCGGCAGCCCGAACTTCCGGGCGAACGCGAAATCGCGTTCGTCGTGGGCGGGAACGGCCATGATCGCGCCCGTGCCGTAGCCGGCCAGGACGTAGTCGGCGACGAAGATCGGGATGCGCTCACCGTTGACCGGGTTGATGGCGTCCGAGCCGAGCGCCACGCCGGTCTTCTCGCGGTCGGTCGACAGGCGGTCGATCTCGGTCCGGGTCGCTGCCTGCGCGACATACGCCTCGACCTCGGCCCGCCGCTCCGGCGCGGTCAGGGTCGCGACCAGCGGGTGCTCGGGTGCGAGGACCATGAACGTGGCGCCGAACAGGGTGTCCGGTCGGGTGGTGAAGACGCGCAGCTCCTCGCCTCCCCGGTGGTGCGCGGACGGCGCCGTCGTGAACACGATCTCGCCGCCTTCGGATCGGCCGATCCAGTTGGTCTGCATGACCTTGATCGGCTCCGGGAAGTCGAGGCCGCCGTAGTCGAGCAGCTCGTCGGCATACTTCGTGACCCGCAGGTACCACTGCTCGAGGTCCCGCTTCTCGACCTTCGCGCCGCACCGCCAGCAGTGACGGTCGGCGCCCTCCACCTGCTCGCGGGCGAGCGTCCCGTCGTTCGGGCACCAGTCCACCGGCGACTTGGCCCGGTAGGCGAGCCCGGCCTCGAGGAAACGCAGGAACAGCCACTGGTTCCACTGGTAGTACTCGGGCTCGCAGGTCACGACCTCCGCCGACCAGTCGAACATCGCGCCCATCGAGCGGAACTGGCGGCGCATGTTGTCGATGTTGCGCATCGTCCATTCGCGCGGGTTGAAGCCGCCCTTGATGGCGGCGTTCTCGGCCGGCAGCCCGAAGGCGTCGAAGCCGATGGGCAGGAAGACGTTCTTGCCGTGCATCCGCTGGAACCGCGCCAGCGCGTCGGTCGGCGTGACGATGTACCAGTGGCCGATGTGCAGGTCGCCCGAGGGGTAGGGGTACATCGTCAGCAGGTAGTAGCGATCACGGGCCGCGGCCAGGTCCGTCTCGTGCATCGCCAGCTCGTCCCAGCGCGCCTGCCAGCGCGGCTCGATGGCGGTCGCGTCGTACCGTTCGATGCGGGTGGTGTCGGTCACGTGGTCCTCGGAGACATGACACCCCCCGCCGCGCCGGCGAGGGGTGAGAGGTCGGCGGAGAAGTCGGCGCTGATGTCGCGGTTGGTGGAGCTACGGGGACTCGAACCCCGGACCCCCTGCATGCCATGCAGGTGCTCTTCCAGCTGAGCTATAGCCCCACGGAAGGCGGAGTCTACCAGAGGCACGCTCCCGATCCGGAACGCCGGGCTGACCGTCGCGGGAACATGTCACCATCGGGGCATGAGCGCGTTCGACCTCCTGCTCCGCGGCGGGACCGTGGTCGACGGCACGGGACGGCCCGGTCGGCAGGCGGACGTCGGCATCCTCGGCGACCGGATCATCGCCGTCGGCGACCTCAGCGCGATCGACGACACGGAAGTCGCGCACGTCCTGGACGTCGGCGGCCGCGTCGTCGCTCCCGGGTTCGTCGACCCGCACGGCCATTCCGACGGTTCGCTGTTCGTCGACGGGGCGCTGGCCAGCCACCTCCACCAGGGCTACACCACCCAGCTGTCGGGGAACTGCGGCGACACGCTCGCACCGATCACCCCGCTGGGTCGAGAGATCGTCGAGCTGGCGCTGCGGCCGAACCGGCTCGTCGCGCGCTGGGAGACGTTCGCGGAGTATCTCGATGCCGTCGCGGAGCAGTCGCTCGGCCCGAACGTGGCCTGTCTGGTCGGCCACGGGACGGTCCGGGCCGCGATCGTGGGCACAGAGGCGCGACCGCCGACGCCCGACGAGCTGGCCGCCATGGTCGCCGAGGTCGAGGCGGCCCTCGACGCCGGCGCGATCGGTCTGTCATCGGGGCTCATCTACGCGCCCGGGCTGCACGCCGCCCCCAGCGAGGTCGAGACGCTCGTGGCGGACACGGCACGGCGAGGCGGCCTGTACGCCACTCATATGCGCAACGAATCCGACGAGCTGTTCGCCTCGCTCGACGAGTCCGTCGCGGCCGTGCGAGCGGCGGGCGCCGGCGGCCGGCTCCAGGTCTCGCACCTCAAGTGCGGCTCGCGCGCCGTGTGGGGCCGTGCCGGCGAGGCGATCGCCCGTCTCGAGGCCGCACGAGCGGATGGTCTGGACGTGGCCGCCGACCAATACCCGTACACGGCCGCGGCCACGACCCTGGCGACGATCCTGCCGCCCGCCCTGCAGGGCCTCGGCGTGGACGACTGCGTGGCCGCGCTGGCCGACCCTGACGTCCGCGACCTGGTCCGCGGCGAGATCGCGCGCGGCATCTCGGGCTGGGAGAACGTGGCCGCCGACCCCGGCTGGGGAGGCCTGCGCATCTCTTTCTCGGCGAGCTTTCCGGAGTGGGCCGGGCGCTCGCTGGCGGACCTCGCCGACGAGCTCCACGCCGATCCGGCCGACCTGGCCTTCGATGCCCTGGTGGCCGACCGGCTCGACGTGTCGGTCGTCATCGACTGCATGGACGAGGCCGACGTCGAGGCGATCATGGCCGTGCCGTGGATCGCGGTCTGCACCGATGCCGAGGGACGACGGCCGGGCCATCCGATCCTCGACGTCGGGCGGCCGCATCCGCGCGCCTACGGCAGCACGGCTCGGGTCCTCGGCCACTATGTCCGTGAGCGGAGGGTCCTGTCGCTCGAGACCGCCGTCGCCAAGCTCACATCCGTCCCGGCCGCCCGGCTCGGTCTGCGCGATCGCGGCGTCGTGCGTGAGGGCGCCTTCGCGGACCTCGTCGTGTTCGACCCGGCGACGGTCGCGGACGTGGCGACGTACACCGACCCGGCCCACTACCCCACCGGGATCGACCACGTCGTGGTCAACGGACGGCCGGCGATCGTCGACGGCGCCGAGACCGGCGAGCGGCCGGGCCGACTGCTCCGCCGATCGTGACGGCACGACGGAACCGGCTGGCGTCGGTCGCCGCCGCCTCTGGCTCCGCCGTGGCCACCGAGACGCCGGCCGTCGTCACCCTGTCCGGCGGCCCGCTGTCCTATACCCTCCGCCGCTCGCCGCGATCACGTGGGCTGCGCGTCGTCATCCACCCCGACCGAGGTGTGGTGGTGACCGTGCCGGCCGCCGGCCGGCGCGGCTGGTCGGATCCGGAACGCCACGTGCACGACTTCCTGGTCGATCGCGAACCGTGGCTGCGCCGTCACCTCGCTCGGCAAGCGGCCGATCGCGCCACGCTGGCCGAACGCGGCGGCCTGCGCGACGGCGCCGCCATCAGGTTCCGCGGCGAGCTCCATCGCCTGCGCCTCGTCCCGGCCCGGGCCGGCCTCCGGCGCTCGACCGTGGAGCGGATCGGCGGCGCCGCCGAGGACGAGATCATCGTCCACGTCGCGCCTGCCGATCGCCGTTCGATCGGGGCGGTCCTCGAGGCCTGGCTGAAGCCCCGAGCGCGGACCGCCATCGAACGCGAGATCGGCCGCCATGCCGCGGACCTACGGGTGACGCCGGCGGCGATCACCATCCGCGATCAGCGGACGCGGTGGGGGAGCGCCTCGAAACGTGGCCGCCTGGCGTTCTCGTGGCGGCTCATCCTCGCTCCACCCGAAGCCCTCGAGACCGTCGTCATCCACGAGCTGGCCCACCTCCGCGTGTTCGGCCACGGTCCGCGTTTCTGGGCGCTCGTCGCGTCGCGCCGTCCGGACCACACGACGTGGCGTCGCTGGCTGCACGACCACGCGACCGAGCTCCACGCCGCGCTCGACGAGACGCCGGACGGCAGCTGACCTCGACCCACCGCTCGCCGCCGACGCGGATCAGGCGTCGTCTCGCTGGCAATGCTCCCGGACGATCTCGAGGAGTCCGTCGACGTCGACCGGCTTGGCGAGGTATCCGTCGAACCCCGCCGCCGTGAATCGCTCGCGGTCACCGCGCATCGCCTGGGCGGTCACGGCCAGGACGGGGATCGCCGCGGTCCGGTCGTCCCTGCGCAGTCGGCCGAGAGCCTCGAGCCCGTCCATGTCGGGGAGCTGGATGTCCATCAGGACAAGAGCCGGTCGATGCTCCCGCGCCAGGGCGAGCGCCTGGCCCCCGGTCGAGGCCTCCAGGGTCCGATAGCCGGTCGCCTGGAGGACGTCGCGAAACAGCTTCATGTTCTTGTCGTTGTCCTCGACCACGAGGACCTGCCGGCCGGCCATGGCTAGCCGGGTCGGACGGGGAGCGTGAACACGAACGTGCTGCCTCGTCCGCGTTCGCTGTCCACCCAGATCCGTCCGCCGTGCAGCTCGACGAGGCGCTTGGACAGTGCCAGGCCGAGGCCCGTCCCCTCGATCTGCTCCCTGCCCGCATCGGCCTGCTGGAACTCCTCGAAGATCCGATCCTGGTCCTCGGGAGCGATGCCCGGTCCGGTGTCGGTGACCGAGACGCGCACCTCGCCGTCGCGCCGCGCCGCGACGACGTCGACGGTCCCGCCCGCCGGCGTGAACTTCACCGCGTTCGACAGCAGGTTGAAGATCACCTGCACGATCCGGCGCTCGTCGCCGACGACGGTCTCGACGTCGGGCGCCGACGACAGCGACACGTGGACGCCTTCCCGCGTCGCGCGCTCGCGCACGATCACGACGCCGCGCTCGAGCGCCTCGGGGAGCGAGAAGGGCGCGACGTGGAGGTCGATCTGGCCGGCCTCGACCTTCGACAGGTCGAGCACGTCGTCGATGAGCGACTGGAGGTGCCGCGACGAATCGAGGATGTCGTCGAGGTATTCGGCCTGCTTGTCGTTGATCTCGCCGAACAGCTGCTTGCGCAGCACCTGCGAGAAGCCGCTGATCGCGTTCAGCGGGGTCCGCAGCTCGTGCGACATGTTGGCCAGGAACTCGGACTTGTGGCGACTCGCCGCCTCGAGCTGGCGGGTCTTCTCGTCCAGCTCGGCCAGGGCGCTGGCCAGCTCGCGGGTCCGTTCATCGACCTGCTGCTCGAGACCGGCATGCGACGCCTGCAGTCGGGCAGCCATCCGGTTGAACTCGTCGGCCAGGGCACCGAGCTCGTCGCCGCTGGACGCGTCGATCCGCTGGTCGAGCGAGCCCGAGCCGATCTTCGCCGCCGCGACCTGGATCGCCTCGATGGGTCTGGCGAGATTGCGAGCGAGGAGCACGCTCGTCGCGATCGCCGCCAGGAGGAACACGACGAGGAGCGCGATCGTGCGCCAGATCGCCGCCTGGATCGGGGCGAACGCCTCGCTCAGCGGCTCCTCGACGAACACGCGCCAGCCTGGCGGGTCCACCCTCTGGAACGCGCTCAGCACCTCGGTCCCCTGGGGATCTCGTCCGTCGGTGACCACGCCCTGCGCCAGCGCATCGCCGGCGAGTGCGGCGTGGACCTGCGGGAGCGCCTCCAGGTTGGTATCGGCGAGGACGAGGTTGTTGTTCGCGGTATGAGCGATGACCCGGCCGCCGGCATCGACGGCGTAGGCGTAGCCGGCGGTGCCGATCTGCGCCCGTCTGATCGCGTCGACGACGGGCCCAAGGTCGACGTCGGCGACGATCACGCCGCCGCCGGGCGGCGCCTCTGACAGCGCGATGTCCATGTGTGGCCGGCCGTCGGGTCCGAAGGCGACCGCGCCGAAATAGCGTTGGTCGGCCCGGGCCAGCCGGAACTCATCGGTGCCGGAGCGATCGCCCTGGCAGGTGACGCTGTTGAGCTCGTCGATCTCGTTCGAGAAGGTCCGCACGCACTCCGCGCCGGCGGCATCGAGGTAGGTCAGGGCACTGACCGCCCGCTGGCGCAGGAAGAGGTTCCTGAACGAGCGCTGGCGCTCCGTTCCGGCGGTATCACCCGGGATCGCACCGGCGACGCCTTCGAGGTCGCCGCCCAGCTCGTCGAGGAACTGGCGGATCGAGATCGCGGCGGACGACGCCTTGTCTGCCTCGGCCTCCGTCACCGCCCGCTTGCTGTCCTCGTACGAAAACCAGAACTCGCTGACCCCGACCGACACGATGGCCGCCGCCACCAGGGTCCCGACGACCGCCACGTATCGCCAGACGAGGCGCCGATGCGGCCGGGCCGGCGTTGCCACGTGCGCTCCAGCGTCCGGCGCGGCTATGGATAGACCACGTTGGCCTGCGAGATCACGTCGTCCGGGACCGTGATCCCGAGCTCAGCGGCTCGTTTCAGGCTGAGGGCGAACTCGATCTTGGGCACCTCCTGGGCGGGCAGGTCGGCGGGCTTGGCGCCCTTCAGGATGCTGTCGACGAACGGCGCGGCCGCGGCCCCGACGGGCGCGAGGTCGACGCCCAGCGAGAAGAGCGCGCCATGGTCGTTCTGCTGCGGGTCGACCCATTGGCGCCGATGGGCCTGGACGGGAAGTCCGGCGGCTGCCGCGAGCGCGAGGATCTTTGCCGAGAAGTCAAGACGGAGGCTGGGCGACAGGATGAACGCGCCGTCGACGGACCCCGGGCCGACCGACCTGAAGGCGGCCTCGAGACCTGCGGCGTCGGATGCCTCGCGTTCCATCAGGTCGATCCCGAGCGTGGCCGCGGCAGCGCGCGCCTTGTCAAGCAGTGGCGGCGTCGCCACGACGTCGGTCGGGTCGACGAGCGTGAGCAGGCGCAGGGGGTGGGGCCGGGGCAGGATCTGGCGGTAGATCTCGAGCTGCTTGACGACCGGGTCGCGTGCCCCCCACACCCCGGTCAGGTTGCCGCCCGGATGGGCGAGGCTGTCCACCAGACCGTCGCGGACGGGGTCCGAGGGGTGCAGGAAGACGACCGGGATCCGATCGGCGGGCTCGGCTGTCGCGCTCTGCGCCGCCGCGATCGAGGTGTCCTCGAAGGCGACGATGAGGTCGACGCGCTCGCGGACGAACTCCGCGGCCTGCGCCGCGGCCTGATCCTTGCCGTCCAGGTTCCGCCAGATCAGGTGGATCCGCTGACCGTCGTACTCCCCCTGGAGCTGCGACATCCGCCCGTCGACGAGCTTCCCGTCGCCGACGAGCTGCTGCATCACCTGCGCCGGCGGACCATCGAACCAGCCGAGGTCCCCAAGCCCGGCCACCAGCGTGGCCAGGGACGGAGGATTGTGGTCCGTCCCGACGTGCATGACACCGACCCGCGGGACCGACGGACTCGTCTGGGCGCTCCCGCCGGCACAGCCGGCGGCGAGACTGGCGAGGACGAAGACGGTCAGAAGCCTCAGAGCGGACGGCCAGGTCTTCATCGAACCCCTACCCCTCACGGATCGCCCCGGGAACGGAGACTACTCCAGCGATATGCCGATGCAAGCGAGACGACCCTGGCAACGCCGAGGGTCGTCTCGTCACCGCCCGATGGCGGCCGGGCATCGATCAGAACGAGCAGTGGCCGGGGTCCGGGGCGTCCACCCGACGAGTCGCGTCGGCGGGGACGATCTGGACCGCCATCGTCTGCGCGACGGCACCGGTCTCGTTCCGGATCAGGTGCACATCCCCGCCGCCGATGTCGACGAACGAGTTGTCGGACGTCCCGGCGGTGTAGACGTGAGGCGTGCAGCTCGGGTCATCGCCCTCGTACACGGTCACGCTGCCCTGGGTGACGATGACGAAGCTCGGGCCCGGATGGGTGTGCCAGCCGGTGCTGCCGCCGGGCTGCCATGTGTTCTGCTGGACATAGAGGTCGGACTTGCCGCGCGTCTGGATGACCTCGTTCCAGAACTGTGGGGTCATGTCCTGGACATGCGAGCTGATGTCGCCGAACGTCGCCTTCGCGACGGTCGTCCCGACGAAGCCCGATCCGGGGGTCGCCAGGGCGTTGCCCGTGTACGCGGCGAGGCAGAGGGCGACCAGCGCGACGGCTGACACGAACTTGGACTTCACTTCTCCTCCTTCACGACCCCGATGCTTCGGGTCTCGGCGGAGCGTCTGCGCCGCTGCCGCGAACCTACGAGCAGCGCGACCGCGAGCCAACCGTGCCTGCTGGCATCCGCCGGGGGGTGCTGGCACCCCAGCCGGCCCGGTCAGGCCCGGGAGCAGAACCCGCGGACGAGGTCCGGGAACGTGTCGGTGTCGATGGGCTTGACGATCGCGCCGGCGAAGCCCGCTTCGACCAGCCACTCGTCCTCCGCGTCGACCGGCATGGCCGTCACTGCCACCACCGGGATCCGCGACGTGCGCGGCTCGGCCGACAGCAGTCGCACTGCGTCCGTGCCATCCAGGTCCGGAAGGCGCAGGTCCATCAGGATGACGTCGGGCAGATGCTCGGAGGCGAGCGCGACGCCCTCCCGGGCCGTCCCCGCCTCGAGCGTCCGGAACCCGGCCTGGCGGAGCACCTCTCGGGCGAGCTTTCGGTTCCGGTCGCTGTCGTCCACGATGAGGACGAGCGGGTGGGACGACATCACCGGCGTATCCTCCGCCCGTGCCCATCCGCATCGTGCTCGCCGAAGACCATTACCTCGTCCGCGAAGGCGTCCGCCGGCTGCTCGACGCGCAACCCGGGTTCGAGGTCGCCGCGGTCTGCGGCGACCTCGACTCGCTGCTGGAGGCCGTCGATCGCGAGACCCCCGACGTGGTCGTGACCGACGTCCGGATGCCACCGGGCCACTCCGACGAGGGCATCCAGGCCGCCCGACGCCTGCGCGACATCGACCCGGGCCTCGGCGTCGTCGTCCTGAGCCAGTACGCGGACCCGACCTACGCGGTCGCGCTGCTGGACACGGGCAGCGCCGGCCGGGCCTATGTGTTGAAGGAGCACGTCGAGGATCTCGACCAGCTGCTGACGGCCATCAGGGTGGTGGCGGCCGGGGGCTCGCTGATCGATCCGACCGTCGTGGAACGCCTGGTGGCGGATCGGACGCGGGTGACGACCTCGCCGCTCAAGCAGCTCACAGCCCGGGAGCGCGAGGTCCTGCAGAAGATGGCCGAAGGCAGGAACAACGCATCGATCGCCGATGAGCTCGTCCTGACCGAACGGTCGGTCGAGAAGGTCATCAACTCGATCTTCATGAAGCTCGGGCTGACCTGGGAGCCGGCCGTCCACAAGCGCGTCAAGGCGGTCATCCTCTACCTGGCCGAGAGCGATCGCGGCTATCGGGACGACGGTAGCCAGCCGTGAACGCGCGACCCGCCGTCCGCCCGTTCCTCGAGTGCGACGCCGCCGTCGAAGGCCCCGATGCGATCGCGCAGGCGGGTCAACAGCTCCTCCGACGGGTGGCCGTCGATCGAGATGTCGAACGTCAGGGGGCCATCGGTGTCGGCCAGACGGACCGTCGCCTCGGAGCCGGCTGACGCGCACGACAGCGTCTCGACGCACGTCCAGTAGACCGCGGTCGTGACTTCGGGCTGACGGTCGGCACGGACCGGCGCGTCGACGAGGACCGTGATCCCGAGGTGCTCGGCCGCGGATCGGACGGCACCGGCGAAGCCGCGCTCTGAAAGCATCGGGGGATGGATCCGTTCCGCCAGGGCCGCAGCGTCAGTCATCGCCGTCCGGATGTCGGCCGTCATCCCGTCGAGCAGTGCCCGGGCGGCGACGGGATCGGCATCGATGAGTCCGCCCAGACGTCGCACATCGACGGCGAGCGCGACGAGCTCCTGCTGGAGACCGTCGTGGAGGTCACGCTCGAGGACCCGCCGGTCGGCGTCCGCCGCCGACACCAGGCGCCGACGCGACGTCCGGAGGTCCGCGATCTCGGCGCGCAACCGGTCCATCGCGGCCGGCGAGTCCCGTGCGTCGGTCAGCACGTCGGCTTCGTTCGCGGCGCCATCGTCCATCTGCGTCGGGCACTCCACCGTCGCTGATGCTTGCTCCGGGAGGACGTGGTGGAGATGAGGGGACTCGAACCCCTGACCCCCGCGATGCGAACGCGGTGCTCTTCCAGCTGAGCTACATCCCCACGGGCGGTCTCGCCGCGTCCACGGACGGGCAGCCGAGCCGGAATGGTAGCACGAGGTCCCGCCGCGTCCGCCCGTCGGCGTCACGCCGGAAGGCTGAACCAGAAGCGGGTCATGCCTGCCCGGGATTCGGCACCGACTCGCCCGCCTTCGGACTCCACGAGCTGCTTGACGATGGCAAGACCGATGCCCGCGCCACCGCGTGCCCGATCGCGCGACTTCTCGACCCGATAGAACCGTTCGAAGACGCGCTCGAGGTCCTCGGGCGGGATGCCATCGCCGGTGTTCGAGATCGACACCAGGAGGTCCGTAGCGCGACGCTCGGCGCGAACGGTGACCGTCCCGCCGGCCGGGGTGTACCGGGCGGCATTCGACAGCAGGTTGGCCAGCACCTGGGCGAGGTGATCGGGATTGGCGCGGGCGGGCAGGGTGTCGGGGATCTCGACCACGAGCCGCAGGCCGGCACGCTCGAGGGTCGGCTGCGCGAGCTCGATGGCCGCCCGGATGGCGCTCGACAGGTCGAGCTCATCGAGTCGGGGCGGCCCGGTCGCGGCGTCACCCTCGGTCAGCGCGTCGAGCGAATGCGACAGGCGGACGAGGCGTTCGGCTTCATCCCACAGGGAGTCGTAGGTCGCCCTGTCCGCGACGATCACCCCGTCGCGCAACGCCTCGAGATAGCCCTGCAGGTTGGTCAGTGGCGTGCGCAGCTCATGGGCGGCATTGGCGATGAAGTCGCGCCGCATCATCTCCTGGCGCTGCAGGCTGGCGGCCATCTGGTTGAACGAATCGGCGAGGCTGGCGATCTCCTCCGGCCCTTCGCGGGGAACGCGCGCCGCGTAGTCGCCGTCGGCGATCCGGCGGGCCGCGGCACCCACTTCGGCCAGCGGCCGGGCGAGCATCCGGGCAAGCACGATCGCGAGCGAGACGCTGGCGATGACCGCCACCACGACAGCGGCGATGACCACGGTCGTGACCGAGCGGTCATACATGTCCTGGGCGTGGTCGGCCGAGATGCCGGCCTCGGCCATCAGCGACCGGAAGACATCGCCACCGACGACCGTCACGCCGATGGCCAGGATGGCCAGCCCGACCGCGGCCGACACGAGCGCGGCCAGCGCGATCCGCGTGGCGATGCCGCGCCCGATCATGTCCGGGCCGCCCGGTAGCCGATGCCACGGACCGTCGCGATGTAGCGCGGCCGTTCGGCATCATCGCCGAGCTTGTCGCGCAGCCGACCGATGTGGACGTCCACGGTCCGGTCGAGCACCTCGGACTGGTCCTGGCCGTAGACGGCGTCGAGCAGCTGGTCGCGCGTGAGGACGCGACCGTCGGCCTCGATCAGGGTCGTCAGCAGGCGGAATTCGACGCGTGTCAGCGGGATCGGCCGGCCGTCGCGGGTGACCTCGAACCGGTCGGCATCGACGAGCAGGTCGGCGAACATGACCGGTGCCCGGGTCGGGCTGTCGGTCGGGGCGGTCGCGGCGCGGCGGAGGATCGACTTGACGCGCAGGACGAGCTCGGCCGGCGAGAACGGCTTGGGGAGGTAATCGTCGGCGCCATCCTCGAACCCGGCGATCCGGTCGATCGTCGAGCCGCGGGCCGACAGGACGAGGATCGGCGTCGCCGCCGCGGAATCGTCGCGTCGGACGGCCCGGATGACGGCCCTGCCGTCCAGCTCGGGGAGCATCAGGTCGAGCACCACGAGCGCGGGCCGGTGGCGTTCGATGGCGTCCAGGGCGGCCGGGCCGTCGGCGGCGGTCACGACGCTGAAGCCGTCGCGCTCGAGGTAGGTCCGGACCAGGCGGACGATCTTGGCGTCGTCGTCGACGACGAGGATCGGTCGCTCGGGGATCGGCGAGGTGGGCTGTGTCGGCATCGGCAGCATGGTAGGGGAGCGATCCTAGGCCGCTCGCGTGACGGCGCGGTGACGGGGGATCGCGCCTGTGTCGCACCGCCGCCCTACGGCGCCGGGCGTTGTCCAGCGATGCGCGTGGACTGCATCACGGCACGATCACGGCACGATCACGGCACGAGCTGATGCAGTCCATAGGCATCGACCGGACGGGTCGGTGCGACGGTGGACATGACTCGACGAAAGGCTTGCCACCTGTAGAACGGATGTTCTAATATGGTCGTCCGATGGCGACCCTCTCCGCGGACGTGACGGCAGCCGTGGCGAGCCTCCAGGCTCGCTGGGGAGCCGCAGCTCCGCGGATCACGGACGGCGCCCTGGCGCTGGCGTCGGTCGGATCGGTGGAGCCGGCCCTCGCGGCACTCCCCGATGTCCAGCCACGGACCGAGCCCCGCCCCGACCCGGACGACCGCGTCATCCGCACCGGCTTCGCGGCACTCGACGCCATCCTGGGGCGCGGCGGCCTGCCCAGGTCCGCCAGCGTCGCCATCCGCGGCGACGGATCGAGCGGCCGGACCACGCTCGTGCTCCGGCTCGCGGCGGAAGCCCAGGCCCAGGGCTCCATCGTGGCCTGGCTCGACCTGTCGCGCAGCTTCGACCCGGTCGAGGCCGTCACGCGCGGCGTTCGCCTCGAGTGGCTGGTCGTCATCACCCCCGAGACGCTCGACGAGGGCCTGGCCATCGGTGGCGCGCTGCTGGCCGGTCGGTCGGTCGACCTGCTCGTCCTCGACCTGCCTGGCGGCCGCCTCGCGCCGACCGACAAGCCCGCCCGGATCGCCGACCGGCTCGGCCGGCTGGCGGCGCTCGCCCGTCGCTCGGAGACGCTGTTCGTCGTCCTCGAGCCGCCGGGCGTCAACGGGACCCTGGCGACCGCCGTGGCCGAGTCGACCGGCGTCCGGCTCGAGCTCGCCCGGCGGTCGTGGATCCGGCTCGGGCGAGACATCGTCGGTCAGCGGACGGAGGCCCTGGTCGCCCGCGACCGATATGGCCCGCCGGGGCGGCGGGCGACCCTCCGGATCCTCTACGCCGACGGCGGGGAGCGCGATGCCTGCCTCGCTCGCGACGACCTCCTCCACGACGAGGCCCCCGATCCAGCCCCCGCGATCGACGAACGGACCATCGACCATGCGACTCCTCCACCTCTACCGTCCGCACCTTCCCCTCGAGCTCGCCCGGGCGCGAGCCTCCGACCCCTTCCCGCCCGGCCCGCTCATCCTGGGCGGCCGGCCGTGGGATCCGGGTCCGGTCGTCGACGCGAACCCGGACGCCCGGGCGCTGGGCGTCCGGCGGGGGATGCCGCTCGGGAGCGCCCATCGGCTCGTCCCTGAGGCGACCTTCATCGACCCGGACCCCGACGCGGATCGGGCGACCGTGGAGGCCTCCTTCGAGACGCTCGCGGCGTTCAGCCCGGGGATCGCCGGCAGCAGCGACCCGCTCGACCCCGCCTTCGGGCTGTTCGAGGTCCAGGTCGACGGGCTCGAGGCGTTGTGGGGCCCCGAGCCGGTCCTCGTCGACCGCCTGGCCGCGGCGCTGGGCTGGGATGGGATCCGGGCCGGGATCGCCGGGACCCGGTTCGCAGCGACGGTGGCCGCCGTCCTCGCCCGGCCCGGTGCCCCGAACTTCGTCCGGTCCGGTGGCGAGGCCGCCTTCCTCGCCCCGCACCCATCGGCCCTGCTGACCGCCGACCCGGACGTCCGTGCCCGGCTCACGCGGTTCGGCCTGCGGCGGATCGGTCCGGTCGCCGAGCTCGCCCGGTCCGCGCTGGTCGCCCGGTTCGGCGAGGAAGGTGCCCGGATCCACGCCCGGGCGCGCGGCGACGAGCTCGAGCCGTTCCGGCCACGGCAGGCCCCCGAGCGGCTGCGGCTCGCCCTGCCGATCGAACCCGCGGTCGAGGACCTCGAGCCGCTCCGCTTCGTCCTCCATCGACTCGCCGGCGCGCTGACCGGCCAGCTCGTCGCACGCGGGCTGGCGGCTTCGCGGGCGAGGCTGCACCTCGACCTGGACCTGGCCTTCGCCCGTGCCGGGACCCCGGCCGAGCTGGACGTCGAGCAGCGCTTCCCCGAGCCGACCGCCGAGGCCGAGGCGATCGAGCGTCTGCTGTTCGCCCGGCTCGAGCGGACCCCGCCGCCGGCCGCGGTCGTACGCCTCGGGCTGGAGCTCGACGGGACGGCCCCGGCGGCCGGTCAGCAGCTCCCGCTGTTCACGCCGCAGGCCGCCCGCGGGGCGCGTCTCGAGTGGCAGCTCGCCAGCCTTGCCCTGCGGTTCGGGGAGGATCGCGTCCGGCGGGTGGCCATCACCGATCCGGATGCGCCGCTGCCCGAGACCCGCTGGGCGTGGCGCCCGGTCCTGTCGGGCGATCCGAGTGTGCCGTCGTGACCCGCCTGCTGCGTGGCCATCCGGCGATCGAGGCCGAGCTGGACGATGCCGGCGGGCTCGTCGCGATCCGCTGGAACGGCCGTCGCGAGGCGGTCGAGGTCTGCAACCGCTGGCGGGTCGAGGAGGCCTGGTGGCGCGAGCCGATCGCTCGCGACTACTTCAAGGTGGCCGGGGATCGCTGGCTCGCGCTCGTCTATCTCGACCGAGTCGACGGGTCGTGGCATCTCGAGCGACTGTACGACTGAGCCGCGCGGCGGGGATCCGCCCGATCCGCTTGTCAGCGAGCCGGCGTTCCCAGCGTCAGGCTGAGCACGAAGAGAACGACCAGGAACGCCACCACGAGAGCGAGGGCTCCGAGGTCCCTCGAATGCGCACTCTGCACGATCTCGCCTCCCCCAGGCTTCGCGGACCGACTCCCGAGCGGTCGCCTGCAGGATAGACGCCCGGCCCGAACGATGCGTTGCGCCGCGGCACCGACGACGGGGCGCCGGCACCACGGTCAATCGTGCGGGCAGGCCGCCCCGTAGAGGATCGTGACGGTCGTCAGGCCGCCGGTCGGCGAGGCGCTGACCTGGACCATGCAGCCTGTCGATGGACCGGTCATGTCCAGCGTGTAGGTGCCGTCCTCGAGCGGGCCGCCCAGGCCGGTCGTGGTGTAGCCCGCCGCTTCGAGCCGCGTCTGGAGGGACGTGGCCACCGTCTTGGCGACCTCGCCCGGTACGATCAGCACGGCCGAGGCCGGACCCGGGGCGGCGTCGTCCGGCGTCGAGCCGGCGATGGCCGGGAAGTCCTTCGGCAGCGAGTCCCAGATCCGGCCCCAATCGGTGTCGGTCTGGCTGGTCGACGAGGTCGCGCCGGCGGCCTGCGGGCTGGCCGACGACGGGCTCGAGGCGACGACGGTCGGACTCGAGGCGCTCGGCGATGTCGACGCCCCGGCCGCCGTGCACGCCACCAGGACGTAGGCCAGGCTGCCCGCGAGGGCGATCATCGCGGGGCTCGCTCGACGGTGCCGATCGAGGGTCATCCACCCATCCTACCGCGACACTCCGGACCGATCGGCCGAGGCGGGGTCTGCGGCGACGTCATCGGGCCGCGCGCCGACGATCGCCGATCCCCAAGCGACGGGGGTCCATCGCCCTACTCGTCCTCGACGGATCGCACCGAGCCGAAATGGCCAGGCGTCCCGGGAGTCACAACGGCGGAATGACGCGACAGAAGACTGCGCATGCGCGACAGGATCGTCATCGGCGCCAGTGTAGACACCGGACATGACAGGACCCCGTCACCCCCAAGCGACGGGGTCCTGTGGCCGGGGAGCGCCGCTCACCGACGCTTCCGGCGGGTCGGCAGCCCGACATGCGAGTCGGGTGCCGCCGATCGTCCCGAGCCCCCCAAAGGCGACGAGACGTCGTTCTGTGTTCTACGAACCTGCCGCCTGGACCGCGAGGACCGCCGGCAGGAGGCCGAGGATGAGAAGCATCGCGAGGGCGACGAGCGCCCCGGTCCGGATGGCTGAGAAGGCGATCTGGCGCGTCGCTGCGTGCATGCCGGTGTGACGCCGCAAAGCGCGTTTGTGTTTCGTGATACGCGCGCTTTCGGTCTCGGGATTTCGTCCGGGCGATGACCAGGACCCACTGGCCAGGACAGAACATCCGTTCTATACTGGCGAGCCCCCTGTCAGCGCTTCCGACCGGAGCGACCCGTGGCGCAGATCCCGTACGCCGAGCTCCACTGCCATACCAACTTCTCGTTCCTCGACGGCGCTTCTGCCCCCGATGACCTGGTCGAGCGTGCCATCGAGCTGGGGCTGACCGGGCTGGCCGTCACGGACCACAACGGCCTCTACGGCGCGGTCCGGTTCGCCAGCGCCGCGGAGGCGGGCGGGCTCCACCCGGTCATCGGTGTCGAGATCGAGCTGCTCGACCCGGCGGTCGCGGATCCGGGCGGGCTCGTCGTCGCACCGCGCAGGCCAGGACCGCGCGGCGGGCGGCGGACAGGACGGGGTGGGGCGCTGCCGATCGAGGTGACCGAGGGCCTGCCCATCCGACCCCGACCGACGCGCGCCCGGTTGCCCGGCCACCGCCGGCCGGTCAAAGAGGACCTGCGCGGTGTCGGCGAACGGGTCCGCGGCCCGCACCTCGTCCTTCTCGCCCGGTCACAGGCCGGTTGGCGGAGCCTCTGCCGGCTCGTGTCACGGGCCAACATGGCCGGCACGAAGGGCGTCCCACGTTTCAGCCACGCGCTCCTGGCCGAGCACACCGAGGGTCTCGTCGCCCTGTCGGGCTGTCGCGACGGGGAGCTGGTCCGACGGCTGCGGACCGGCGACCTGGCCGGTGCCCGGGCCGTGGCCGAGCACTACGCGACGCTGTTCGGGCGCGGCGACTCCCCGGCCACCAGCGGGTTCTTCATCGAGCTGTCGCATCACCTGCTGCCCGACGACGACTGGCTCGTCGCCGAGTCGGCCGGACTGGCCGAGGCGGCCGGTCTCCCGGTCGTGGTCACCAACGACGCCCATTACGCTCGGCCCGAGGATCGCGAGATGGCGGACGTCCTGACCGCCATCCGCCACGGCCGCTCGCTCGACACGCTCGGCGACCTGCGCCGGCCCGACGGCGAGTCCTGCCTGAAATCCGGCGCGGAGCTCCTCGCGCTCGGGGAGGCGCCAGGGGGCGCAACAGGTCGGTCGTGGGCGGCCGGGATCTCGACGGCGGTCGAGCTCGCGGCGTCGTGCTCGGTCGATCTCGGCTTCGAGCAGTACCGCTTCCCCGGCTTCCCGGTCCCGGATCACGAGACGCCGTTCTCGTACCTCTCGGAGCTGTGCTGGGCGGGTGCCCGGAAGCGCTATCACCCGATGACGTCCGCGGTCGTCACCCGGCTCGCCCATGAGCTCGACGTCATCGAGCGGGCCGGGCTCGCCGAGTTCTTCCTGATCTGCTGGGACCTGATGCGCTTCGCCAAGGAGCGCGGGATCCCGGCCCAGGGGCGGGGCAGCGCGACCAGCTCGATCGTGTCGTACACCCTCGGGATCAGCCGGGTCGAGCCGATCACCCACAACCTGCTGTTCGAGCGGTTCATCAACGAGGGCCGGACGACCTACCCGGACGTCGACATCGACTTCTCCTCGGAACGGCGTGAGGAGGTCATCCAGTACGTCTACGACCGCTACGGCCCCGATCACACCGCCATGGTCTGCAACCTCGCCACGTACCGGGCGCGGTCGGCCGTGCGCGAGGTGGGTTACGCCCTCGGGTTCCCGCGGCCGCTCGTGGACCGGGTCGCCAAGGCACTCGAGACGTATGACTCGGTCATGGTCCGGCGCGACCTCGAGGCCGATGGCGGGTTCGCCGAGTTCTTCCGGCGACCGGGCGAGGGACTGCCGGCCGAGGCCGCTGCCGCCGATACCGCCGAAGGTCTCGGCTTCGTCGACGGGATGGGTCAGCTCAACACGCGGATGCCGCTCGTCGGCAAGGTGCCGCCATGGCGCCAGCCGCCGAAGCCGGTCGATCCGGATGCGCCCCGCCCGTTCGCCTGGCTCCGGGAGAGCGACCAGGAACCCGGCGGACCGTCGCGTTCAGGCATGTGGGAGGGCGCCCCGGAGTCGCCGCCGTCGATCCGGCCGGGCGGCCGCCACGATGACGAAGGTGGACCGGGCGACACGCCGGCGAGCGTCGCCTGGCTCCGGTCAGGCCGAGGAACGGGATACGCGCACGATCGGGACAGGCTCGTGCCGCCGGCCCTCGTCCAGGGCCGCCAACTCGATCCCGAGAGTGGCATGCCCCTGCCGCCGCCGCGCGCGACCGATCGGCTCGGGCGCCCGGCCCGCTGGGATCCTCCCGCACCCGGGCCGCAGACCATGGGCCGGGGCGGCGATCATTCCTCGGTCGCTCGGATCGAGCCGGAGCCGCCACCGCAGCCCCGCGGCGGCTCGACGGTCGGCCTGTCCGACTGGGAGCGCTGGCTCGAGTTCTGTGCCCGGATCGATGGCTTCCCGCGTCACCTGTCGATCCACTCGGGCGGGATGCTGGTGACCGCGGCGCCGCTCATCGACATCGCGCCGATCGAGCGGGCGACGATGGTCGACCGGGTCGTCGTCCAGTTCGACAAGCGCGACGTGGAGACGCTCAAGCTGATCAAGCTCGACCTGCTCGGCCTCGGGATGCTCGCCGCGATGGACGAGACGCTCCAGCTCATCGAGCACGACTGCGCGGTCTGCGTCGACCTCGACCGGATGCCCGAGGACGTCCCCGAGGTGTTCGAGATGCTCCAGGCGGCCGACACCGTCGGGGTCTTCCAGGTCGAGAGCCGAGCCCAGATGCAGACGCTGCCGAAGTCTCGCCCGAAGAGCCTCGATGACCTCGTGGTCGAGGTCGCGATCATCCGGCCGGGGCCGATCCAGGGCAATGCCGTCCACCCGTTCCTGCGTCGCAAGCAGGGCCTCGAGCCAGTGACCTACCTCCATCCGAGCCTCGAGCCGGTGCTCAGGGATTCGATGGGCGTGATCCTCTACCAGGAGCAGGTCATGCGCATCGCCATCGAGGTCGGTGGCTTCTCCGCGGCCGAGTCGGACGGGTTCCGGCGGGCGATGGGCACGTGGCGCTCGAGCCGCGAGATGGAGAAGCTCCACGCGCGGTTCGTCGAGGGCTGCCTCCGCCAGCCGGGCATGACGGAGGAGGTCGCGGAAGAACTGTTCCGTCAGGTCGCCGCGTTCGCGAGCTTCGGGTTCGCGAAGTCGCATGCCGCGGCGTTCGCGCGGACCGCCTACGAATCGGCCTTCCTCAAGCTGTATTACCCGGCCCAGTTCCTGGTCGGGCTCATCAACGCCCAGCCGATGGGCTTCTACCCGGTCGAGGTCCTGGTCAACGACGCCAAGCGCCACGGGGTGGCCGTGCTGCCCGTGGACGTCAACGCGTCGTCGTACAAGACGACCACCGAGTGGGTCGGCCGGCCGGGGGAGCCGCTGCCGGAGGGCGCCGGGATCACCGCCCGGCCCGAGCCCATCCGCTCGCCCGCCTGCGTCGTGCCGTCGGACGCGTCGCGCGATCGCTGGACGCCCGAGGTGACCGCGGGCTGGGGCGTCCGGCTGGGACTGGGTCTGGTGAAGGGGATCGGCGAGCAGCACGAGGAGCTGCTCGACCGCGAGCTGGCGCGCGGCCCGTACGTGGGCCTGGTCGACGTGGTGGAACGGACCGGGCTGCCGGAGGAGGTCCTGGAACGGCTCATCCGGACCGGCGCGCTGGATTCGCTCGGGCGGCCGCGGCGCGAGCTCCTGTGGCAGCTCCGCGAGGTCGCGGGCGCGTCACGCGGGCGGGTGGACGGGCGGGCGCTGCGCGGGCTCGGCAGGGCGGCCGGGAAGCGGGGGGCGGCGGCGGGACGACCGATGGACCTGCGCCTCCCCGCGACCGACGCCCCGGCACTCCCAGGGATCACCGAATCGGAGCGGATCGGCGACGCATACGCGGTCATCGGCCTGGACGCGCGGCGCCAGGTCGTGACGCTGTTCCGGCCCGCGCTGGACCGGCTGGGTGCGGTGACCAATGCGTCGCTGTCGGAACGGCGGTCCGGGCGCGTTCGGATCGGCGGGCTGGTCGTCACCAGGCAGCATCCGATGACGGCCAAGGGCACGGTCTTCCTCGCCCTCGAGGACGAGACCGGGATGGTCAATGTCACGCTCTGGCCGGATACCTGGGCCCGCCTGCGAAGCATCGTCCGGCGGCACGCGCTGCTGCTCGTCGACGGCCAGCTCCAGCGCGAGGGCGAGGTGGTGAACGTGATCGCCCGGGAGGTCCGGGCACTCCCCGAGGTGGCCGCCGCGGCCGGCGGTCCTGCCCGGCCGACAGGTGTCCGCCAGCTCGGTCACGCAGGCATGCGCCGCTTGGGGTGACCTCCACGGGAAAGAGCCGAGGTGTGCCACTGACTGCCTGCACCCGCCCAGCAACGACCAGCCACTGCGCACAGGCCCGACCTTGTCTCCGGACGAAGGGCGGAGGCCGGATATCCGGTCGCATCGCTGGCTATTCGGAAGCGGACGCGCAATCCTTTCGGGATGAGCAGCCTGCCATCTGGCACCGTGACGTTCCTCTTCACCGATGTCGAAGGTTCGACCAAGCTGCTGCATGAGCTGGGCGCCGAGGATTACTCTCGGGTGCTCGCCGATCATCGGCGTGCCCTGCGTGACGCGTTCGCGGCCAATCGGGGCGTCGAGGTCGATACGCAGGGCGATGCCTTCTTCGTCGCCTTCGCGACCGCGCCGGATGCACTTGCGGCCGCCGCTCAGGCAAGGGATGGACTGGCCCCGGGACCGATCCACGTGCGCATGGGCATCCATACGGGGACGGCGCACCTGGGCGAGGAGGGGTACGTCGGGATCGATGTGCACCGGGCTGCCCGCATCGCCAGTTCTGGTCACGGCGGGCAGGTCCTGGTCTCCGCCGCGACTGCTGCGCTCGTACCCAGCGACGGACTGCGGGATCTGGGCGAGCACAGGCTGAAGGATCTGGCGGCCCCCGAGCGGATCTACCAATTCGGGGATGGCGACTTCCCTCCGCTCAACAGCCTGCACAGAACGAACCTGCC
Source organism: Candidatus Limnocylindrales bacterium (assembly GCA_036003325.1). GTDB lineage: Bacteria > Chloroflexota > Limnocylindria > Limnocylindrales > CSP1-4 > SPCO01. The sequence continues at coordinate 28,609 of DASYSM010000029.1, forward strand.
CATCCCGTCGACGCCGTTTCTGGGCCGGGCGCGGGAGCTCGACGTCGTACGCGGGTTGCTGACGCGTGCAGACGTCCGCTTCCTCACGCTGACCGGCCCCGGAGGGACCGGCAAGACGCGGCTCGCGTTGCAGGCGGCCGCCGAGTCGTCAAACCTCTACCCCGGTGGTGTGTTCTGGGTTCCCCTCGCTCCACTCCGCGACCCTCAGCTTGTCCTGGAGACGGCGCGGCAGGCGGTGGGAGCGAGGGATGGGTTGGCCGAGCACATCGGGGATGCCACGACCCTGCTGGTGTTCGACAACTTCGAGCATCTGACGGAGGCGGCCGCCGACGTCGCCCGTCTCCTCGGCTCTTGCTCAGGTCTCGATCTGCTCGTGACCAGCCGAGAGCCGCTGCATGTCGCGGGCGAGCAGGAGTACCCGGTGCCCACGCTCAGCCGCGCGGACGCACTCGGCCTCTTCACGACCCGGGCGCAAGCGGTCAGACCGGACTTCGGAGGCGACTCCGCGGTGGTCGACATCTGCCGGCGCCTCGACGACCTCCCGCTTGCACTGGAGCTGGCGGCGGCACGCGTGAAGGCGCTCTCGCCCGCCCAGATCCTCGAACGACTCGAGCACCGACTTCCGCTCTTGACCGGCGGTGCGCGTGATGCGCCCGAGCGCCAGCGGACATTGCGGGCGACGATCGAGTGGTCCTATGACCTACTCACCGACGAGGAGAAGTCCCTCTTCGCCCGGCTCGCCGTCTTCCGTGGCGGCTGCACGTTCGATGCGGCCGAGGAGGTCGTGGGCGCCAGCCTCGACGACATGCAGTCGCTCGTCGACAAGAGTCTGCTGCGGCACTCGCAGGAGCGCTTCTGGATGCTGGAGACGATCCGCGAGTATGCCGTAGAGCGCCTCGAGATCCAGGGACGTGACAGTGACAGTCTCCGGCAGCGCCACGCCGAGTACTTCCTGCGCCTGGCGGAGGAGGCCGAACCCCACTTGACTGGCCCGCAGCAGGCGTCGTGGCTGGAACGGCTCGAGCCCGAGCATGACAACTTCCGCATCTCCCTGGAGTCGCTGCGGCACTCGGACAGCGGCGAGGAGCTCAGGCTCGCGGGTGCGCTGCTGCAGTTCTGGTACGTGCATGGTCACCTGCGCGAGGGAAGCCGCCGGTTGCAGGACGCTCTCGCCGCGCATGACGACCAGTCGCCGCCTCGCCTGAAGGCTCTCTTGGCGGCCGGCCTCCTCGCTCACCGGCTCGGCGACTACGAGCGAGCGGCCACGCTCGGGCAGGAGCGACTCGACCTCGCTCGTGGCCTCGGAGACGCCGAGGCAGTCGCGAGCTCGATGATCGCCCTGGGCCTGGCAGCGGACGGGTTCGGCGACATGGATCGCGTGGCAGCGGCGTTCAAAGAGGCTGCGGACCTTGCCCGCGCCGGCGGTTACACCCGGTACCTTGCGATCGCCACGGACAACCTGGGTTCTCTCCTGGTGGAGCAGGGCGACTACACGCAGGGGAGGCCACATCTCGAGGAAGCCAAGGCGCTCTTCTGTGAGCTCGGCGACGAAAGGATGGTCGCCGCGGCCGTCATCAATCTCGCGGTTCTCGCGGCACGCGAGGGGAGAGATGACGATGCCGAGGCACTCCTGCATCAGGGGCTCGAATACGTAGAGGCGAAGGTCGACAAGGAACTGGCGATCTGGTGTCTGCAGGAGTCGGCCGCGCGGGCCGTCTCGAGTGGACGCGCAGAGCGGGCAGCCAGACTGACTGGTGCCGTCGAGAGCCTGCGTCAGGAGACCGGGCACGTCGCGCAGCGCGAAGAGCGGCGCGTCGATGAGCAGACGAGAAACGCCCTCGCCTCCGAGCTCGACGAAGAACACATCACTGCTGCCCTCGCCGCCGGTCGAGAGATGACGTTCGAGCAGGTCATGGCCTACGTCCTCCAGGACTAGAGGCAGCGGAGTCAGGCATCGGCGTCTCCCAGCGGCGTGATGACGCGTTCGCCGATCGGCTGGTGTCCTGTGCAGATCCTGGGCACGCCGGGATGCGCCGGGATGCGCCGGCTCGGCTAGGTGCGCCGCACTAGCGCTTGGCGCCCGCCTTCTGCGAGCTGGTCCCCGTGCGTGTCCGGCCGTCGCCGGGCCTGGCGGTCGACTTCTGGCCCTGCGAGCTTCGGCCGCGGTTGGGGCTCGAGTAGGCGAGGAAGCGGCGGTACCAGGCCGCGCCGGCGGCGAAGAAGCCACCGATGACCGGCGACAGGACGAACGCGGAGAGCGCGACGTCACGAGCCGTGTCGGGGGCCGGCGGCGCCGCCGGGTAGATGGTCGACGGGAAGCCGAGGACGAGGATCGAATAGCACAGCGCCGCGACGAGCCCGACGATGACGCCCAGCAGCCAGCTCGCGCGCGGGGCCAGGAAGCCGGCGATGAACACCCCACCGATGGCCGGCGTCTGGATGAAGTACGCGAACATGAACTGCGAGATCGTCCCGCCCTGTGTCCCGATGACGGCGATCGTGCTCGCGACGGTGATCAGGACGGGGACCCACAGCGCCTTGGTGTGGACAGCGATCCATGGCAGGGCGGCCAGGTCGGGCCCCACATGGATCGGCCGGATCGAGGCGCGGAACGCCTCGCCGAAGCCCATCCGGCCGGCCGGGACGGTCGTCTTGTCGGCGGTCGGTGTCCTGGACGAGGTCGAGCCCGTCGATCGTGAGCTGCTCGACGGCGACGCGTCGCCGTCGATGATCCCGGCTGCGTCATCGGCGGTCATCGCCGCTCGATACCTGCGTCGCGCCTCGGCGCGTTCGGTCCTCTTGGCGCGGGCCACGGTCTCTCCTGAAGGTGGTGGGTGACGGGTCGGGCAGGGGATGTGGAGCGCATCGTAGTCCAACGCCCCGCCGGACGGGATAAGTGCCAGTGAAGCCGCCTCTGCTACAACGGGCCTCCCGCCGCCAGCCGCCCTTCCCGCCGGGAGGTCACCGATGGATCGTGCCCGGCGCGTGGGGTTCACCGTCTTCATCGTCATCGTGCTGGCCGCCTCGGCAGGCGGCGTCCACGGGTCGACCACCCTTCTCGATGCCGCGGGCTGGCCGCCGTCGACGCTGGTCGTGTCGGAAGTGCAGACCGGCGGCGCGTCGGCATCGGACGAGTTCGTCGAGATCGCCAACCAGGGGTCAGCGCCGTCCGATCTGATCGGACTGGAGGTCGTCTACGCGACGTCATCCGGCTCGACGGTCACGCGCAAGGCCAGCTGGGCGACCTCGCTGGTGCTGGGACCGGGCCAGAGATCCCTGCTGGCCAACAGCTCCGGCGTCTTCGGTGCCGCCGCCGATGCGACGTACGCGGGCGGGTTCGCGGCGACCGGCGGCGCGATCGCGCTTCGCGTCGTGGGCGGCGTGGTGATCGATGCGGTCGGCTGGGGCGACGCGTCGAACGCGTTCGTCGAGGGGGCGGCAGCACCGGCGCCGGCGGCCGGATCGAGCCTCGAGCGGCTGCCGGGTGGAGGCGCCGGCAACGCGACCGACACCAACGACAACGCCAGCGACTGGTTCGAGCAGGGTGCGCCGTCGCCTCAGGGACTCGGTGCGCCGCCCGTGCCGGCTCCAGGGGGCAGCCCGACGCCCGCCCCGACGACGACGCCGACGCCGACCCCGACCGCGACACCGACGCCGACTCCGGCACCGAGCGCGACGCCCACGCCCACACCGACACCGACGCCGACGCCGACTCCGCCACCGACGCCGAGCCCGTCGCCCACACCGACGCCGACGCCGACGCCGACTCCGCCACCGCCGCCGAGCCCGTCGCCCACACCGACGCCGACGCCCACCACGACGCCGATGCCCATCGCCGAGGTTCGATCGCTGGCGGACGACACGCCGGCGACCATCTCGGGCGTGCTCACGACCAGGCTCGGAGCGCTCGAATCCGGTCGGAGCGGGTTCATCCAGGACGCGTCCGGCGGGATCGCGCTCTACCTTGATGACACGGTGACCGGCGACTGGCCGGCGGGCACGACCGTCGAGGTCGAGGGCACGGTCGCCAGCCGCTTCGCACAGCGGACCCTGCGGATCGCCGAGTCGGACATCGTCGCCGGACCCGTCGTCGGGCTGCCGGTCCCTGTCGGGATCTCGACGGGTGCGGCGACCGAGGCGATGGAAGGCATTCGCGTCACCGTGAGTGGCACGGTGATCGGGTCGCCCGACCAGTTGTCCGATGGGCTCGGCGTGACCATCGACGACGGCTCCGGACCGGTCCGGACGGTGATCGGTCCCGACGCCACGGACGGGTCGGTCGTCGCCTCGGGGATGCTCGCGACCGTCACCGGGCCGCTCGGGCAGCGCGACAGCACCGGGACGGGCTCGGCCGGGTACCGGATCCAGGCGACGCGTCCGGGTGAGCTGGAGCTCGCGCCGGCCCCGACTCCGACGCCGACCGCCTCCCCGACCCCGACCCCGAGCCAGAGCCCGACGCCCACACCGACCTCGACCCCGCAGCCGACGCCGACCATCGGACCGACGCCCACCCCGACGCCCGCGACCCCGCCGCCCACGGCCACACCGAGCCCGACGCCGTCGGACACGACTCTCACGATCGGACAGGTGCGATCGATCGCCGTCGGGACGCGGGTGCGAACGACGGGCGTGGTGGTCGCGGAGGCCGGGCGACTCGGATCACCGAGTCTTCTCGGGATCGCGGATACGACCGGCGGTCTGGTCGTCCACCTGCCGACCGGCGCTGGCACCTTTGCGCGGGGAACGCTGCTGGACGTGACGGGGATCCTCGCGGCGCCGTACGGGCAGCTCGAGATCCGTCCGGCGAAGGCTGACCTCCGCGTCGTCGGGACGGGACCGCTGCCGGCGCCGACCGAGGTCGCGGCATCGGGCCTGAGTGAATCGAGCGAAGGCCGGCTGATGACCGCCACGGGCCGACTGACCGCGAAGCCGAAGAAGACGTCGGCCGGTGTGCTGACGATCATCCTCGAACGAGACGGCGCCTCTCCGGTCAAGGTGATGGCCGATCCATCGAGCCGCGTCGCCGCCGGCTCGTTCAAGGTCGGCGGGACCTACCGCGTGGTCGGCTTCGTCGGGCAGCGGGCGTCGCGGTCCGGCGCCCTGGACGGCTATCGCATCTGGGTCCGAGATACCAGCGACGTCGTCCTGGCGGCGGCTCCGGGACCGGCGCCGTCCGCGACGCCCCGTGCCACGAAGGCTTCACCGAGGCCGAGCGTCGCGTCATCGGCCATCACCTCCATCGACCGCGCGCTCAGGATCACCGACCGCGACGTGGCGATCTCTGCGGTCGTGACGACACCCGCCACGCTGCTCGACTCGACCGGCCGGCGGATCGTCGTGCAGGACGGCTCGGGTGCGGTCGAAGTCCTGCTGCCGACGGACACTGCCGCACCGGCGGTCGGAGCCCGGGTCGACGTGACCGGCCGCATGGGCGTGGCGTACGACGCTCCCCGTCTGCGGGCATCCACGCTGACCATCGTCGGCGGTGGCACGGCTCCCGCCGCGCAGGTCCTCCACGGACAACCCGGGCTCGCCCAGGAGTGGTGCCTCGTGAGCGTCAGCGGTCGGGTCGATTCCGTCCACAAGCTCGGCGACCGATGGCGCGCCGAGATCGTCGTCGGCGCCCAGTCGGTGGTCGTCGTGGGTGAGGCCGGGGCCGGGATCCCGAGCACGGCGCTCGAGGAGGGACGCACCGCCACCGTCATCGGGATCGCCCGACGGCCGTTCCCGAGCGCGACCGACCGCCGCTTCGCGGTGACGCCACGGTTCGCCGCGGACGTCCGGGTCGACGGGCGACCGGGGTCGGCCGCCGCCGTGACAGGCACGGTCGGGACCGCGGCCCAGACCGATGTGGCGGGCACGGGCCCGATCGCGACGCCGTCCGGGTCGGCGGCACCGGCCGCGGACCTGGTCGACCTCGATGGGCTGGTCGGTGCGACCGTCCGTGTCGGGGGCCTCGTGGTCGACCTCAGGCCGGATGGTTTCACGCTCGATGACGGGACCGCCACAGGACGGGTGGTCCTGCGGGGCGCCGCCCTCGAGCTGTTGCCGTTGATCGAGCCCGACGACGCGCTCGAGGCCACCGGGCACGTCGAGAGCTCCCCGGACGGGGCCGTGCTGGTCGTCGATGATCCTGCCGGGATCGTGCAGGCGAGCGACCCTCTCGCGGCAGCGCCGTCAGCGCCGCCCGCCGCGGCCCCGCTCGCTGTCGGCGCCGGATCGTCGGGGCCACCCTCGGCCACCAGCCGGTTCGCCGGTCTCGGTGTCGGACCGTTCGGGTTCGATCCGGGCGCGGCGGGGCTCGGCACGTTGCTGGTGGTCTCGGCGCTGTCCGTGGCCGTCACGGTCCTTCGTCGGGAACGGGTCCGGCGCCGGATGGCGGCGCGGATCGCCGGGCGGTTGGCCACCTTCGCAGGGCAGTCCGCGGGCCCGTCCACAGACCCGCCCGGGACCCTGCCCGGGACACCCCCCGCGGTCCCGCTCGCGACGCCACCGGCTGAGCGTGCGCCAAGCACGATCCACTCGGCTTGACGCTCGTGAGAAGCGGGGGCTATCCTCGGCCGAGTTTCGCGCCAGCGAAGCAGCCCCGTGAGCGAGGAAGAGGTCTTGCCGAACGCGGACCACCGCGTCGAAAGCCCCTCGGATCGCAGGATCGCGATCCCAGCCGGAGAACGGCAGTACCACATCGGGCTCGGTCCAGGTGAGCTGGCCGAGTACATCCTCCTCCCCGGTGACCCCGATCGGACCTCCCGGATCGCCTCGCGCTTCGATTCCATCGAGCGCGAGCACCGACACCGTGAGTTCGCATCGGCAACCGGACGGTTCCGAGGCCGCCGCGTATCGGTCGTGTCGACCGGTATCGGGACGGACAACGTCGAGATCGTCGTGGCTGAGATCCTGGCTATCACCGAGCGGCCGACCTTCATCCGGGTCGGGTCGTGCGGGGGGCTCCAACCTGAGATCGGCCTGGGGGACCTGGTCGTCAGCTCAGGCGCGGTGCGCCTCGAGTCGACCACGAGCTACTTCGTCCACGACGGCTATCCCGCGCTCGCCGACTATGAAGCGGTCGCGGCATTGGTCGAAGCGGCGGAACGGCTCGGACACCGGTACCACGTCGGGGTGACGGCGACGGCACCCGGGTTCTTCGGTGCGCAGGGGCGCCCGATCCCCCAGTTGCCCATCCGCTACCCTGACCTCGCGGAGGACATGGCGCGCCAGCGCGTCCTGAACTTCGAGATGGAAGCATCGGCTCTCCTCGTCCTCGCGACCCTTGCCCGCTGTCGGGCCGGCGTCGTCTGTGCGGTCTATGCCGACCGGACGACCGGCGAGTTCGTCAGCGGGGCCCAGAAGGACGCGGCCGAGGCGGCCTGTGTCGAGACCGGGCTGGAAAGCCTGCTCGTCCTGGCCGACATGGATCAGCAGAAGCGCGAAGCCGGGACGGATCGCTGGCGGCCGTCGTTGTGGCAGCACACCGTTTGACCACGCATCGTTGAGCGGATGCGGGACATGGGATCCCGCGACGCATCAAGAGGATGGAGGAGCCCACATGGCCGAGGCCTATTGCGTCAAGGACAAGAAGAAGGTCGAAGTCCAGAACGCACAGAAGATCACGATGAAGAACGGCAAGCCGGCGATCCAGGGCACCTGCCCGATCTGCGGCGGCAAGGTCTTCCGGATCGGCGGCTGACGCCGCTACCCCTTTCGGACTGCGAGGGCCCCCGCCGACGGCGGGGGCCCTTCCATGTCCCGGGCCGAAAGACCCGTCATCTGCGGGTGAACCGGCCCTCGGCCGTCGACGCCCCCTTTGGTAGGATGAACGCGACGCTCGATCGGGTGGACCCGTGGCACACGTTCGCGGCACCCCGGTCCGATCCCACGTCCGACCTGACCGTCCACACACCCGCGTCCGGCACGGGCCGGTGCGCATCTCGCCCAGGAGGTCCGTCTCATGGCCACCCGCGTCGGCATCAACGGCTTCGGCCGGATCGGTCGGCAGTCGCTCAAGGCACTGATCGAGCGTGCCCCGGACATCGAGGTGGTCGCCGTCAACGACCTCGTCGATGCCGAGATGAACGCCCTGCTGTTCAAGCGCGACTCGACCTACGGCACCTACCCGGGCGACGTCCGGGCGGGAGACTCGTCGATCGTCATCGACGGCCGCGAGATCAAGATCCTGGCCGAGCGCGACCCGGCGAACCTGCCGTGGGGCGACCTCGGTGTCGATATCGTGCTCGAGAGCACCGGGCTGTTCACTGACGCGTCAAAGGCGCACGCCCACATCGATGCCGGCGCAAGCAAGGTCATCATCAGCGCGCCGGCCAAGGGCGAGGACCTGACGATCGTCCTCGGCGTCAACGAGGATCGCTACGACCCGACCATCCATCACGTCATCAGCAACGCCAGCTGCACCACCAACTGCCTGGCACCGGCCGCCAAGGTCGTCCACGACCTGCTGACCATCGAGCGCGGCCTGATGAACACCATCCATAGCTACACCAACGATCAGCGGATCCTCGACGTCGCCCACAAGGACCCGCGCCGTGCCCGGAGCGCCGGCCAGAACATCATCCCGACGACGACCGGCGCGGCGAAGGCGCTGGCCCTGGTCATCCCCGACCTCAAGGGCAAGTTCGACGGGTTCAGCCTGCGCGTCCCGACGCCGACCGTCAGCGTGGTCGACTTCACCGCCGACGTCAGCCGGCCGACCTCGGTCGAGGAGCTCAACGACGCCTTCCGCGCCGCCGCGGCCGGGCCGCTGAAGGGCATCCTCGGCGTGTCCGACGAGCCGCTCGTGTCGATGGATTTCAAGGGCGACAGCCGCAGCTCGATCATCGACGCCGAGTCGACCATGGTCCTGGGCGGCACGATGGTCAAGGTCATCTCGTGGTACGACAACGAGTGGGGCTACAGCTGTCGGGTCGCCGACCTGATCTCCTTCGTCGCCGCCCGACTGCCCGTCGCAGCCTGATCGAGCCATGGACAAGCTGACCATCCGCGACGTCGACGTCGCCGGCAAACGCGTGTTCGTCCGCGTCGACTTCAACGTCCCGCTGGCGGACGGCAAGGTCACCGACGATTCGCGCATCCGGGCCGCCATCCCGACCATCAACGCGCTCCTGCAGGGCGGCGCGGCGGTCATCCTGGCCAGCCACCTGGGCCGTCCGGACGGCAAGGTCCAGGACGGACTCCGTCTGCGCCCCGTCGGTGAGCGTCTGACCCAGCTGCTGCGGCGCAACGTGCCGGTCACCGGCGACGCGCTCGGGATCGGGACCGAGGACGCGGTCAAGCGGTTGCGGCCGGGCGAGGTCCTGATGCTCGAGAACCTGCGCTTCCATGCCGAGGAGGAGGCGAACGACCCGGCCTTCGCGGCGGCCCTCGCCTCGTATGCCGACATCTTCGTCAACGACGCGTTCGGGACGGCCCATCGGGCGCACGCGTCGACGGTCGGCATCGCCAAGCTCCTGCCCGCCTACGCCGGGCTGCTGATGGAGCGCGAGCTCGAGATGCTCTCGAAGCTCCTCGAGTCGCCGGAGCGGCCGTTCGCCGCCATCCTCGGCGGGGCCAAGGTCTCCGACAAGATCAGGGTCATCGACCATCTGCTCACCAAGGTCGACCTGCTGGTCCTCGGTGGCGGGATGGCCAACACCTTCCTGCTGGCCCAGGGCAAGGCGGTCGGCAAGAGCCTCGCCGAACCCGACCGCGTCGAGGACGCGCGGCGGATCCTCTCGAGCGCGGCACACAACGGCGTGCGGGTCGTCCTCCCGGTCGATGTCATCGTGGCCAAGGAGGTCACCCGCGGCACCGAGTACAAGACGCTCCAGGCCGAGAAGATCCCGGCGTCGTGGCACATCGTCGACATCGGCAAGGCCAGCCAGGATCTGATCGTCGAGGCGCTGACCGACGTCAAGACTGTGTTCTGGAACGGGCCGATGGGCGTGTTCGAGATCCCGTCCTTCGCACATGGCACGAAGGCCGTCGCCCGGATCCTGGCTGACCGCGCCGATGCGGGCGCGACGGTGGTGGTCGGTGGCGGGGACTCGGTCGCTGCCATCACCCAGCAGGGCCTGGCCGACCGGATGACCCACATCTCGACCGGCGGTGGCGCATCGCTCGAATTCCTCGAGGGTCGCGAGCTCCCCGGCGTGACCGTCCTGCTCGACCGCCCCGAGCCGGCCAGGAAGGGCTCGAAGACGACCGTGAAGGCACGCGCGTGAACACCCTCATCGACGCCATCGACGCGCGCGAGATCCTCGATTCACGCGGCAATCCGACCGTCGAGGTCGACGTGGTCCTGGTCGACGGATCGGTCGGCCGGGCGGCGGTCCCGTCCGGCGCCTCGACCGGGCTCAACGAGGCGGTCGAGCTGCGGGACGGTGACAGGCAGCGGTTCGGCGGCAAGGGCGTCAGCCGGGCGGTCGCCAACGTCACCGAGACCATCGGTCCGGCGGTCTACGGGCTCGACGCGTCCGACCAGGCCGGCATCGACGCCCTGCTGTGCGAGCTCGATGGCACGCCCAACAAGAGCGTGCTCGGTGCGAACGCCATCCTCGGTGTCTCGCTGGCCTGCGCGCACGCGGCGGCTGCGTCGTACGACCTGCCGCTCTATCGCTACCTCGGCGGGGTGGGGGCGCGGACCCTGCCGGTGCCGTTCTTCAACATCCTCAACGGCGGCAAGCACGCCCAGGACTCGACCGATTTCCAGGAGTTCATGGTGGCACCGGTCGGTGTCGCGACATTCGCCGAGGCACTGCGCGCCGGGGCCGAGGTGTTCGCCGCACTCCGCTCGATCCTCCACGCGGACGGCCACGCGACGGGGCAGGGCGACGAGGGCGGCTTCGCTCCCAGCCTGCCGACCAACGAGGCCGCCGTCGAGGTCATCCTGCGCGCCATCGAGAGCGCCGGCTACCGGCCCGGCGAGGACGTCGCCATCGCGCTCGATCCCGCGACCAGCTCGTTCCTCGTCGAAGGGACCGGGGTCGACGGCATCACCGGTCAGTACCGCCTCGAGCGCGAGGGCCGGACGCTCGACTCGGGCGAGCTGATCGACCTGTGGGAGCGCTGGATCGAGCGCTACCCGATCATCTCGCTCGAGGACGGCCTCGGCGAGGAGGATTGGGCCGGCTGGCGCGAGCTCGACGCCCGCCTCGGTTCGCGCATCCAGCTCGTCGGTGACGACATCCTCGTCACGAACCCGACCTTCATCGCCCGCGGCATCGCGGAGGACGCGATGAACTCCGTGCTCATCAAGCTCAATCAGATCGGCACGCTGTCCGAGACGATCGACGCGATCGAGCTCGCTCGAGGCGCCGGCTGGACCGCGATGGTCAGCCACCGATCGGGCGAGACCGAGGACACGACGATCGCAGACTTCGTCGTCGCGATGGGGACCGGCCAGATCAAGAGCGGCGCCCCGTCGCGTTCGGAGCGGGTCGCCAAGTACAACCGCCTGCTGCGGATCGAGGGCGAGCTCGGCGACAGCGCGCGCTATCCCGGCCGGTCGGCGCTGGCGGGCGGCGGTGCCGGCGCAGGCGTCGCGGCCGGGGCCGGGGCGAGGGCTGACGCGCGCGGATGAGTCGGCTGGTCGATCGCGGCGCCATCATCGCTGCCTCTGTCGGGATCGGCATGGCGCTGACCATCGTGGTCAGCTTCATGTTGTTCATCCCGATCGAGTGGTTCATCTGGATCCTGGCGATCCCGTCCGGCCTGTTGATCGGCTACTACGCCGATCAGCGCTCGGACCGGCGGGCCGGGCCGTGGAGCCGGATCCTGGTCAACGGCCTGTTCGCCGGGTTCGTCACCGGCCTCACGGCGGCCGTGCTGCTGCTGTCGATCAAGGCGCTGTTCTTCTTCGGTGACGACGGCTTCCGCGATCCCGGAGAAGGCGGACGGGTCACGGTCAGCAAGGACGACGGCCGTCCCGCCCCGTGCGTCACCGGTGCGGACTGCGTCTACCAGCGCTACCTGCAGGCGGGACGCGGCGAGGACCTCGTCGCGGCCGGGGTGACCGACGCGGGTTCCTTCACGGCCTTCTACTGGAACGAGCAGTTCGGGAGTGCCGGCACGATCCTGGTCATCACCACCCTCGGCGGACTCGGCGGCGCGGCGCTGTACGGCGTCTTCCGGCCGAAGGCCGTCGCGGCTCCGGAGACCGGTTCGGCGACCGCCCGACCATAGGGCGCCGACCCGGCGAATCGAAACGCCCCGGGCATGCCCGGGGCGTCGTCGTGTCGGGGGTGCGCGGCCGACCCTACTCCTTGGGGGCGGCCTTCCTGGTCGTCTTCGGGGCTGCCTTCGCGGTCGCCTTGGGCGCCGGCTTGGCCGCGGCTGCCTTGGGCGCCGCCTTGGTCGCGGTCGCGGTCTTCTTCGGTGCGGCCTTGGTCGTCTTCGTCGCGGTCGACTTGGCGGCCGTCCTGGTCGGTGCGGCCTCCGTGCTCGCGGCGCTTGCCTCCGCGGCGGCCTTGGCGGCAGCTGCCTCGGCGCGGGCCGTCTTGCTCAGCGCGGCGCGGGCCTTGCCGGCAGCCGTCTGGGCGCCCTTGGCCTTGCCGGCCTTGCCGGCCGCGATGCGGGCCTTGGCGGCCTTGGCGGCGGCGGCCTTGCCGGTCGACTTGACGACACGACCGCCGGTCTGGACATGCTCACCGCCGAGCGCGGCATTGACCTTGCGGGTCAGGCGCGACTTGCGACGGGCGGCGGCGTTCGGGTGGATGGCGCCGACCTTGGCGGCCCGGTCGAGCGCGCTCAGCGCCTCGGCCAATGCGGCGACGGGGTCGATCGTCGAACCGGCGGGCTCCGCTGCGGCGCTCAGGGCCTTTGCGACGTAGGTCTTGGCGGCGCTCCGGCGGGGCTGCAGGACCTCGTGGCGGCTCTGGGCCTGACGGACCCTCTTGAGTCCGGACGGCGTGCGTGCGCCGGTCCAGGTGCGGGGCGTCTTGGCCAAAGTGGGCGAACCTCAACTGTGTGGAAGAGTCGATCGGCGTCGACGCGGAAGAAGCGCCGGGCGCGAAGGCGGATGGTAGCACAGGTATGCCGCGGCGCCCGACCGCGATGGCTCGAGCGGCTACACTCGGGACCCTGGGTCGCACCCCAGGACCGCCCCCGCCCATCCGTGATCCAACGCCCAGGAGGGACCCTTGGGACGAGATGAGCCGGTCGGCGCCACCCATTTCCGCGCCGACCTGGAAGGCCTCCGCGCGATCGCGGTCGTCCTCGTCGTCCTGTTCCACGCAGGCGTCGGCCAGCTGTCGGGCGGCTACGTCGGCGTCGATGTCTTCTTCGTCCTGTCCGGCTACCTGATCACCGGCCTGCTCCTGCGCGAGCTGCGCTCCACCGACCGCGTCTCGCTGCCGTCGTTCTATGCGCGCCGCGCGCGGCGGATCCTCCCCGCCTCGTTCCTCGTGCTCGCGGTCACCCTCGCCGCATCGGCCGTCATCCTGTCACCGGTCCGCTTCGCACCGGTCACCAAGGACGTGGCCGCCGCCGCCGTGTACGTCCCGAACATCCGTTTCGCCCTCCAGCAGACCGACTACTGGCACCCGTCGGCGATCTCGCCGATCCTCCACTTCTGGTCGCTCGGCGTCGAGGAGCAGTTCTATCTCCTGTGGCCGACGTTCCTGCTCCTCGCCTGGCGGTTCGGGGCCCGATCGTCGCGGGGTCTCGGGTTCTGGGTGGGGGCGGTGACCCTCGGCTCGCTCGTGCTCTCGGTGGTGCTCACGCCGCCGGACCCCACCTCCTCGTTCTACCTGTTGCACACGCGGGCCTGGGAGCTCGGTCTCGGCGCCCTCCTGGTCCTCGGTACCGGACGACTCCGCAACCTCCCATCATGGCCGGCTGCCGCAACCGGCTGGGCCGGCCTGCTGATGATCGGGGCGGCTGCCGTCGTGTTCGACGCCACGACACCGTTCCCCGGCGTCGCTGCGCTGGTCCCGGTGGTCGGCACGGGGCTCGTGATCGTCGCGGGGACGCGTGGACCGGCATCGTGGCCCCAGCCGCAGCCACTGCTCGTGGCAGGCCCGATGCAGTTCTTCGGTCGCATCTCGTACTCGCTCTACCTGTGGCATTGGCCGGTGCTCATCCTCGGTGCCGTCGTCGCGGGCGCCATCGATCCGGCGATCAGCGTGCCGATCGAGGTCGCGCTCGCCGTCCTCCTCGCCGCCGCGACCTATCGCTGGGTCGAGGACCCGCTCCGTCGCGGTCGGCTCGTCGGCGCCCTCCCGCGCCGGAACCTGTCGATGGCCGCGGTCGCCTCGGTCGCGCTCGTGGTCGTCGCCATCGGGACCGGCCGCGTCGTCACCCAGCGGTTCGCGCCCGACGGCTCGGGCCCGGCCGCCGCGGTCGGTGAGACGGTCGCGGGCGCACTGCCCCAGCTCCCGGACGCACTCGCCAGCCCGACCCCATCGGCCGGCGGCGCGCCGGCCAGCCCGACAGCCCCGGTCGCGGTCACCGTGGACGGGCCGCTGCCGAAGGACCTCCTGCCGTCGCTGCTCAGCCCCCTGTCGCGTGGCCCGGCCGCGGCGCCTCCGGCGCACTGCGGCCTCAACGACCCCGACACGGTCTCGCCCGCGTGCGTGAGCGGCGATCCAGGCTCCGCGACGACGGTCGTCCTGTTCGGCGACTCGCACGCGATGCAGTGGTACCCGGCGGTCGAGCGGATCGCCGTCCGGCGCCATTGGCGCCTCGTGACCCTCGTCAAGGCGTCATGCCCGTACGAGGACGTCACGATGCGGTCGGGCACCCGCGTGTTCACCGAGTGCGACACGTGGCGGGCGAACGCCTTCGCCCGGATCGCCGACGAGCATCCGGCGCTCGTGATCGTCGCCGGCAACCATCGCCTCACCCCGGCGGCGTCGGGCGACGCCCGGGACCTGATGCTCGACGGCGTGGCGGCGACGATCGACCGGCTGGAGGCCGCCGGCAGCCGGGTCGCCGTGCTGGGTGACACGCCGGCGGTCCCGTTCGATCCGATCGACTGCCTCAGCCGCAACCCTGACCACACGATCGCCTGCGCGGTCGACCGGTCGGAGCTGTTCGACGACGTCTGGCTGGCGGGCGAGCGGGCCCGGACCGAGGCCGCGGGCGCGACCTTCGTCGACACGGCGTCCTGGCTCTGCCCGACCGAGCCATGTCCGCTCGTGCTCGGGCGATACCTCGTCTACCGCGACACGAACCACCTCGCCCTGCCGCTCTCGTGGGCGCTCACCGCGCGGCTCGACGCGGCCCTCGTCCCGGACTGACGATCAGACCGCCGTGCGGTCGGCGGCCTCTGCGCGACGCGGGCTCCCCGCAGCCGAGGCCGGGTCGGCAGTGCGGGCCAGAGCGGCATCGAGTCGATCGAGGAATGGTCGGGCCCGCAACCCGGCCAGGACTTCGCGGCTGCGGCCGGCGGCCGCTATGACCTCGGGCTCGCGTGGGTCGAGCAGCGTCGCCATGTCGATCCCGAGGAGCGCCTCTTCCCATGGCAGGCCGATGTCGCGGAAGCCCTCGCGCGCGACTCGGAACAGGGCGATCGCCTCGCCCGGCCGATCCTCCAGGGCGGCGATCCCGGCCTGGACCGCCGTCCGCCGCAGGTCGGCCGCGGCGCCGTGGACCCCGGTCAGGTCCATGGCCTCGAGGTCGGCCGCGGCCTCGGCCGGATCCCTCGACCACAGCGCCGCGCGGGCAGCGACGGCTCGTCGGCTCGGTCGGCCGGGGACGATCGAGAAGCTCTCGAGCGCGTGCCGCCGCGCGTCCGCGAGACGCCCCTCGGCGAGGGCGCGGACGGCCTGGATGTCGGTGTAGTCGGCGGCGGCCTGGGGATCGTCGTGCCCTTCGATGAAGGCCTCCCACTCGGCCCATTCCTCGTTCGTGGCCTCACCGCGCCAGGTACGGAACACCAGCGTGTTGCCGGTGAACCAGGCGCGATCGGGACGATCGAGCTCACCGGCGAGCTCCGCTCCGAGCTCGGCCAGGGCCCAGTCCCAGTCGCCCGTCAGCCTGGCCTCCTCGGACGTGTTGCCGATCATGAGGAGCATCCGCCGGCGCATCCCGAGCCGGCGCGTCTCGGCCAACGTCTCGCGGTCGAAGCTGAAGCCCTTGGCCGGGTCACGCTCGTTGAGGTGGAAGCCGAGGTTGCCGCGACAGGAGACCGCCAGGCCGACGAGGCCATGCGTCTCGGCAAGCTCGAGCCCGCCCCGGGTGAGGGCAGCCGACTCATAGCTTCGGCCGATCTGGCCGAGGATGATCCCGCGTCGCATGAGCAGCTCGGCGACGATCTCGATGGCGTCGAGCCGCTCTGCCCTGGCCATGAATCGGTCGATGAGCTGCAGGGCCTTGTCGGTGTCCTGGTGCATCGCGTAGGCGCCGGACATGGCCGTCGCGAGCCGGACGAGCGCGACCTCGTCCACGATGCCCTCCAGCTCCTCCATCTCGGGCTCCAGGAGCGCGACGGCATCCTCGCTCCGGTAGGCCCCCACGAGCATCCGGTTCATCGCGACGAGGCTGCCCGCCAGGGCCGACTTGTCGCCCGCGGCGCGACGGATCTCGATCGCGCGGCGCAGGAGCTCCTCCGCATCGTCGAGCAGCGCCGCCTCGGTCGCAGCCAGGCCCGCTCGATCGAGAAGATCGGCCTGCTCGCCGGGCTCGGACGCGACGGTGAGCGCCGACCGGAGGAAGCCCAGCGCCTGCTCGTACGATCCGAGCGCGATCGCCCGGTCCGCGGCCGCTCGGAGGGCGATCCGCGCCTGGCCGGCCAGGGCGTCGGCTTCGGCAGGCTCGCTCGCGTTCTCGTGGGCGGCCAGGTAGTGGCTGGCGAGCGCGCCGGCCAGCTCGTCGCTCCCGAGCGACTCGAAGAACCGCGCGGCAGCGAGATGGCGCGTCTTCCGGTCGCGCCGCGCGAGCGTGTTGTAGGCCACCTCGCGGATGAGCGCCTGGACGAACGAGTACTGGCCGCGTTCCGGGCTCCGCGGGTCGAGGTCCTGGGTCAGCAGCTCGCGCCGGACCAGTTGACGGAGGATCGGCTCGAGCTCGGCATCCGGGATGCCGGACACCGCAGCGAGACCTGCCTGCGTGAAGCTCTGGCCGAGGACCGCCGCGTCCGACGCGAGTGTCCGCTCGGCCGGAAGGAGCGCGTCGAGGCGCGACGAGATGAGCGCGGTGAGCGTCTCGGGGACGGCGACCGTCGTGAGGTCGCCGACCGGCTGGCAGACGCCGTCCACCAGGCCCAGCCGTCCCTGGGCCAGGAGCATCCGCACGGTCTCCACGGCGTACAGCGGCATGCCGTCGGCGCGCGCGACGATCGAGGCGAGGGCGGACTCGGGCAGGCCCGGGACGAGGCCGACGAGCAGCCGGCGCATCGCCTCGGTGGTGAGCGGCTCGAGATAGACCGAGGTGAAGTTGCGCTTGGCGGCGCCCCACGCCGGCCGCTTGTCGAGAAGGTCCGGTCGGGACAGAGTCACGACGAAGATCGGCACGGAGCGCGACCATTCCATGACGTGATCGACGAAGTCGACGAGGCCGGTGTCGGCGTGGTGGAAGTCCTCGAAGACCATGATCACCGGGCCCGATTCGGCCAGCCGCTCGAAGAACGTGCGCCACGCGCCGTACAGCTCCTCGGTCGCCATGCCCGACTCGAAGCCGAGCAGGACCAGGAAGGCGCGCTCGATCCAGCGGCGTTCGTCAGGGTCGGCGATGTATTCGCCGAGGGCCTCCGCGATCTTGCTGCGCGACGTCGGCTCGTCGTCGGTCTCGACCAGGCGGCAGCGGCCGCGGACCATCTCGCCGAGGGCCCAGAAGCTGATGCCGGTGCCGTAGGCGGGCGACCGACCGCTGTGCCACCAGACGTCCTCGGCGACGCCGTCGAGGTACTTGACGAACTCCCAGCCCAGACGCGACTTGCCGATCCCGGCCGGGCCGATGATCGACACCAACCGCGCCCGCCGCTCGCGACTGGTCGCCTGGAACAGGTCCTTGAGGAGACGGATCTCGTCGTCGCGGCCGACGAACGGCGCCTCGAGCCCCTCCCCTGACCGTCGACCGTCGCGCTCACCGATGACCCGCAGCGCGCGCCATGCGGGGACCGGGCTGGTCTTGCCCTTCAGCGACTGCTCGCCGACGGGCTCGAAGGCGATCGACAGCGACGCCGCCTGGAAGGTCCCCTCGCCGACGAGGACCGTGCCCGGCTCGGCGACCGACTGGAGCCGCGCCGCGGTGTTGACGATGTCGCCGGCGACCATGCCCTGGTTCGTCGCCCCGAGCGTGACCGCGGCCTCCCCGGTCAGGACGCCGACACGCGCCTGGATGGTCGGACCGAGCGTGCGGACCGCCTCGACCAGGTCGAGCGCGGTGCGGACCGCGCGCCCGGCATCGTCCTCCTGCGCGACCGGTGCGCCCCAGACGGCCATCACCGCGTCACCGATGAACTTCTCGACGACGCCGCCGTACGAGTCGATGATGGCGCGCGCCATCTCGAAGTAGCGGGTCAGGGTCTCGCGGACCTCCTCGGCGTCACGCTCCTCGGCGAACGGGGTGAACCCGACCAGATCGGCGAACAGGATGGTGACGTGGCGTCGTTCGGCGATCGGCTCGGCGGAACCCGGCGCCGCGGCGGTCGGCGGCGGCACGGCCGGGCGGCTCTCGACGCTGGTCGGCGCCGTCGCACCGAGCACCGTTCCGCATTCGCTGCAGAACCTGGCGTCGGGCAGGGTCGACGAACCGCACGACGGGCAGGCGGTCGTGAGACGGGTGCCGCAGTCCTTGCAGAACTTGGCTCCGGCCGGATTCTCGCTCCGGCAGACGGGACAGGCCACGCGCGACTCCTGGGGCTGGGAACCGAGTGAAGGTATCAGCGTAGCGGAACGAGCGTCGGCACCGGGATCGTCACGCTCAGGCGAGTTCGAGGACGCCATCGATGATGAACTGCACGGCCAGGGCCGCGAGGATGATGCCGAGCATCCGGGTGCTCACCGCGCGTCCGGTGACACCGAGGACCTTGGAGATGCGATCGGCGCCGAGGAAGGCCAGGAGGATCGTGAGCATCACGAGGGCCGTGACGAAGAAGAGCCCGAGGGCGAGGTCGGCCTGACCGCCGGTCTTGCCGGCCAGCAGGATCATCGCCGTGATGGCGCCAGGCCCGGCGATGAGCGGGATCGCGAGCGGAAACGCGGCCACGTTCCTGACGTGATCGACGCCGATCGCGATGTCGGCCGTCGCCTCCAGGCGCGGACCGAGACGATCGAACACCATCTCCCAGGCGGTCCACAACAGGAGCAGACCGCCCGCGATGCGGAACGCCGACAGCGAGATCCCCATGAAGTCCAACAGCTTCGCCCCGCCGAGCCCGACCGCCACGAGGATGACGAACGCGATGAGCGGTCCCCGCCAGGCGACCTCCCGCCGATCGCCAGCGGACATGTCGTGGGTCAGCGCGACGAACAGGGCGCTCAACAGGAGCGGGTCCATGACGACATACAGGGTCACCAGGGACGAAGTCAGGAAGTCCAGCACCTGCGAAGGGTAGCGGCGCGGTGGGCGTCCGATGCCGGGGTCAGGTATCGGGGGCTACACTGCCGCCTCGTGACCATCCTCCATGACCGCCTGATCAGGCCCATCTCCCACGGCCATCTCGTAGGCGCGGCCAAAGAACCAGATCTCCTTGAAGGGCAGTGTCAGCTGCCAGGTGACGACGGCCCCTTCCGGGATCGAGGCGATGTCGCCGACTTTCAGGTCGAGCGTCGGCCCACCGGCGATCTCGACGCGGGCCGCACCTTCGAGGATCAGGAACGACTCCCTGGCGGGCAGCGTCAGTGGTCCCACCTCGGCGACGTCCAGGAAACGCGACATGCCGACGTACGCTCCCTCGCCTTCGAACAGGACGTGCATCTCGCCGCCCGTTTCGGGGTCGGGCTTCCAGTCGTCGGTGGCGACGGTCGACACCGAGACGTCGGAACGAACAGCCATCACAGCCCTCCTTGCGCCGGTCTCGCAGCGATCAGTCGGCATCACGTCCCGAACGAGGCCGTCGTCGCGGCCCAGACTGCCTGATCTGCCGCGAGTGGACATCCCCCAGGAGCGCCTCCGCAACTTCTCGATCATCGCCCATATCGACCATGGCAAGTCGACGCTCGCGGACCGGCTGCTCGAGATGACCCACACCATCGAGGGCCGCCAGATGATGAGCCAGGTGCTCGACTCGATGGACCTCGAGCGCGAGAAGGGGATCACCATCAAGGCCCGCGCGGTGCGGCTCGAGTACACCGCGCGGGACGGCCTGGTCTACGGGCTCAACCTGATCGACACGCCCGGCCACGTCGACTTCGCCTACGAGGTCAGCCACAGCCTGCAGGCCTGCGAGGGTGCGATCCTGGTGGTCGATGCCACCCAGGGCATCGAGGCCCAGACGCTGGCCAACGTCCATCTCGCCCTGCGCGAGAACCTCACGCTCATCCCGGTCCTCAACAAGATCGACCTGCCGTCCGCCGACCCGGACACGATCATGGACGAGCTCGAGAATGTCCTGGCCATCCCGCGCGAGGAGGTCATCCTTGCCTCGGCCAAGGACGGCACCGGCGTGGCCGACATCCTCGAGGCGATCGTCTCCCGGATCCCGGCGCCCAAGGGTGATCCGGCCAAGCCGTTGAAGGGCCTCATCTTCGACAGCCACTACGACGCGTACAAGGGTGTCGTCGTGTACGTCCGCCTGGCCGAGGGGACGATCCGCCACGGCGAGCCGATCCGGCTGATGGGCAGTGGCGCGGAGGCCGATCCGCTCGAGCTCGGCGTCTTCCGCCCGCAGCTCGTGCCCGTCAAGCAGCTCGTCGCGGGCGAGGTGGGGTACGTGGCGACCGGGCTCAAAAGCGTCCGCGACGCGCAGGTCGGCGACACGGTCACGACCGTGGCGCGCCCCGCGGACGCCCCGCTGCCCGGCTACCAGGAGGCCAAGAGCCTGGTGTTCGCCGGCATCTACCCGGTCAGCGGCGAGGACTACCCGCTGCTGCGCGATGCGCTCGAGAAGCTGCACCTCAACGACGCGAGCTTCACCTACACCCCGGAGAGCTCGGTCGCACTCGGCTTCGGCTTCCGCTGTGGCTTCCTCGGCCTGCTCCACATGGAGATCGTCCAGGAGCGCCTCGAGCGCGAGTTCAGCCTCGACCTGATCGCCTCGGCGCCGTCGGTCGAGTATCACGTCCGGTTGATGCACGACCGCGGCATCGCCGTCGTCGACAACCCTGCGCTGCTCCCCAACCCGTCCGACATCGAGGCGATCGAGGAGCCATGGGTCAAGCTCAGCGTGGTGACCCCGACGGGCTACATCGGGCCGCTGATGGAGCTGTCGACCAACCGCCGCGGCGAGTTCATGACCATGGAGTACCTCGACCCGACCCGGGTGGTCCTCCACTTCGAGATGCCCCTGGCCGAGCTGATCATCGACTACTTCGACCAGCTCAAGAGCCGCAGCCAGGGCTATGCGTCGATGGACTACGAGGAGCTCGGCTACCGGCCGGCGAACCTGGTCAAGGTCGACATCCTGGTCAACGGCGAGCCGGTCGACGCCCTGTCGCTCATCGTCCACCGTGATCGGGCCCAGTCCACCGGCCGCGCGCTGACCGAACGGCTCAAGCAGCTCATCCCACGCCAGATGTTCGAGATCCCCATCCAGGCCGCCATCGGCTCGAACGTCATCGCTCGCGAGTCGGTGCGGGCGATGCGCAAGAATGTCCTTGCCAAGTGCTACGGTGGCGACATCACCCGCAAGCGCAAGCTGCTCGAGAAGCAGAAAGAAGGCAAGCAGCGCATGAAGCGGGTCGGTTCGGTCGAGATCCCGCAGGAGGCATTCCTGGCGATGCTCCGGATGGACGAGGGCTAGGACGCGCCGTGGACGACTTCATCAACCTCGCGCGCTGGCTGATCACGATCGGGCTGACCCTGCTGCTCATCCTGCTCCGCCTCGATGCCGAGAAGTTCGGGACGGCCGAGTACTACGAATCGACGCGCGATGGCGAGCGGCCGCGGGTGCGCCGGCGGCTGGGCTGGTACGGCCTCGGGTTCGCCATCGCCATCGCCATCCTGTACATCCACCCGTCGCCGCAGGTGGACCTGTTCCTCGGCTCGGGGAACCGGCTCGGCGCGGTCCTGGGCGGCCTCGCCTATGGTCTGATCGGGATCGTCGTGGCGGTCAGCTTCGCCACCTACCGCTACCACCGCATCCGCTTCCCCGACTCCTGGTCGTACCCGGGGGCATTGCTCAACTCGACCGCGACCGCCTTCATCGACGAGGCGGCGTTCCGTGGCGCCCTGTTCGGCTTGCTGCTGGTGGCCGGCGTCAACCCGACCCTGGCCAACTTCACCCAGGCGATCATCTACACGCTCACGACGCGGCTCGGAGCCCCGGGCAGGGACCGCTACCTGCTGGTGCTGACGATGGGGATGGGCCTGATCGGCGGCTGGTTGACAGTCGTCACCGGCGGCATCGCGGCGGCCTTCGTCGGCCATGCCATCACCCGCTTCGCCGTGTTCCTGTGCACCGGCCACACCGGCCAGACCAAGCCCCGTGGCCGTGAGGTCGAGGAGATCGAGAAGCGACGACGCCCGCCCGAAGGCTGGCGGGTGATCGGGTCGCGGGAGTCCGCCTCGCGGGATCGCTGACCGTGGCAGCCGCCGGCGCACCGTCCCGCGGCGTGTCGCCCTTCATGGCGCCGGTCGTCGCCCCGCCGGTCGCCCTCTACGTCCACGTCCCGTTCTGCGTCTCGCTCTGTCCGTACTGCGACTTCGTGGTCTATGCCGGTGCCGCCGCGCGCGGCCCGCGGGCGCGGGTCGAGACCTTCGTCGCGGCCCTGGTCGAGGAGCTGGAGCTTCGGGCCGACGCCCTGGATGCGGTCTTCCCGGGCGGCCGGCCTCCGCTCGAGACGGTCTATCTCGGCGGCGGGACGCCGTCGCTCCTGCCGGCCGCGACCATCGGCGCGCTCATGGCGCGGGTCCGCGAGCGATACGGCCTGGCGCCCGGCGCCGAGATCACGCTCGAGGCCAATCCCGGCCCAGACGAGCGCGGCGATGCCCGGGCGCTCAGGGCCGCCGGGGTCACCCGCCTGTCGCTCGGTGCGCAGGCGATGTCGGCGGCCGGGCTGCGCCGCCTCGGCCGGCGCCATCGCGTCGTCGACGTCGTGCGAGCCGTCGCCGAGGCGCGCGCCGCCGGCATCGGCTCCGTCAGCCTCGACCTCCTGTACGACGTCCCCGATGGGAGCCTCGCCGACTGGATCGAGACGCTCGACGCCGCCCTCGCCCTCGAGCCCGACCACCTGTCGCTCTACGCGCTCACGCTCGACGATCCCGACGCGGAGGGTCTGACCGGCCCGGACGGGGACCACCTGCCGACGACCAGCGGGGCGCGACGCTGGCGCGCGATCGCGCGGACCGCGCAGGACGAGGATCGGGCCTCCGCCCAGTACCACCACGCTGTCCACCGCCTGGCGGACGACGGCTGGCACGGCTACGAGATCAGCAACTGGGCGCGGCCCGGACACAAGAGCCGCCACAACCTCGTCTACTGGCAACGCCGGCCGTACGAGGCGGTCGGTCCCGGCGCCCATGCCTTCGACGGGCTGACGCGACGCTGGAACGCGGCCCGTCTCGATGGCTACCTCGGTGCGCTGGCACCTGCCGACGGCAGCGAGCCGCGCCTGCCGCCGGGTGAATCGGAGCCGATCGACCGGGCGACGGCCGCCGCCGAGGCCGTCATCCTCGGGTTGCGGACCGACCGCGGGGTCCCGCTCGCTGCGGCGCACGAGCCACCTCTCGCGGACCCGTTCGGCTGGGCGCTCGCCGCCGAGCTGCTCGATGTGACCGCCGATGATCGAGTGGTCCTGACGACCCGCGGCCGGCTGCTCTCGAACGAGCTGTTCAGCCGGCTCGTCTGACAGCCCTGCCGGCACGCGTTGACACTGGCCCCGACCGACTGCTACGATGCCGTCAACGCCGTTAGCACTCTCACCCTAAGAGTGCTAACCAGACAGGAGATCGGCCCTTGGCGCGTCGGAATCGTCGCCCACTCGGCCCACTGGACCTTCGCACCCAGGCGATCCTACGGGCCGTCATCGAGGAATACGTCACGACCGCCACGCCGGTCGGCAGCCAGGCGCTCGTCGAGCGCTACCGGCTCGGCGTGTCCAGCGCGACGGTCCGCAGCATCCTCGCCGAGCTCGAGGCCAACGGCCTGCTGACCCATCCGCATACCTCCGCCGGCCGCCTGCCGACCGACGCCGGCTACCGCTTCTACGTCGAGTCGATCGTCGAGACCGTCCCGCTGCCCGCCGTCGAGCAGCTGATGATCCGCCACCAGTTCGGCCAGGTCGAGTTCGCCAGCGAGCACTGGTTCCGCCTGGCGGCGACGACCCTCGCGTCGGTCACCCGGTCGGCCGGGCTGGCGACGCCGGCCAAGCCACGCGACGCGCACATCCGGCGGGTCGATCTGGTCGCCATCAACGAGCGGATGGCCAGCCTGATCCTGGTCCTCCAGGAGGGCGCCATCAAGCAGGCGCTCGTCACCCTGGAGGCCGACGAGTCGGTCGACCAGCCGACGTTCAACGCGGTCGCCGCCATCCTCAACGAGCGGCTGTCCGGGATGACCGCCACGCGCGCGGCGGCGCGGCTGGCGTCGCTGCGCGAGGACGAGCCGGTCGAGGCACTCGCCCGCCGCGTCGGCGATCGAGCGGTCAAGATCGTCCGCGAGTACGACGCGGCAGCCATCGAGGAGGTCTTCAGCGACGGCCTGCTCAACGTCATGGAAGCCCCGGAATTCGCCCAGAGCGACAAGCTCCGGCGCGTCTTCTCCGCGCTCGAGAACCGCGCCTACCTCGGCCAGCTGGTCGGCAGCGTCGCCGGCGCGGGCCGGGTCCAGGTGTTCATCGGCCACGAGAACCAGCCGCTCGACATGCGCGACGTCTCGCTCGTCCTCGCGCCGTATGGGCGACCTGGCCATGCCATCGGCGTGGTCGGGGTCCTCGGTCCGACGCGGATGTCGTACTCCCAGGCGATCGGCACGGTCGGTTTCGTGTCCGGTCTCATGAACGAATTGGTGGATCACCTGTATGCCTGACCGAAAGCACGCCACCCGGGCGGAGGAGCGCGCGGCCGAGATCGACATCTCGCCGACGACCCTGCTCGCCCAGATCGAGGGGCTGACCGCCGAGCGCGACGCGG
Organism: Candidatus Limnocylindrales bacterium; assembly: GCA_036003325.1. Taxonomy (GTDB): domain Bacteria; phylum Chloroflexota; class Limnocylindria; order Limnocylindrales; family CSP1-4; genus SPCO01. The sequence continues at coordinate 53,773 of DASYSM010000029.1, forward strand.
CCCTGGCGACCGCCGACGAGTACCTGCTGGCCCTCCAGCGCGAGCGCGCCGAGTTCCAGAACTTCAAGCGCCGGACCAGCGAGGAGCGGATGCGTGACCTCGGCCTCGCCGGCGAGGACCTGATCCGCAAGGTGCTGACGCTCGCCGACGATCTCGACCGCGCCATCGACACCCGCCCGGCGGCCATCGCCGACGACGCCTGGTTCGAGGGCATCTCGGTGATCGACCGCAAGCTCCGACAGCTGCTCGAGAGCGAGGGTGTCAGCGCCATCGACGCATCGCCCGGTCGCCCGTTCGACCCACGTGAGCACGAGGCCATCACCAACGTCCCCGGCACCGGCCAGAAGGACGGCGCGATCGTCGAGGAGATCCGCCGCGGCTACCGGCTGCGGGACCGCGTCATCCGTCCGGCGCTCGTCGCCGTGGCGTCCAGCGCAGAACCCAACGACTGACCCAGACACCACACCCAACCCCGACCAAGGAGCATCCATCGACATGGGCAAGATCATCGGCATCGACCTCGGCACGACGAACTCCGTCGTGGCCGTCATGGAGGGCGGCGAGCCGACCGTCATCGCATCCGCCGAGGGCGGCCGGACCGTCCCCTCGGTCGTCGCCTTCACCAAGACCGGCGAGCGGCTGGTCGGCCAGCTGGCCAAGCGCCAGGCCGTCACGAACCCGGTCAACACCGTGTACTCGATCAAGCGCTTCATGGGCCGTCGCTGGGACGACCCGGAGGTCAAGCGCAGCAGCAAGCTCGTCCCATACGGCGTCGAGAAGGACCCGAAGAGCGACGGCGTCGCGGTCAAGCTCGCCGACGGCAAGGTCTACACGCCGCCGGAGATCAGCGCGATGATCCTCCAGAAGCTCAAGACCGACGCGGAGGCGTACCTCGGCGAGAAGATCACCGAGGCGGTCATCACCGTCCCGGCCTACTTCGACGACACCCAGCGCCAGGCGACCAAGGACGCCGGTCGGATCGCCGGCCTCGACGTCAAGCGGATCATCAACGAGCCCACCGCGTCGGCCCTCGCCTACGGGCTCGACAAGAAGGGCGACGAGAAGATCGCCGTCTACGACCTCGGCGGCGGGACATTCGACATCTCGATCCTCGAGCTCGGCGAAGGCGTGTTCGAGGTCAAGGCGACCAACGGCGACACCCATCTCGGCGGCGACGACTTCGACCAGCGCGTGATCGACTGGCTGCTGGCCGAGTTCAAGAAGGACCAGGGCATCGACCTGGCCAAGGACCAGCAGGCCCTGCAGCGCCTCAAGGAGGCCGCCGAGAAGGCGAAGATCGAGCTGTCCACGACGGCCTCGACCGAGATCAACCTGCCCTACATCACCGCCGACGCCAGCGGCCCGAAGCACCTCGTGATGACCCTCACCCGGGCCAAGCTCGAGGACCTGGTCAACGACCTGGTCGAGAAGACCAAGGGCCCCGTGCTGGCCGCGATGAAGGACGCCGGGCTCAAGCCCGCCGACATCGACGAGGTCATCCTCGTCGGCGGCATGACCCGGATGCCGGCCGTCGTCGAGGCGGTCAAGGCCATGTTCGGAGGCAAGGAGCCGCACAAGGGCGTCAACCCCGACGAGGTCGTGGCCATCGGCGCGGCGATCCAGGCCGGCGTGCTGGCAGGTGACGTCAAGGACGTCCTGCTCCTCGACGTGACGCCGCTGTCGCTCGGCATCGAGACGCTCGGCGGGGTCATGACCAAGCTGATCGAGCGCAACACCACCATCCCGACGTCGAAGTCGCAGGTCTTCTCGACCGCGTCCGACTCGCAGAGCCAGGTCGAGATCCACGTCCTCCAGGGCGAGCGCGACTTCGCGGCCGACAACAAGACGCTCGGGCGGTTCATCCTCGACGGCATCCCGCCGGCCCCGCGCGGGATCCCCCAGATCGAGGTGACGTTCGACATCGATGCCAACGGCATCCTCGACGTCAAGGCCAAGGACCGGGCGACCGGCAAGGAGCAGCAGGTCCGCATCACCGCCTCGTCGATGCTCGACAAGAGCGCCGTGGACCAGATGGTCCGCGACGCCCAGGAACACGCCGAGGAGGACCGACAGCGGCGCGAGGAGGTCGAGACCCGGAACCAGGCCGAGGCCCTCTCGTTCCAGGCCGAGCGTGCCATCAAGGACCTCGGTGACAAGGTCTCCTCGGACGACAAGCTCGAGGTCGAGAACAAGATCGAGTCGCTCCGCGAGTCGCTCAAGGGTTCCGACATGGACGTGATCAAGAGCGGCATGTCGTCGCTCGCCGAGTCGCTCCAGCGTGTGTCGACCGCGGCCTACCAGGCAGCGGCATCGGAGGCCGGGGAGTCCGGAAACGGATCGTCGGACGGTG